>NZ_JAFATE010000790.1 GCF_019244115.1 Bradyrhizobium sp.
AAGCCAGCCGCCCGAGCCGGCCTGCGGCCTCCTGATGGTGCGGGATCACCTTCAGGATTGCCTGCCAGGCCTCGCGCGCCTGCGGCTTCAGCCCGGCCTGATCCAGCGTTCGCGCCTTTTCGACGAAAGCCTCGCGTTGCGGCGCAAGAGCAATCGCACGATCAAGATGCGCCAGCGCGGCATCAAAGTCCTTTTGTGCGCGGGCGATCCGCGCCGCAAGCAGATGCGCCGCGGCGCTGTCAGGGCGTCGCGCGATGCTTGTTTCGATATGGCTGCGGGCGGCTTCGGCATCATTTGCGGAAAACAGCACGGCTGCGAGCAGATGGCTCAACATCGGTTCGCCGGGTTGCCGCTCGAGGCCTTGTTCACAGAATTTTCGAGCCTCATCGCGTTGCCCCGCGTTGAAGGCAGTGGTGGCGCGGCGAACGATGTCTTCGGCGGATGGGATCATGGAAGCATTAGACCAGAGAACGCAGAGGCGAGAAAGAGAGCTGCGCGCGGCAACGCTTTCCGCTTGTCATCGCCCGGCTTGACCGGGCGATCCAGTACGCTGCGGTTTCTCAGCTGATCTCGACGTCTCTGGAATACTGGATGCCCCGCTTTCGCGGGGCATGACGAGCTTGATGTTTGGCTACTCCGCGGCTTGCGGGGCCTCCAGCGTCGGATAGTCGGTATAGCCTTTGGCGCCGCCGCCATAAAACGTGGCCTTGTCCCATTCGTTAAGTGGAGCGCCCTTCTTCAGCCGCTCGACCAGGTCGGGGTTGGAGATGAACGGCTTGCCGAACGCGATCAGGTCGGCGGCGCCTTCCGCGAGCACTTTTGTGGCCAGCTCGAAATCGTAGCCATTGTTGGCGATATAGGCGCCATCGAAACGCTTGCGCAGCGAGGCGTAATCGAAAGGCGCGTTATCGCGCGGGCCGCCGGTCGCACCCTCGATGACGTGGATATAGCTCAGCTTGAGCGCATTGAGGTGATCGACGATGTGCTCGAACAATGGCTGCGGATTGGAGTCGGAAATGTCATTGGCCGGCGTGACCGGGGAGATGCGGATGCCCGTGCGCTCCGCGCCCGCCTCTCTGACAACGGCTTCAGCCACCTCGAGCATCAGCCGGGCCCGGTTCGGGATGGCGCCGCCATAAAGGTCGTCGCGCTTGTTGGCGCCGTCTTTCGCGAACTGATCGAGCAGATAGCCGTTGGCGCCGTGGATCTCGACGCCATCGAAACCGGCGGCGAGCGCGTTGACAGTGCCGCGCCGAAAATCGTCGATGATGCCGGGAATTTCTGACAGTTCGAGCGCGCGCGGCTCCGAGATGTCGGTGAAGGTCCCGTTCACGAAAGTCTTGCCTTTAGCACGGATCGCGCTGGGTGCGACCGGCTTGCCGCCGCCGGGCTGCAGTGCGATGTGCGAAACGCGGCCGACATGCCAGATCTGGATGAAAATCTTTCCGCCGCGCTCATGGACGCGATCGGTGACCTTGCGCCAGCCCTCGACCTGCTCCTTGGAATAGATGCCGGGCGTGTCCTGATAGCCCTGGCCCTGCTGTGAGACCTGGCTAGCCTCGGTGATCAAAAGTCCGGCGCTGGCGCGCTGGCCGTAATAGTCGATCGCAAGCGGGTTCGGCACCATGCTGGGCGGGATCGCGCGATTGCGGGTCAGGGGCGCCATCACGAAGCGGTTGGCAAGCGTGATCGGGCCGAGCTTGAAGGGCTCAAACAGTCTGGTCGGCGTGCTCATGCAGTTGTTTTCCGAGGACGTGGCAGGTCGCCTAGATTTGTGCATTGCGACTGCCTCCGCAATGGCCCAGCCATTCGACAGGCGCAGGTGAGCCGCGCGAAGTACCTTTGTGGGATAATTTGTCCGGATTTCGGAGCGGTGTGAAAAGGATGATCTGTATGCCAAATTTTGGAGGGCAGTTTTTCTTTGGTCATTCCGGGGCGCGCGCGAACCCGGAATCTCGAGCTCCGGGTTCGCGGCCCGTTGGCCGCGCCCCGGAATGACGGCGAGTGATCACGCGATGCCGAGAAAGTCGCGCTTGCCGATCTCGACGCCATTGTGGCGCAGGATTCCGTGCGCGATCGCGGCATGGAAGTAGAAATTCGGAAACGCCGCGCGATTGACGTATTCCTGGCCCTTCAGCGTGATCGAACTATTGGGGCCGGCCGGAAAGGTCACGTCTTTCGCGTCGGCGCCTTCGAATTGCGCAGGCTTGAACGACTTGAGATAGTCGATGGTTTTCGCGAGCCGCTGCCGCAGCTCTTCAAAACTCGTCTCGGTGTCCGGCGTGGTCGGCACCTCGATATGGGCAAGGCGGGCCGTGGTTTTTCCCGCGAAATCGCAGGCGAGCTGAACCTGCTTCGTGAACGGCAGCATGTCGGGATAAAGCCTCGCGTTCAGGATTACCTCGGGCTGAATATTCTTGGCTTTGCAATGCGCCTCGGCCTTGTTGAGAAGGCCGGCCAGGCTGGAAAGGATTTGCACAAAAGCGGGAACGGTCGCGTCGTAAAAGGACATGGCTTCTCTTTCGATGAGGCCTTGGAGCAAGGCCTTTTCGAGATGGGGCCATGATGCGACAATTGCAACTCGTCTCAGATGGTCGTCGCCCGGCTTGACCGGGCGATCCAGTACGCCGCGGCACATCGGCTCAAGTACGGACGCCTCTGGAATACTGGATGCCCCGCTTGAATGTATAGCCCGGGGACATCACCGACGGTTTTTTCCGGTGTTCGGGGACATGGCCGACACGTCATAATGCTTGGATTTGGTGGTTGGGGGGCCAGTCCATGGCATGGCGCGAGGTGTCGGTAATGGATCAGCGGCGGGAGTTTGTG
>NZ_JAFATE010000835.1 GCF_019244115.1 Bradyrhizobium sp.
TTGACGAAGATCCAAGGCGCGATGGGATTGAACCACCGGCTTTCAGGGTTAGCGCATCCGGCGGCGTGCGAAAGCGACGCCCAGCAGGAACGCGACCATCAGCGAGCCGAGCGGCGCCTCTCGGGTGATGTTGCTCAGGATGCCCAGCGGCATGCCCGGCTTTCGCGCGGCGTCGATCGTGGTGTTCGCAAGACTAAGCGTGTCCTGCAGCGCTTCCGAGATTGCCGAACGCGTCGACTTGCGCTCGGCGACCGGGTCCAGGCCCTCATAGACATAAGGCGACAGCGGAGCTTCATCGGTCACGGTCAACCTCCTGCGATTGGCAAACAGAGCTTTGGGCACCGGCGAACAAAAGCGCGATGGCAAACCATCGCGCTTTTCGACGGAACTGCGTCAATAGCGCCAGTCGCGGGACGGACGGCGCGCCGGGCGCATCATCATCAGAGCCAGCGCAAAGCCGATTCCCCCGGCGATGAGCACTGAACTGAGCGGGCTATCCTGCACCTTCTTTGCAAGCGCCTGCGAGCCGTCGCGAAACGCATCGCCGGAGTTTTCGTACGCCTGTCTGGCATAGTTCGTTGCGGTCTCGGTGGCTTCGCGCGCCGTATCCTTGGCCTGGCCGTAAAGGTTCTGCGCCGTGCCGGCCGCTTCCTTCATGCGGCCCGCCGCTTCCGTCTTCGCGTCGCCGGCGAGTTCGCCGAGCTTGCTCTGGGCCTGACCGGCGTAATCCTTCGCCGCGCCGGTAATCCGATCGTTGTCCATTTGCGCCACCTCCCGAAGAAAACTGTCAATGCAACTAACGGGGCGCGGCGGTTTCGGTTCCTTGGGCTGGTTGGGGCGGATGATCGCAGGCAGGGCGGGGGAGCTCTGTTCTCCAGGTCGCAAACCGGCTATCCAGAATCACGCCAGGGGATAACCGAGTCTCTCGTTTTCGACCAAGGGGGCCGCACTGACCATCCAGACGCCCGAACCTTTCGCGACCGCCGTCTTCACCAGCGCCGAGGCGGCGGTGAGCCGGCTCGAAGAGATCTATCAACGCAACACCCAGTTCCTCCGTGACCGTTTCGAGGCCTATCTGAGCGGTGGGGCCGTGACGACGCGGGTGCGTGCCAGCTACCCGTTCGTGCGCGTGACGACCGCAACCCATGCCCGCAGCCTGGATTCCCGCCTGTCCTATGGCTTCGTCGCGGGGCCGGGGGTGCACGAGACCAGCGTCACGCGGCCGGATGTGTTCAAGCCCTATCTCACCGAACAGATCCGCCTGCTGATCGAAAACCATGGCGTGCCGGTCGAGGTCGGCGAGTCTGAGGAGCCGATCCCGATCCATTTCGCCTACCGGCGGGACATCAACATCGAGGCGACGCTCGCGAACAACGACAAGTCGGTGGTCACCCGATCGCTGCGCGATCTGTTCGACGTGCCGGATCTCGCCGCGATGGACGATGCGATCGCCGACGGGACGCTCGAGCTTGCCCCTGGCGCGCCGGAGCCGCTGTCGCTGTTCCGCGCCGCCCGGGTCGACTACTCGCTGCGCCGCCTCTATCACTATACCGGCACCGATCCGGAGCACTTTCAGAATTTCGTGATTTTCACGAACTATCAGTTCTATGTCGACGCCTTCATTCGCCTGTGCGAGCAGCGCCTCGCCGCGGGACAGGCCGGCCCCGAGGCCTTTGTCGGGCCGGGCAATGTCGTCACCCGCAACAAGCGGCACGGTGGCGGCACGACCGGAACGGCGCCGGGCCGCATGCCGCAAATGCCGGCCTATCATCTCGTCGAGCCCGGCTATCGGGGCATCACGCTGATCAACATCGGGACCGGCCCCTCGAACGCGCGCAACGTCACCGACCATGTCGCGGTGCTGCGGCCGCATGCCTGGCTGATGCTCGGCCATTGCGCGGGCCTGCGGAACACGCAGCGGCTCGGCGACTACGTGCTGGCGCATGGCTATGTCCGCGAGGACCACGTGCTCGACCGCGAACTGCCGCCCTGGGTGCCGATCCCTGCGCTCGCGGAGATGCAGGTCGCGCTGGAGGAGGCGGTCGGCGAGGTGACCGGACTGACCGGTTTCGAGCTCAAGCGGCTGATGCGCACCGGAACGGTGGCGAGCGTCGACAATCGCAATTGGGAGATCAGCGGTCCGCAGGTGATCCGCCGCCTGTCGCAATCGCGCGCGGTCGCACTCGACATGGAATCGGCGGCGATCGCAGCCAACGGCTACCGTTTCCGCGTTCCCTATGGCACGCTGCTCTGCGTCTCGGACAAGCCGCTGCATGGGGAGATCAAACTCGCCGGCATGGCCAGCGAGTTCTATCGCCAACGCGTCGGCCAACATCTCGAGATCGGGCTGAAGGCGCTGGAGCGGCTCAAGCACCAGGAAACGGAGCGGCTGCATTCGCGAAAGCTCCGCAGCTTTGCCGAGGTCGCGTTTCAGTAGGGCGCAGGGCAGCGGGAACCAATTGGTCGAGGCGGAGGTTACTTGAAGGACAGGAGGGATCCGCCATGCACCGCAAGAAATCCCAGCCGATCCGCAACAAGCTTGATTTGACCGATAAAACCCAGGTTCGGCTGCTCAAGAAGCGGCTGGGGCTCTCCGAAACTGAGCTGACTCGAATTGTCGACAAGACCGGCAATTCGATCGCCGCGATTGCCAAGGAAGCCGCTCTGCAGCGGGCAAAAGAGCTCCCGGAGCCGGCTCCCGTCCCACCTGCCGTGATCGCCGCTGTGGCGCTCGGCGAGCCCAGCGTCACAGAGCCGCAGGTCCCGGCCAAGCCGGCGTCCTGACGCGCGAGCGGACCAGGCTGAATCGCCATCGCATTTCAGCTTGTCGTTGCGCAATCGGAAACCGCTTCGCACTTTTCCGGATCATGCGCCAAAGCGACGGCTCAAGCCCCCGACGCGGCGGTTCGATAGAGTGACAGATAGGAGCTTGCGGAGGCCGACCAGCCGAACGTCTGCTTCATGGCCGCGCGCCGCATGGCACCAAAGCGCTCGCTCGCTCCGAACACTGAGAAGGCCCGGCACAGCCCGCCCAGAAGCGATGCCGTGGAGGCCTTGCGGAACAGAAAGCCGGTCTCGCCATCGAGGATCGTCTCGGCCAGGCCGCCGGTCCTGTGACCGACCGGCAGCGACCCGAAGCGCTGGGCGTACATCTGGCTGAGCCCGCAGGGCTCGAAGCGCGATGGCACCAGGGTGAAGTCGCTGCCTGCGAAGATGTTGCGGGCCGCGTCATCGTCGAAACCGATGCGCACCGCGACCGCTTGCGGACGTCGCTGCTGGGCTTGCAGCAAAGCGTGCTCGAACCGCGGCTCGCCCTTGCCGGTCACGATCAGCTGCCCGCCGGCATCGACGATCGTCTCGGCCGCTTCGAGCACGAGATCGACGCCTTTCTGGTGAACGAGCCGGGCCACCACGGCAAACAACGGACCGCGCGACACGGCAAGGCCGAACTGCCTGCGCAACTCGGCGGTGTTCACCGCACGCGCGCGCCAGTCGCCGGCTTCAAAAGTCTGGCTCAGCGCCGCGCAGTTGCGCGGATCCCAGCTCTCGTCGATGCCGTTCAGGATGCCCGAGAGCTTCTGCTCGTCGGCCCTCTTGCGCAACAGCCCGTCCAGCCCGCAGCCGAACTGCGGGGTCGTGATCTCCTGGGCGTAGGTCTGGCTGACTGTGGTGACGTGCGAGGCGTAGACGATCCCGGCCTTGATGAAGGAGAGCTTGTTGTAGAATTCGAGCCCGTTGATGTCGAAGGCGGCGTCCGGGGCGCCGATCTTGCGCACCGTGGTCGGTTCGAACAGCCCCTGATAGGCCAGATTGTGGATCGTGAAGATGGTCGGAAGTTGCGCGCCGGACCAGGCCACGTAGCCCGGGATCAGCCCGGACTGCCAGTCGTTGGCGTGGATCAGGTCAGCCGACCAATCGGGGTCGACGCCGCCTTGCGCGAGCAGGCTCGCCGAAAGGCAAAAGCGTGCGAACCGCAGATCATTGTCGGCCCAGTCTTCGCCGCGCTCGTTGCCATAGGGCGTGCCGCGGCGTTCATACAATTCCGGGCAGATGACGACATAGGTCGGCAGGCCGTCCCGCGCAAACCCAAGACCGAGCGAGCAGGCGGGAAGCTGGGCCGTTGCGGCACAATGACCGACGATGGAGAAATCGGCGATTTTGCCGAACACCTCCGGGTAACCCGGCATGATGATGCGAATGTCAGAGAATGGTCGCAGCGCCCGCGGCAGTGCCGCGGAGACGGCGGCGAGGCCGCCGACCTGGACAAAATCGGAAAGTTCGGGGGTGGCGAATAGGACTCTCATGGTTCCCTGCTGTTGGGCCGAACCGGTTGCG
>NZ_JAFATE010000880.1 GCF_019244115.1 Bradyrhizobium sp.
GCGCTGGAGCCCGAGGCCGGCTTGCTCGCGACGTCGAAGGCGATCTTGTCGGCTTCCGCGGTCATCAGCGGCGCATATTTTTCGCGAAACCGCGCAAGCCCGATGGCATCCTCGGCCAGGGCATAGCCGACCACCGCGCGAAGGACATCGCTGCGCTCGTCGGCATTGAGCGGCTTGAAATCGCGGAAACGGTCGCCGTAGTACAGTTCGATCTGCTCCGACGCCTCGCGCCAGCGGCGTGCCGCCCAGTAGATGTCCGAGCGCAGCCGGATCGCCTCGCGGCCTCCGATGTTGGAGACGATGTCGAGGGCAAGGTCATGGCGTCCGACATCGCTCAGTGCGCGCGCCTCGAGCAGGAGCCGCTGCTGGCGCAGTTCGCCGTTGAGATCGGCGATGCGCGTCGAGCGCAGCGCCTGGATGGCGCGGTCGGGCTTGCGGTTGGTCAAATAGACCATCGCAAGTCTAGCTGCGACCTGGGCCCGCGCCGCTCCCTCCAGGCGTTTGTCGACCTGGTACTGCAACAGCTCCGCCGCCTGGTCCAAAAGGTCGACTGCGACGAGGCGTTCGGCCAGGCGGCGGATCATCTCGTCGCCGCGCCGGCCGATCGGCGTCAGCTCGCGGTACTCGTAGAACAGGCTGAGCGCCTCGATCGGCGGCAGCTCGTCGCCCTTGGCGCTGAGGAAGATGTCGGAGAACAGGTCGGAGGCCGCATCCTGGGCCTGCCGCGAGATCTCGGAATTGGGCGCGAGCTTGCTCGCCTGCCGCGCCGCGGCCAGCGCCTCGAAATAATGCGAGGTGTCGCTGTAGATCTGCGACACCATCTGCAGTGTCCTGAGTTCGATCGCATCCCCGCGCCAGGTCACCGCCAGCGTTTCGAGCTCATGCAACGCCTCGGTCTGGTTGATCTCGTTGCGGCGCTGTTTCAGCGCGACCTCGAGCTGCTTGGCTTCCGCGGCCGCCTCCCGGTTCGGCGACTTGATCGCGAAGGTGTAATCATCGAGCGCGTCCATGTCCTGGCCGAGCGCCTCGGCAAGGCGGCCGCGCAGCACCGCGAAGGACGGCTTCATGTCAGGCGGAACCCCGACCACGTCGAGCTCGGCGCGCCGCTTCGAGGCGCCGCCAAAATCCTTCACCTCGAGCGAGGCGCGCATCGCGTCCATCGTGACGACGCGCTGCAGCTCGAGCGGCAGCGCGGCGATCGCGAACTCGACATTCTTGAATTTTTCGCGCGCGTCCGGCCATCGGCCTTGCCGGGCAAAGGCCAGGCCCTTCCACAATTGCGAGTCGTAATTGTTGCCGATCGCGGGACTTGCGAGGTCTTTCAGCCCCTGATCGGGCCGCCCCATCAAGATGCTCGCGATCGCGTGGATCATCAGCACGACGGGCTGATCGGTCCGCGGATCGCCGTCGGAGATGATGAGGTTGGTGACCCCCCGCGCCTCCTGGTACATCCCGCGCGCCATGTAGAAGCGGGCGAGTTCGAGTCTGGCCTGCGAGCGCTGGTCGGGCGCGGCGCTCGCGGCCTGCGCGATCAGCGCGTCGAGCCGCGGTATCAGGCCCTCCTCCTGGTTCTTGTGCCAGTCGTCGATGTCGAACAGCGGCCGCACCGCGGTCGGCGCCCGCTCGCTGGCCGTGCCGACCGACGACAGCGTCAGCCCACCGGGCCGGCCGACGATGATCTTGTCCGGCCCAAGCTCGACGGCGACGTCGTCCGAGTTCGGACGGATCGCGACGCCATGCACGGATTCCAGCACCGCGAAGTCGACAAAATCCTGCCGCTTGATGAAGCCGCGGATCGGCGGCGGCGCGGTCACCACCATCAGCGTGTCGCCGGCATCGGGATCGACCAGCCGGTGCAACTGGCCCGGAGCAGACAGCGACACCGCGACATTGGCATGCGCGGGATCGGTGATGTTGCGAACCAGCGCGAGCGGCTGGGGCGCGTTCTGCACCTTGTCGGCCAGGATCAGCGTCCATTGCGAGCCGCTCGCACGCTCATCCGAGACGAGCGACGGCATCAGCGGGCGGTTGAGATGGATACGCAATGCCTGGCCCCTCTCGAGCGGCACCAGGCCGGCGTCGCCGATGATGGCGCCACCCTTGGTGCGGATCGGCTCGAGGTCGAACGGCCGCGCCGCATCGAACACCAGCCAAATGGTGTCGCCGCGACGGAACGATGCGGCAGCCGTAGCCGACGCGAAGGAGAATGTCAGGCGCAGGCCATCGCTGTCCCTGATCGCATCGACCTTGCCCGCGGGGCCGGCCGCGGACGCATTCGCCGCGGCCTCGGCCGGCATCTTCGCCGCCTCAGCGGTTTCGGGCCCCTTTTCGGCGTGCGGGCTCTTCGAGGGTGCGGGTTCAGCCTTCGGAGTTTCCTGCGCGGCCTTCGCGGCCTGTTCAGGCTTCGGCTCAGGCTTTGCTTCAGCCTTTACGCCTGCGTGCTCCTCGGTCTTGGTGTCCGATTTTGCTTCGGGTTTGGCGTCCGCCTTCGTCTCAGACTTCGTCTCAGACTTTGTCTCAGACTTGGCTTCGGCCTTGATCGGCGGCGCGTGGTCCTGCGCTCCCTCCGCTTTCGCCTCGGGCGTCTGCGCGTCCTGAGGGCTCGTCTTCATCTGGCGTGCGATCGTCTCGGAGGTCGGCGGCGTGATCTCCTGATGCAGCGCCGAGTCCTTCTCCCTGGCCTTGTTCGCGCCGGCCCCCTTTGCGCCGTCCGAGGCGTCGGCCGCGGGAGCCGGCGTCTCCTTCTTGTCCGGCTGCTGGAAGGCGACGTCGACGATGTAGTTCTTTTCGTCGCGGAACGCGTGCACATTGACGTCGCCGATCAGCGCGATCTCGACGGTAGTCGTGGTGGCCTCGATGTTCTGCTCGATCGAGGCGACGTTCGGCGGAGCGGCGACCTTGGCATCAGCCAGGTCGAAGGTGAGCATGCCCGAGAATTGGACGATCAGCTTCTGGTCGTTCAGCACCGACGACGCGCCGATGCCGTCAGGCATCTCGAACACGAAGCGGACGAAGGTCGGCTGCACCAGCGCGCGGACCCGGATCGGCGGAAGCTTCTGCGCCTCGGCCGCGGCGCGTTGCAGGCGGAGTGCACGCTCGGCGGCCCGCGCGCGTTCGGCGAGTTCGCGCACGACATCGGCGGGCAGGCTCGGCGGCGGACCGCTCCAGCCCTCGGGCAGCATGTCGACGAACACCCGTTCGCCGGCCGCCATGGTGCTGATGCGCACCCTGCGCACCAGCGACAGCCGGATTGCGGTGCCGTCGGGATCGCGCCGGGCCGACGACACGTAGCTGGGCACCGCGTCCCCCAGCGCCTCGACCGGAACATCGACCGCGCGGTTGAAGCGGATCACCAGGATCTGGCCTGCGCTGACGACGTCGGTCGTGACATCGTCGGCGAACTTCAGGACCAGCCGGGCATAGCCCCCCGCGGCCGAGAACGTCGCCGCGCCCTTGACCGGTTCGGCCCTGGCCGCGTCACCTTGCGCCGCGGCGGGCGCGCCCGGGACAAGCAGCAGCGAAACCAGGCCGAGCGCATGCAGCCAGCCGCCACAACTCCGCGCGAAGGCGCGGAGGAGCGGGCCATTTTTCGCGGCAGCCGTTCTCGCCATTCCAGCATGTCTTCGTAGGTCGCTTCCCTCCGACTCTAGGACCGGTGCATTAAGGACTTGTTAACGCCATTTCATCCGACGACGCGCGATTGCTCAAATGTCGCGTTGCCTGCAAACCGAGGCTACTCGACAATCTTCTTCTTCAGGGCATCGCAGGTCGTCCGCACCTCCTCGGTGATGATCGAGCAGGACTCGATGTCGTTGAAGATGCGCTTGGCTTCCTTGCGGAAGTGGGCGGCGGTGGCCTTTACGTCCTCGAGCATGCCGGCCACGCTTGCCGTGATCGCCTCGCAGCGCTTGGCGGTTTCCTGGCCCATGGCCTCGATCTCCCGGGCGGCCGCCTCGTATTCGCGGATCACGGCTTCGGCCGAAAGCTTTCCGATCTCGCTGACTCCGTCGAGATGGGTGACGTAGTCCGGCAACGGCACCGTGCGGTTCGCAGGTGGCGCGTAGCTGCGCACCTCATCGGCCGGCAGCGCCGGAGGACGCGGCAACGTGGCGATATCCTTTTCGAGTTGATCGGCGATACTGAGCTTGACCTCGTCCCTGTCGAAGGCCTTGACGGCTGTACTTCGCATGACAAACTCCTTTGGTTGGAAAAAAGCGCGTCCAGAGGTTGGGTAAATCGCCGCCAGCCAAAATTGTTTACGTTGTCCTTCTGCGGTGATCCTTCAACTAAGATACTTATATCGGCCGACCAGACGCTCGTACGCCCCCGCCAACTCCCAAGTCGATTAGACGGATGATTCGTGGCGAAATCCGGAAAGCATCTCGGCGCCTGCGTTCTCAGGGGCGATATCAACTCCCGATCCACAGAATATCGCGGCTTGCTCATGCCCGGGGGTGCGCTCGGCAAACCCCTGCACTCAAGCGCGATCGGAATCGCCATCGCGCTTTGGATCTTGATTGCGCATGATCTCTTCGGAAAACTGCTGAACACTTTTCCGGATCATGCGCTGGCAAAGGTTCAAGCGGCTCGCTTGTCCGCAAGCATCTATTCACGCAGCAAGAGCGTGCTCTGATTCAAAAGCCGAGGTTACCTTCGATGGCGAAGGGCAGCTATTGCTCTGACGTCAGCTGAACCATCCGACGTCCGCCATTCATTTCCTTGAGCTTGTTGACGTACTCCTCGGGTCGTGTCCAGCGCGTCGGAGTTTTCAGTCCCATGTACTCCGCGATGCTGCCGATGAAACCGGTGCAATTGGCCGTTTCGGCATTCCAGACCGGCGAACTCGCCTGCAGCTTCTTGATATGGGCGAACACCCGCTTCGCGTCGGCCTCGTTCAGGTAGACGCGATAGCTCGCGGTCAGATATTGCGGATCAAGATCGCCATAGCTTGCGCCGGTCTCGGACGGCACCCAGGTGAAATAGCCGAGCACATATTCCAGGGTGTCGCCCGCGGGCGTCAGTCCGGCGACCTCGACCTGTCGCTCGCTCGTCTTGCCGTACCAGACGAAAGCGTGCCCCCAGCTCGCGGCGGTCCGGGCTCTGAAGTCGACATAGTACGGGCCCTTTGCCGGCGCGCCTGCCAGCCGTCCGCTCGCACGAGGCGCCGGCGCCTCGCTCGACGCCAGCGCATTCGCCTCGGCGGTGCGCTTCTGACTGTCCGGCTTCTGGAAAACGGCGCGCTGAGAACCGGCGTCAGCATCGACGGCAGAAGCTGGTCGTATGTCGCAACCGAGCGAAACAGCGAGCGCGCAGACGCTCGCAAGGATGCCTGGGCTCAGCCTCATCGGTCTATTCGCCACGCCTTGTCCTTTCTTGCCGCTCGCAACAAGACAGTCAGCCGTGAGCCGATATCCGTCAGTAGGCCCGCGTCACGACCGGCCCTTTACCGACGGGCGACTTTCCGATGGGAGCCTTGCCGATCGGGCTCTTGCCAATCGGCATCTTGCCGACTTGGGCGGTCTGATAAACCGGCTGTGGGTGCGGAAGGTCGGCAGCAGCAGCGGCAGTCACGAAAGCGAGCGTTGCGCCGGTCACGATCAGAATCTTCACCACGGTCCTTCTCCGTAAGATCAGCAGAATCGGTATTTCTCAAGATTCGACAGCAGAGCTACTCCGCAAGCCGCTCCGCTACAATTACCGCGCGCGCCTGTTGTCTCGAATTCGCCGCGACTGCGGCAGATATGACACGTTCGGGAACCCGGCGCGGCCCGGATCGCCAGGCGCGCGTCGATCAACATTCCGCGACGAGGGAGTGATGTGCGAGGCATCATGCCTCCGGAAGGGCTCTACTGCGCTCCGTTGCGAAATTCGAGCAGAAGACTCAGTGCCCCGACTGCGATCGTCAGGACCCCCACCGTCATCGAGATCATGGATGTCACGGCGTTCGCCGCGGCGGCGATCCAGACAACACCCGTGCCGATGAGCCCGAGAGAGATGAGATAGGGCAATACCCTGTCGTTCATGCGATCACCCTTCACGGGAACGTGATCCCGGACGAGATAGGGCGGAAAGGTGTCGATGATGAGGCGTTTTCGCCGGCGCCGGCGCTCGGTACGCCGGCAGCGTCGCGATCGAGGCGTGCGTCTGACATTGGCCCGCAGAACTCACGGACCTACCCGCGGCGAATGACCAAGACGATAAGCGTGGAGCGGATCAGCGCCTGATCCGAAACAGTGTGCGGTGGTCGTCCGAGAAGATCATGCGCGATCAAGATTTTAAAGCGCGATGGCGATCCAACCGGATCCCATCGCGCTTAGTCTATTTCTGGCCGAAGGCGCCGAGCGCCATGTGCTGGGGGACGAACAGCGGTCCTCCGACAGCTTGCGGCACGAGAAAGCCGGGCTGGACCCCTGGCGCACCAAAGATGGTGGAGAGTGAGGCCGCCAATTCCGGCGTGATCGTCCGGTCGCCC
>NZ_JAFATE010000641.1 GCF_019244115.1 Bradyrhizobium sp.
ATCCTTTGACTGGAGTTGAACGCAATGGACATCAATCGTCGCATCTTCAAGCCGCTTGCGAGCCTTGCCATGTTTGCTGCCATGGTGAGCTGTTTCTTGGCGGCGCCGGCGCGGGCCGAGGAGGTCAAGGCCGGCGATCTCGTCATCAGCCAGGCCTGGAGCCGCGCGACGCCGCGCGGCGCCAAGACCGGTGGCGGCTTTCTCACCATCGAGAACAAGGGCAGTGCGCCCGACCGCCTGGTTGCCGTGTCCGGCGATTTCGCCGACAAGATCGAGGTGCACGAGATGGCGGTCAAGAACGGCGTCATGACCATGCGCGCGGTTGAGAACGGCCTGACCATCGAGCCCGGCAAGACCGTCACGCTCGCGCCGGGCGGCTACCACCTGATGATGCTTGACCTGAAGGCGCCGCTGAAGCAGGGCGACAAGCTGCCGGTCACGCTGCAATTCGAGAAGGCGGGCACCGTCGTGGTCACGCTTGATGTCCAGGGCGTCGGCGCCAAGGGGCCCGCCGCCGAAGGCGGAAAGATGGACATGAAGATGGATGGCATGAAGAAGATGTGAAGGACGCCGCCGCTTATTTCGCGCGCTCCTTCAGGAACGCGATGAGATCGGCGCGATCCCCTGCCTTGTCGACGCTGAAGTACATTTTTGAGCCGGGAACGAGGACTTCCGGGTCGGCCAGCCATTTGTCGAGATTGGCTTCGGTCCAGACGATGCCAGCGTTCTTCAGCGCTTCCGAATAGTCGAAGCCCGCAACGGTGCCGGCAGCGCGGCCGACCACGCCGCGGTGCATGGGGCCGATCTGGTTCTTGTCGAATGAGTGACAGGCCTGGCAGTCGCGATAGAGGGCTTCGCCGCGCGCGGCGTCACCAGCCGCCTCGGCGGTTGCGGTTGCCACTGTTGCGACCAGCAGGGCGGCCAGTCCGCGATGCGCCAGATGGGTTGCGGTTTGGAAGGCGGATGCCTTGACGGCGCTGGGCGATTTGCTGTCCATGAATTCCCCAAAACCTTGACTTCGGATCGGCTCAGGGATGAGCAGAGGACGCGGCGGTTTATTCCCGGGTCGCTTCCCCGGGCGTTTCCGTAGCCGCTGGTCCGGGTCAAAAATTGCAGAAGAAATCTGGGCTTAGGCCCTTTCCTTCAGCTTCGCCTTGTGTTTTTCCCGGCAATCCGCTTTCACTGCCCCAAACACCCCATCGATTCCTCGTCCGAGCCCCGTCCCATGCGACTGTCCCGGTTTTTCCTGCCCATCCTCAAAGAGAATCCCAAGGAGGCCGAGATCGTCTCGCACCGCCTGATGCTGCGCGCCGGCATGCTGCGGCAGGAGGCGGCGGGCATCTATGCCTGGCTGCCGCTGCGCTTTCGCGTGCTGAAGAAGATCGAGCAGATCGTGCGCGAGGAGCAGGACCGCTCGGGCGCGCTGGAGCTCTTGATGCCGACCCTGCAGCTTGCCGATCTCTGGCGCGAGAGCGGGCGCTATGACGCCTACGGTCCGGAGATGCTGCGGATATCAGACCGCCACAAGCGCGAGCTTCTCTACGGGCCGACCAACGAGGAGATGATCACCGAGATCTTCCGCGCCTATGTGAAATCGTACCGGAGCCTGCCGCTCAATCTCTACCACATCCAGTGGAAGTTTCGCGACGAGCAGCGTCCGCGCTTCGGCGTGATGCGCGGCCGCGAATTTCTGATGAAGGATGCCTATTCCTTCGATCTCGACGAGGCCGGCGCGCGGCGCGCCTACAACAAGATGTTCGTCGCCTACTTGCGCACCTTCGCCCGCATGGGCCTGAAGGCCATTCCGATGCGCGCCGAGACCGGGCCAATCGGCGGCGACCTCAGCCACGAGTTCATCGTGCTAGCCGAGACCGGCGAGTCCGGCGTCTATTGCGACCGCAGGGTGCTCGACCTGCCGATCCCCGCCGAGGACGTCGACTATGACGGCGATCTGACGCCGATCATCAAGCAGTGGACTTCGGTTTACGCCGCCACCGAGGACGTCCACGATGCCGCGCGCTTCGAGCAGGAGGTATCGGCCGAGCACAGGGTCCATACCCGGGGCATCGAGGTCGGTCAGATCTTCTATTTCGGAACCAAATATTCCGATGCAATGAAGGCCATGGTCGCCGGGCCCGACGGGGCCGAGGTGCCGATCCATGGCGGCTCCTACGGCGTCGGGGTCTCGCGGCTGGTCGGCGCGATTATCGAGGCCTGCCATGACGAGGCCGGCATCAAATGGCCGGAGGCGGTCGCCCCATTCACGGCCGTGATCCTCAACCTGAAACAGGGGGCCGATGATACCGACGCGGCGTGCGAAAAACTTTATCGTGAGTTGTCGGCGAGGGGCGTCGATGTGTTGTATGACGATACCGACCAGCGCGCCGGTGCCAAGTTTGCCGCTGCCGACCTGATCGGCATTCCCTGGCAGATCATGGTCGGGCCAAAAGGGCTCGCCGAGGGCAAGGTGGAGATCAAGCGGCGCAGCGACGGCATGCGTGAGACCCTGTCGCCGGCGGACACGATCGCGCGGCTGGCCGGCGCGTAGCGAGCATCGGATCCGTCAGACTCTGGGTTTATCCACCGAGCGCACCCGAAGAGGCGGCCAGAACGGCCACATTTGGCCCCGAATCATGGGATTATCGGACGATGGATGGCACCATGAACGAGCACGTCGAAACCGCGCCCTTCTCGGCCTATGAATGGATGCTGTCGGGGCGCTATCTTCGCGCGCGACGCCGGGAAGGGTTCATCTCCGTCATTGCCGGTTTCTCCTTTCTCGGAATCATGCTGGGGGTCGCAACCCTCATCATCGTGATGGCCGTCATGAACGGCTTTCGCAAGGAGCTCCTGGACAAGATCCTCGGGCTCAACGGGCATCTCCTCGTGCAGCCGCTGGAATCGCCGCTGACAGACTGGAAGGACGTCGCCGACCGCATCAGCCAGGTGCAGGGCATCCGGCTGGCTGCGCCGGTCGTGGACGGCCAGGCACTGGCGTCCTCGCCGTTCAATGCCTCGGGCGTGCTGGTGCGCGGCATCAGGTCGGATGATCTCAACAACCTCACCTCGATCGCCAAGAACGTCAAGCAGGGCACGCTCGACGGCTTCGATAGCGGGCAGGGCGTCGCCATCGGGCGACGGCTTGCCGACCAGCTCTCGCTGCATGCCGGCGACAGCCTCACGCTGGTCTCGCCGAAAGGCGCGGTCACGCCGATGGGCATGACGCCGCGCATCAAGCCTTACAAGGTGGCGGCAGTATTCGAGATCGGGATGTCCGAATACGACAGCGGCATGGTGTTCATGCCGCTCTCCGAGGCGCAGGGCTATTTCAACCGCAACAGTGACGTCACCGCGATCGAGGTCTTCACCACCAATCCGGACCGCATCGACGTGTTCCGCAAGGCAGTGACGGAGGCAGCGGGCCGGCCGGTGTTTTTGGTCGACTGGCGGCAGCGCAACTCGACCTTCTTCAACGCGCTGCAGATCGAGCGCAACGTGATGTTCCTGATCCTGATGCTGATCGTGCTGGTCGCGGCCCTCAACATCGTCTCGGGCCTGATCATGCTGGTGAAGGACAAGGGCAGCGACATCGCCATCCTTCGCACCATCGGCGCCACGCAGGGCTCGATCATGCGCGTGTTCCTGATTACCGGTGCCTCGATCGGCGTGGTCGGGACCATCGTCGGCTTCGTCGTCGGCACCCTGATCTGCCTGAACATCGAATCGATCCGCCGCTTCATCTCGTGGCTGACCAACACCGAATTGTTCTCGCCGGAGCTCTATTTCCTGTCGAAATTGCCGGCTGAGATGGATTTCGGCGAAACCTTCGCAGTGCTGCTGATGGCGTTGACGCTGTCGTTCCTGGCGACGCTGTATCCGTCGTGGCGGGCGGCGCGGCTCGATCCGGTGGATGCGCTTCGCTATGAGTGAGGCCATGACCGATCTCGGCGTGCAACCGGACACCG
>NZ_JAFATE010000178.1 GCF_019244115.1 Bradyrhizobium sp.
CGCAAATTGGCGAGATCGGGCGCCGCGACGATCAGGATGTCGTCGGCCCCGATCAGCGCGCGCTTGGTCCAGCCCGACCATTGATGCGGCACGTCGAGCACGATGCAGGGCATCGAGGCGCGCAGCGTGTCGAAGATCGCATCGAAGGCGTCGGCGCCGAAGTCGTAGACCCGCTCCAGTGTCGCCGGGGCAGCCAGAAGGCTCAGGTGATCGGTGCATTTCGACAACAGGCGGTCGATGAAGGCGGTGTCGATACGGTCAGGCGAGAACACTGCATCGGCAATGCCCTGCGGCGGATCCTGGTTGTAGTCGAGACCGGCGGTGCCGAATGCGAGATCGAGGTCGGCGACCACCGAATCCATCGCCAGATCGCGTGCGATCGCCCAGGCGACGTTGTGGGCGATGGTGGAGGCGCCGACGCCGCCCTTGGCGCCGACCACGGCGACGATCCGCCCGACGGATTTCGCCTCGGGCGCCGAAAACAAATTGCAGATCGAGCGGACCACATCCAGCGTGTTGACCGGCGCGATCAGATAGTCGCTGACCCCGCGGCGCACCAGCTCGCGGTACAGCGCGACATCGTTGACGCGGCCGATCACCACCACGCGGGTGCCCGGATCGCACACGGTCGCGAGCTGATCAAGCTCGGTCAAAATGTTGCTGCGCGCGTCGGCTTCCAGCACGATCACGTTCGGCGTCGGCGCCGAGCGGTAGGCTTCCGCCGCGGCCGCCATGCCGCCCATCTGAATCTTCAGATGCGCCTTGCCGAGGCGGCGGTCCTCGCCGGCGGACTGCACCGCAGCCGCAGTTTCCACCGTCTCGCAGAACGCCTGCACGGAGACCCGCGGCGCCGGCGCGATGTGATCCTCGACCGGCGGCGGCGCCGTGGCCGGCTGCTCTTCGGTGGTCTGGCGCGCGTAACTGATCATTTGCCTGTGTCGCTGAGTTTGGCCTTGTCCGACTCCGGATAGGTCGTCGTGGTCGTGGTGCCTTTCCTGTATTTCTCGAAAGCTTCGCCGCGGCGCGGCGCGTAGGGCGGCGTTTCGGGCCGCGGCTGCACCAGGTCGGCGGGGTTGTCGACCATCGCGGCGATGTTGCGTTGATAGGCGCAGCCGAAATTGTAGTAGGGCTTGTTGTCGATGTAGCCCTTGTTCTTGATCGAGGGGCCGAGATCCTCCGGCCACAGGCCGCACGGGCCCGCCGTCGCCGATATTCTGGGATAGCTGAGGCGGATGGCGGGCATGTGCCGCGGGTCCTCCGGATGATAGCGGCGGACCACGACGCCGTTCGGCGGCACACCGGCGGCTGCGAGCAGCGACTGGATTTCGCGCATCGCATCGGCCGCCGGGCGGGCGTTCGGGGTGTCGACCGGCAGGTCCGCGTTGATCGCGCCGGTGCCCTCATGACCCCAGCGCTGCGCGAGCCCCATCACGTCGGCGCGCTGCTCGGCGGTCAGCCCGCCGCGGCCGCGGCCGATGAACACGACGATCGAAGTGTCGGCCTCCTGGATCGCGATCGGATGGCGCAGCCGGTAGTCGTCGGGAATGCTCGCGGTCGTCGCCACCTCGTCGGTATGGGTGCAGGCGCCGAGCACGAGCGTAAGGCCGGCAAGCGCGACGGCGGCGCGGATCGCGCTGACGCGGGCGGGGAAAGTCCTGGCTGTCATGGCTTGATATCCTTGCCCCGTCCTCAATCGGTGATGAAACCGTAGGTGCCGCGATAGTTGCGCCCCGGCTCGACGCGGCCCGGCGCGCCATAGATGCGATTGATGCTGCCGAGCAGGTCGGCCTGCGGGTCGGATGCCGCGGCAAAACCGTCGTCCGGACGCGACAGGTCCTTCTGCGCGACCGCGCGGACCACATAGGGCGTCACCAGCACCATCAGTTCGGTCTGGTTGTTGACGAAGTCGCGGCTGCGGAACAGCGAACCGAGCACCGGCAGCTGCGCGAGTCCCGGCAGGCCGTTGATGGCCTGCTTGGTCTGCTCCTGGATCAGGCCGGCCATTGCCATCGCGCCGCCGGAGGGAATTTCCAGCGTGGTCTCCGCGCGGCGGGTCTTGATCGAGGGGATGGTCACCGAATTCACCGACGAGGACGTCACGGACTGCGACAGCGTGAGGGCGTTGTCGTTGGACAATTCCGAGACTTCGGTCATCACCCGCAGGCTGATCCGGCCCTCGGTCAGCACCACCGGCGTGAAGTTCAGCGAGATGCCGAATTTCTTGAAATTGATTTGCAGCGTGCAGACGTGGGTGGTCGGGTCGCAGGCGTAGCCGGCCGGCACCGGGAACTCGCCGCCCGCGATGAAGGTCGCCGATTCGCCTGATATCGCGGTCAGGTTCGGCTCGGCCAACGTCCGCACCACGCCTGCGCTCTCCATCGCGCGAAGCGTCGCGGTCACCGACGGCGAGGCACCAAGGGATGTGGCGATCTCGTTGGTTCCGACCAGCGTGTGACCATTGGCCGTGAACGGATTGCTGTTGTTGAAGTTCACCACGGTGGTGCCGTAGTTGAGCTTGCCCGAGAGATCGATGCCCATCTGCTTGATGATCGAGCGCGCGACTTCGGCGACCGTGACCTTCAGCATGACCTGGTCGCGGCCGCGCACCGCGATCGAATTGACCACCTTGTCGGCGCCGCCGGCAAGGCGCGCGGCCATGTCGGCGGCCTGCTGCGCGTCGACCGGGCTCGACGCCGACCCGGTCAGGACGACGCCGTCGCCGAGGCCGTCGATCTGGATGTCGGCATTGGGCAACGCCTGCCGCAGCGCGGCGCGGATGCCGTTGAGGTCGCGCTTCACGGCGATGTCGTAGGCGGCGATCTGCGCGCCCGCGGCATCGAAGAACACGATGTTGGTCTGGCCCACCGCGGCGCCGATGATGTAGGCGCGCTGCGCCGAGCGCACGACCGCATTGGCGATCTTCGGATCGGCGACCAGCACGTCCTTGATGTCGCGCGGCAGGTCGATGACGATCGACTTGCCGATGCCGAGCGAGACGGATCGCGCATTGATCTGGCCCTCGGTCACGGGCGGCGCGGTCGGCCGATAGTCGGCCGCGGCGACCGGCAGCGCCGCCTTCAGGCTCAGCGCAACGATCGCCGAAAACGACAGCGCGCGGACGGCCATCCGCATCTTCGGCTGGTTGTCCCGGCGGATCATGTCGGGTGTCTTCATGTTCATCTCTGCGTCGTCGTCGTTGGGTTCGGAATGCCGTAGCGAACGATGTTGACGATGTAGGCGCGGCGGGAGGGCTGATCGTCCGAGCGGTCGTCCGAGGCGTTGAGGTCGCTGATGCTGCGCAGCGCCAGCGACAGCGTGCCGGCCTGCCGTGCGCGGGCCAGGATTTCGGCCTGCTCGGGTTTCAATTCCAGCGTGACGGTCTTGCCGACCACCACGTTCTGTCCGTCCTTTTCCTTCGGCGTCTGATCGATGGCGAGCACGCGGACGTTGGCGAGGATGATCGCGGAGATGATGATGTCGGGCAGCCCGCTGCGATCGGGGTTCTTCTCCCGCCGCGACAGGATGACGTCGACGCGGTCGTTCGGCAGGATGAAGCCGCCGGCGCCGGTTTCCGGCGAGATCTCGGTCGAGATCGCGCGCATGCCGCTCGGCAGGATCGCGGCCATGAAGCCCGAGCCGTCGCCCTTCACCAGCTTCTGCTCCAGGATCGGCTCGCCGGCGATGAAGGGGGCGCGCGCAATCGAGCCGGTCACCTGGGTATTGGCGTCCGGGCGCTCGCTGCGCCTGATCAGGCTGGAAGAGGCGGTACCGGCCGGCCAGGTCTGCCACTGCAGGTCATCCGGCCTGATCGACTGGCCGAGACCGATGTCGGATTTGGCAACGAGAACGTCGACCGTCGGAAGCGGTGCCGCGACCTGTTGCGGGGCAGGCTTCTCGTCGGATCCGCTCGCAAGATACGCGGCAACGCCCCCGGCACCGAGGGCGATGGTCAGGACCATGATACGTGCGGAATTCATACGCTTCACTTTCCACAAAACGCAGCGACGCTGCCGCCGCCGTGAGGTGGAGTTGAGCAGTTATTCGTCAAAGCATGGTTAATGAGGCGTATCTAAATCGCCTTAACCGTTGGTTTCCGCTCGGCAATGCGAAGGGCAGGCGTCGGATCGCCGGCGTTCACGGAGCAGCGAAGTGCAGGATGTCGACGGCGGCGATCCATTCGGTCTCCGGATAGATCATCAGCGCCCCGATCGCGAGCGCGATGCCGTAGGGAATGCCGCTCTCCTTGGCGTGCAGTCGCGAGAGCCAGCCCTGGGCCGCAAGCGCGTGGGGCAGCGGCCATTGCCGGAACTGCAGCAGCAATAGCGTCAGCGCGCCGCCGAACAGCGAGGCGTAGACCAGATAGTCGAGCAGATGCGCGAAACCGAACCACAGCGAGGCCGCGGCCGCGACCTTGGCGTCGCCGCCACCGACCCAGCCCATCGCGAAGCAGGCGAACGCGACGACGAGCACCGCGGCTCCGGCGCCGATATGGGTGAGGATGTCGTAAGCGGGCATACCGCTTGCGAGCGCCAGCGCGAGAAAGCCGGCAGCCAGCACCAGCGAGACGCGATTGGGGATCGTCATCGTGAGAAGGTCGCTCGCCGCAGCGAACGCCATCAAGGCGGGAAACAACACGAGGCGGACGACATCGAGAATCATGGGCTGATCGGGCACGTCCGGGATCGGGGTCTGGCCGCAAGCTTAAATCGCCAGTGGTGAACAATCGACCAACGCCAGACCGTTCTCCATGAACGACGTCGATGCGGGGCCGCTGCCACATTCTGCGGCATTCTCTCGATGGATCGTGCCGCGGGTTGGGCGAGGGCACCCAACGGTTGCGGTTACCAGATCGTTACGATCCGGCCCGCCAGCGTGACGAGCGCCAGCACAAGGGCAAGACAGACGAGCTCCGCAGGCGACTGGTGCCGCCGCGTTGCGGGCGCCTGCGCTCCGCCGGTCGCGACGGTTTCCGTGAAGATCTTACGCATACGAACAGCCTTACCGCTGACACGACAAAGGGCCCCGGACTGTGCCGGGGCCCTCGACATCCGCCGAAGGCGGATTGGCAGCTTACTTCAGCGAGGTCGAGATCGAGCCGAACTTCGTGGAGAGCGCGGTGCCGACGCCGTTGACGGCGGTGATGATGGCGACCGCGATGCCGGCGGCGATCAGGCCGTATTCGATGGCGGTGGCGCCCGACTCATCCTTGACGAAGCGCGAAACCAGCTTGTTCATTGCAAAACTCCTGTGCACGTGGCTGTCGAACTTGGGTTTGGTCTCGCCGGCGTTCTCAGCACCGTGACCATGGCGAAAACCCTAAAAGCCCGACAATTGCAGCGCAGTTAATTCGTTCGGAGAAACATCGCCTCAAACGCCACTTATTGAGCAGAGTAAATCGGCCGTTAAGCACGGCGAC
Source organism: Bradyrhizobium sp. (assembly GCF_019244115.1). Classification (GTDB taxonomy): domain Bacteria; phylum Pseudomonadota; class Alphaproteobacteria; order Rhizobiales; family Xanthobacteraceae; genus Bradyrhizobium. The sequence continues at coordinate 5,417 of NZ_JAFATE010000178.1, forward strand.
ATAATTTTAGAAATGGCCATCGCGGGCGTGCGCGCCGGCGGTGAGCGCGTCGTTCGGCATGCTGCGATTTCACTGCTCTTTAAGCGCCAAGGAGTAGCGCTGCTCTGATCAATTTCCGCAGCGAGGCGACCATGTCCAATTTGCCGCTCGAAGTTCTCACGATGCTCGGGCAAACGATCATGAAGGTTGTCCCGATCACGATCGTGCTGGCGGTCGTCTTTTCGGTGCTCACGCATTTCTGGGCCTGCAATCCGACCGGGCCGTGGTGGCGCAAGCGCGAGCTCGTCACCGATCTTTGCTATTGGTTCTTCGTGCCGGTGTTCGCGCGCGTCTTCCGCATCGGCCTGCTTGTGATCGGCGCCGGCGTGGTGTTCAACATTCGCGAGGCCGATGACCTGATCGCGTTCTATGATAATGGCCACGGTCCGCTGTCGGAGCTGCCGCTGTGGGTGCAGGCCACCCTGTTTCTGGTGCTGTCGGACTTCATGCTGTACTGGCTGCATCGGCTGTTTCATGGCGGCGGCTTCTGGAAGTATCACGCCATCCATCACTCGTCGGAAGATCTGGAGTGGATTTCGGCGGCGCGATTCCATCCGGTCAACCTGCTGCTCGGGACCATCGCCGTCGACGTCATCCTGCTGATGGCAGGCATCTCGCCCAACATCATGCTGTGGGTCGGCCCGTTCACGACCTTCCACTCGGCCTTCGTACACGCCAATCTCAACTGGACGCTCGGGCCGTTCAAATACGTGCTGGCGACTCCGGTGTTCCATCGCTGGCACCACACCGCGATGGAGGTCGGCGGCAACACTAATTTCGCCGGCACATTTCCGCTGTGGGACATCCTGTTCGGCACCTTCCGCATGCCGGAGAACGCGCTTCCCGATCATTACTGCGCCGATGACGGCGCGATCCCGCACCAGATCGGCGGACAGCTCATCTATCCGTTCCGCCAATAGGATGGCTTGGCGCGGTGGCGACGGCGTCATTCATTCGCGGATTGTTTACCAGTTCGCATCACACTCGCCCGCGTCGGGCGCCGGCCCGGCTGCGTATCGCGAAGGCCGGCTTGTCAATGCCCCGGAGTAAGTCATGTCTTTGGTCCCGCCGCGCCCGCTTCGCCTCGCCCTCGGTTCGCTCGCCCTTGGTCTGTTGTTCTGGCCGCTCGCGGTGCCCGCCGAGCCCAATGTCGTCGCCGTCAATGTCGATCAGGCCAAGCTCGTCAAGCTGCCGGCGCGCGTTGCCACCATCGTGGTCGGCAATCCGATGATCGCGGACGTGACGCTGCAGCCCGGTGGCGTCGTGGTCGTGACCGGCAAGGGCTACGGCGCGACCAACTTCATCGCGATGGACCGCGGCGGCGAAATTTTGGTGGACCGCCTGATCCAGGTCGAAGGGCCGAGCGAACAGCTCGTCACCGTCTATCGCGGCGTCGAGCGCGAGACCTATAGCTGCATGCCGATGTGCCAGCGGCGGATGACGCTGGGCGACGGCGATCACTATTTTGGCTCCGTGGTCCAGCAGGCCGGTGCACTGAACGGCCAGGCGAGCGCCGCGGCCAGCGGCACGACTGCGAGCAAGAGCAACTGATACCAACGGTGTTTTGGTATCAGAGGGCGCGGTTCGCCGCCGACCGGGCGTATCGCGGCAGAACGGTTAGCGTCGCCTTAATCCGCAGGACTTTCGCGGACGTGACGGGCGAAACACTTCCACAATCTCTTCCCGCTAGTTTTCGGAAGCGAGAGGTCCGCTGCTTTCCGGAAATGCCTGATGTCGCCGCCCAAACACCAACACTCCCTCGGGAAAATACTGCGCCGGTTCCGGCATAATCGCCGCGGCTCGGCCGCGGTGCAGTTTGCCATCGTGGCCCCACTGTTCTTCGGGCTGTTGTTTGCAATTATCGAGGTCGCGCTGATGTTCTTCGCGGGCCAGGTGCTTGAGACCGTCACGCAGAACTCGGCGCGCATGATCCTGACCGGCCAGGCGCAGAACGGATCCTACACCCAGTCCCAGTTCGCAAATTACGTCTGCACCCAGGTCCCCGCCTCGTTCTTCGACTGCAGCAGCATCTATATCGACGTGGAAAGCTGGTCGTCCGCCTCGAGCGTCAACATCGCCAACCAGATCGACAGCAGCAAGAACTTCATCAACAACATGCAATACAACCCGGGCGGCCCCGGCTCCCTGGTCGTGGTCCGTCTGTTCTACCAGTGGCCCACCTTCGTCACGGGGTTTGGCTTCAACCTCGCCAATCTCTCCAATAACAAGGTGTTGCTGCAGGCAACCGCCGTGTTCAAGAATGAACCGTATTAGGAATCATCAGATGAAAGCGCTGGCGAAAAACTGGCTTCGCATGCTCGCCGATCGCCGCGGCCTGGCGGCGACGGAGTTTGCCTTCATCATGCCGGTCATGCTGGTGATGTTCTTCGGCACGGTGGAGTTTTCGTCCGGTGTCGCGGTCGATCGCAAGGTGACGCTGATGGCGCGCACGCTGTCCGACCTGACGTCGCAATCGACGTCGGTGACGGACGCCGACATCGCCAACTTCTTCCTGGCGTCGAACTGGATCATGTGGCCGTATTCGACGTCTGCGCCGAACCCCAATCCCGTGGCACCTCTGAGCGGTACGATCACCGAGCTCTATGTCGATCCGACCACGCTGCAGGCGCGGGTGCAGTGGAGCAAGGGCACCGCGCCGCGCACCACGTCCGCGGTGGTCGCGATCCCGAGCGCGCTGGCGGTGGCCGGGACTTATCTGATCTACAGCGAGGTCTCCTACAACTACGTGCCGACGGTCGGCTACGTAATGGCGAAGGCCGGCATCACGCTGAGCGATTTCGCCTACACCCGTCCGCGCCAGTCGACCTGCGTGCTCCTCAACGCGACAACGGGCTCCTGCCCGACCTCGTGACGCCGGGGCTGGCGCGATGATTTCTGGTGAGCCGGCCTGTCCACAAAAGCCCATGTCGTGCGTGCCGGGGCGACGGCGTCAAACATGACGAATGTCGACCACAAATAAAAAAGGCCGCACGCCCGCGGCCTCTTAGCTTTAGTGCTCTGCCAGTTCTAGCTTGCAGTCCGGATGAGGATCGGTCCGGGCGCGGCCCGGATCATCCTCAGTTCGCGGCGCGCAAATTGTCGGCCGACGACTTGCCCGAGCGACGATCGGCCACGATCTCATAGGAGATCTTCTGGCCCTCACGCAATGTACCGAGGCCCGCGCGCTCGACGGCGCTGATATGAACAAACACGTCGTTTCCGCCATCATCCGGCTGGATGAAGCCGTAACCCTTGGTCGCGTTAAACCACTTCACTGTTCCCATGCTCACGGGATAGTCCCTTCTCAGATAGACAAGTCGTAACCCACTCGCGTGGGCTGGTGAGATCGAATTTTTGGAAGGGTCGTCAGCGTCTAAACCGGCTGTACCGGTGGATAGCTAATGTCGTCCGGCCGAAAATCGATTACGGTTTATATTATGCGAAACGAGGCCCCAAAACAATCCTGAGGTGCAGTTTTTTTGCCAATAAGGCCCCCGCCGCGCACGACATGGTCCTGTCATGCGCGGACTTCCCTAACCAATCCTTGAGACACCTGCTAGCGGCGGCGAAACTGGCCGCCGCGCTGGGGACCGCCGCGCGGTGGGGCGCCCGCGGAGGCCGGACGCTCGTCTTTGTGGCGAAAAATGAGCCGTCCCTTTTCCAGATCGTAAGGTGACATTTCGATGGTCACCCGATCGCCGGCCAGCGTCTTGATCCGGTTCTTCTTCATCTTGCCGGCCGTATAGGCAACGATTTCGTGGCCGGCATCGAGTTGGACGCGATAGCGTGCGTCGGGGAGGATTTCGGTGACCAGTCCTTCGAACTGGATCAGTTCTTCTTTAGCCATGGGCTCTCTCAAGGTCGATTTTGACGGCTAGCGGGGCTGCTGGCGGCGGTTGCGGTGGTTGTTCGGGCGGCTCTCGCGATGCAAAAATGCAACGCCTTGGATTCCCTCGGACTTTCCGCCGCCATGTGATGCGCGGCGCGGCTCCTGACGATTGATTTGCTGAGCGTTATTATTAGCACCGGAACGGCGGCGGCGGCGAGGGCCTTTCGACGCCTGCACCGATTCATTTCCGCGCGCCGCATGTGGCCTGTGATGAGGGGTCGCAACCGTATCGCGATGGCTTGGCTCGCGATGGCCCGGCTCACGCGCCGTACGCCGGTCTTCGCGGGGCAGCGCGATGCGGATCAGCCGCTCGATGTTGCGCAGATAGCCCATTTCTTCCGCCCCTGCGATCAGCGAGATCGCCGTGCCCTCGGCGCCGGCACGCGCGGTGCGCCCGATCCGATGCACATAGGTTTCGGGAACATTGGGGAGGTCGAAATTGACCACATGGCTGATGCCGTCGACATCGATGCCGCGCGCGGCGATGTCGGTGGCGATGAGGGTGCGGATCTCGCCGGACCGGAACGCGGCCAGCACGCGCTCGCGATGATTTTGCGACTTGTTGCCATGAATGGCGTTGGACGCAATGCCCGCTTTCGCAAGGCCCTTCACGACTTTGTCGGCGCCATGCTTGGTGCGGGTGAAGACCAGTGCTCGCTCGATCGGCTCCTGCTTCAGGAGCTCGGCGAGATGCGTCGCCTTGGCCGCGTGGTCGACCTGGATGATGCGCTGGGTGATGCGCTCGGCGGTCGATGAGACCGGTGTCACGGCGACACGGGCGGGATCCTGCAGCATCTGCGAGGCGAGCTCGGCAATGTCCTTCGGCATCGTCGCCGAGAAGAACAAGGTTTGGCGTTTTGCCGGCAGCTTTGCGACGATTTTGCGGATGTCGTTGATGAAGCCCATGTCGAGCATGCGGTCGGCCTCGTCGAGCACGAGGAATTCGACCTGGCCGAGCTTCAGCGCGTTGCTCTGAACGAGATCGATCAGCCGGCCTGGGGTGGCGACCAAAATCTCGACGCCGCCCATCAGGGCGCGCACCTGGCGTCCCATCGGTACGCCGCCGATGGCGAGAGCCGAGGTCACGCCGATGTGGCGGCCATAGGCGTTAAAACTGTCGAGGATCTGTCCCGACAATTCGCGGGTCGGGCTCAGCACGACGACGCGGCAGGTTTTTGACGGCACCTTCGTCCGCCGCTCGAGCAGGCGATGCAGAATGGGAAGCGCAAAAGCTGCGGTTTTGCCGGTGCCGGTCTGCGCGATGCCGATGACGTCGCGCCCTTCGAGCGCAAACGGAATGGTCTGGGCCTGGATCGGGGTGGGCGTCTGATAGCCTTCCTCGCGAAGCGCACGCGTGATGGCGTCGGCGAGGCCGAAATCCTGAAAGGAGGTCAAAAGATGGATCTTTCCATGAGGCAGTTCAGCCGCTGCGGCTCGAATGCCGAAGCGGACGAAACATCAAGAACGCCCGCGTGCCGGGGGCGTCGTTTTGCTGGGTGATAGGGGCAAGCCAGAAACCCTGCATTCGCGGGCTTAAGAACACGCGGCTCGCATCGACCGGATGATTCCCTCGGTCCTGCCGCCGATATGGAACACCATCGCGGCGCTTTCAAGGTCAATCTGGAGAATACGCTGCGATCATGAAGAATTTCGCGAGATCGCCAATTTCTCGCCAAGATTGACGCCGCCGCACCCGAGCATCCAGTGCCAGAAAATTAGACATTCGGCTAATATTGCACAATAAATAGACTTTTTGCCGAGAAAGCATACAGTTTCGCTGATGAGGAAATAGGCACCAACGCTACGCGGCATCGCCAAAATCCGGGAAATTCCCGAATTAGATCATCAGCTTGCCGCGCCTGCGGCCGATGGCATGGTTCTTGCGATTCCCTTAACGCAGGCGGCCGTGGGGCCGTTTCGCAGCGTTCAACGCCTGCGTCAGGGAGATGACACCTCATGCTTAACTCGATCAATCACGAT
>NZ_JAFATE010000283.1 GCF_019244115.1 Bradyrhizobium sp.
CTGGATGCCCGCTTTCGCGGGCATGACCAGCTAAAGTCTAGTCATCGCGCCCGCGCGGGGACGTCATTATTTGGATTTTGCCTGGATGCAGCTACGCGTGCCCGGCGGCGTTTGACAGCATGCCCGGATCGATGCCGATCTTGCGCAGTGCACGCGCGTATTTCTCCTCGACATCGTCGCCGAACACCAGATCCGGATCGGCATCGCAGTGCAGCCAGCCATTGTCCTGGATTTCGGCCTCGAGCTGGCCGGGCCGCCAGCCGGCATAGCCCAGCGCCAGCAGCGCGTGCTTGGGCCCCCCGCCCTTGGCGATGGCCTTGAGAATGTCGATGGTCGCGGTCAGGCAGATCTTGTCGTCGATCGGCAGCGTGGCGTTCTCAATGTAGAAATCGCTGGAATGCAGCACGAAACCGCGCCCGGTATCGACCGGACCGCCCTGCAGCACCTTGAGTGTCTCGGCATGTTCCGGCAACTTTATCTGGTCGGCTTTGTTGATGATCTTGAGCTGCACCAGCAGTTCAGGGAAATCGATGCTGCCCGCCGGGCGGTTGACCATGATGCCCATGGCGCCCTCGGCGGAATGCGCACAGAGATAGATCACGGAGCGCTCGAAGCGCGGATCCCCCATGACAGGCATGGCGATCAGCAACTGGCCGTCGAGATACCCGCGCTTGGCCGAATTATGGCCAATGCCGGTCACCTTGCGGCGAAAATCACCCGTGACGCCGTGACCGACGTCCCGCGCGTGCGGCAAGTTTGGTCTTTTGCCTTCAGGGCTCATCGGCGGGCTCTCATCTCTGTCCACATCCTGATATTGGGTAGCTGATCTGTCAATCAAGGTTCGAGGGTCCACCGCCGGTCACACGCAATTCCCGGTCACAAGCAATTCAATGGTTTGGCGTAGGAACGAACGGTAAAGACTGCACATGAACGCCACAATCCGTCGTCGCGCCCTGCTTGGCCTCGCCGCAGCCGTCTTCGCCGCATCACTGCCGGCGGCATCCAGCGCCGAGGATGCTTCGCCCTGGCAGTCGGAAGGGCATTCCGCGGTGCGCCTTTTGGCCGGCTCGCGGAGCGGCGCGGTGCTGCTCGGCGGCGTCGCTTTCCAACTGCAGCCCGGCTGGAAGACCTATTGGCGAACGCCCGGGGATTCCGGCGTGCCGCCGCGTTTCGACTTCTCGAAATCGGAGAACGTCGAGGCCGTGACGGTGCTTTGGCCGGCGCCGCTGATGTTCGACGACGGTGCCGGCGGCCACGCGCTCGGTTATCACGACAAGGTCGTGCTGCCGCTGCGCATCGTCGTCAAGAACGCCGACAAGCCGGTGATCTTGCGCGCCAACATCAATTACGCGGTCTGCAACCAGATCTGCATTCCCGTCGATGCCAGCGCCGAGCTGCCCTTCACCAGCGTCGCCTCGACCGAGGACAACGCGCTGTTCGCGGCGCTCGATACCGTGCCGAAGCCGGCCAATGTCGGCGACCCCAACCCCTTGACGATACGCGACGTCAAGCGCGAGGGTCCGAGCGACGTGGTGGTCGACGTGGTGTGCCCGGATAAGCGCGACATCAATCTCTTCGTCGAGGGGCCGACACCCGACTGGTCGCTGCCCGTTCCGACCTTGCGCCAGCACAGCCCGCCGGGCGTCAAGCGCTTCAGCTTCCCGCTCGACGGCGTGCCGCCCGGAGTGAATCCCGATGGCGCGGCGCTCAAGCTGACCTTGGTCGGCGGCGAGAAGGCCTACGAGTTCAACGTCAATCTGAATTGACCCTGTCTCGCTCAAGCACAGAAGCTGCTCGGCCTGTTCGAAGCGGCACACGACAGGCCGGCAGCCACCGTCGAAGAACTGAAAGACAACACGCGCATCCGGCGCCGCGCGCGGTTGCTGCGCTCTGACGGTCTCAGGCCAAACGAGGTGTTGTCAGCTAGCCGGTGTCCGATGGGGCTATCTGAGGTGTCGCTGCATACACGCCCCGATGTAAGGTCTAAGCCCGCCAGCGGAAGCCCTGCGGCCCTCGGACAGCCCCATCTTTATTCCCTCCTCGCGGCATTTCGCCTCCAGATCCGGATGGTTGCGGGCTACGCACTCACGGCGTTGGCCTCCGAAGTACTGTCGGCAGTCTTCCGCGTGGGCGGTGACCGAGACGGCTGAACAAGCGAATATCCACACTGCTACTGTTCTGGTACGCATGAACTCTCCCAGAGATGATCTCGTCGGAATCGTGCCGGGTCTTGCGCAAGGCCATTGTCACAAGCGCGGCCGCCCAATCCTATTTCCGCGTCGCGCGCACGCGCCAGCGCATAAATTGGTTTGTTGCCGGTAAAACGCTTCACTGCCACGCGTACAGAAGTACTTCCTGTCGATGACACAACTTGGTCGTGAGAATCGACGGTTGCGGAAGACGTCCAACCCAATCTTAACGAATGGTTGATAGGGAGAAACATCGCCGCCTCGCGCGGCCTTCCTTCCCGCATTGGATTCCGCGCCGTGGCCGTGTTGGATACTCCACCCGCAATCGACCCGCCGATAAGCCTGATCGAAAGGCTGCGGTTCCTGTTCACGGGCGGTCCCAACGAGGCTTCCGTCACGAAACGGCTCGCCGGCACGATCTTCATCATCCGTGTCTTTAGCGCGGCGCTCGCCTATCTCGCGCAGATCCTGCTGGCGCGCTGGATGGGCGGCGCCGAATACGGCACCTACGTCTATGTCTGGACCTGGGTGCTGCTGCTCGGCAGCGTGATGGACTTTGGAATTTCGACGTCGGCGCAAAAAATCATTCCCGAATATCGTGCCCGCGACCAGCACGCGCTGCTGCGCGGCTTCCTCGCGGGCAGCCGCTGGATGGCATTTTTGGTGTCGACGCTGGTTTCGCTGGCGCTGGCGGGCCTCGTAAAGGCGCTGTCGCCATGGATCGATCCGGAAGCAGTGCTGCCGCTCTACATCGGCTGCATGACCCTGCCCGCCTTCGTGGTCGCCAACACCCAGGACGGCATTGCGCGCTCGCACGACTGGATGCGGCTCGGCCTGATGCCGCAATTCATAGTGCGCCAGGGCTTGATCATCGCCTTGACCGCTGCAGCCTTCATGCTCGGCGTTCGGCTCGGCGCCAGTGCCGCGATGCTGGCGAGCGCCGCCGCCGTCTGGGCTGCGATGACCGGGCAGATGCTGGTGCTGAACCGGCGGCTCGATGCGCATGTCGCGCCGGGACCGAAGGCCTACGATATCAGCGGCTGGCTCGCGGTCTCGCTGCCCATCCTGCTGGTCGAGGGCTTTTACCTGCTGCTGTCCTACACCGACGTGCTGGTGCTGCAGCAGTTCCGCTCCTCCGAGGAGGTCGGCGTCTACTATGCCGTCATCAAGACATTGGCGCTGGTCTCGTTCATCCACTACGCGATGTCGGCGACCACGGCGCATCGTTTCGCCGAATACAACGCGGCCGGCGACCGCGCGCGGCTCTCGGCCTATGTCGCGCATGCGATCAAATGGACGTTCTGGCCGTCATTGGCCGCGACCGCGCTGCTGCTCGTGTTCGGCAAGCCGCTGCTCTGGCTGTTCGGCCCCCGCTTCACCAGCGGCTACGAGATCATGTTCCTCGCCGCGATCGGGCTGGTCGGGCGCGCGGCGATCGGTCCGGTCGAACGGCTCTTGAACATGCTCGGCCACCAGAATGTCTGCGCCGCAGCCTACGCGGCCGCCTTCGTCATGAACGTCGTGCTGTGCATCGTACTGGTGCCGCGCTTCGGCGGCTACGGTGCCGCCACGGCGACCTCGACCGCGCTGATGTTCGAGACCGTGCTGCTATTCTGGATCGTGCGCTGGCGGCTCGGCCTGCACGTGCTGGCGTTCGGGACGGCTTGATCCGACCCTTCGGGCTGGAAATCGTCGCTGCACGTGATACGATCCAGACATGAAAGCCACAGATTTGAAAGACCTGCTGGAGCGCGTCCAAACTTGGCCGGAGGCGGCCCAGGACGAATTGGCGGCCGTCGCAAACGAGATCGAAACCGAGTTGCGGGGTCAGGACTATTTCGCAACTCAAGAGGAATTGCAGATGATTGATGATGCAATGGCTGCGATCGATCAGGGCGAGATCGCAACCGAAGCTGAAGTCAAAGCGGCATTCGCCAAATTTCGTCGCGGATGAAGGTTGTCTATTCACGACGGGCTGTTTCGGATCTCGATACGATCGCCAGCTGTTATTCAAAGAACGCAAGCCCCGCTATCGCCCAGTCCATCGAACGTAGATTTATCGACGTCATCGAGCGCATCCCCCGCCGGAATCGGCACCGCGAGTTACCCAGCGTTCGCTGGTGCGGGCCGTATCTGTCGTCCGCTATCCATTTCGGATCTTCTATCGAGTACGCGGCCGACACCATCGACATCTTACGCATTCGGCACACATCGAGGCGACCGGTGGCAGTAGACGATCGCGCTTAACCCGGATCAAACTGCAATGGTAGCCAACTGCACTCAACCGTAGCGCAGCTTCAGCGCCAGGATGGCGCCGACCAGGCCGAGCGTGATCACATTGGCGGCCACAATCGGCAGATCGCCGATCAGCGCGCCATAGAGCAGCCAGAGCGAGTTGCCGGTCACCAGCAGGGTGAACATCATGACCGACATGTCGCGGGTCGACTGCGTCCGCCAGGCCTTGATGACCTGAGGCAGAAAGGAAACCGTCGTGCAGCAGGCCGCCGCAAGACCAATCAGGGTGGTGATGAGCAAGATGAAGTCCTGTTCGCCCGCATCAGAGGGGCGATTCGAAATTCCCCGCCGAATCCTTACGGGTTTTCGGCGGGGACATCAAATCATCGCTGCCCCGCAAATCTGCTGGCTTACTCCGCGGTCCAGCCGCCGTCGATCGAGAGATTGGCGCCGGTGATCTGGGCGGCGTCGTCGCTGCACAGGAACAGCGCGAGCGCTGCGACCTGCTCGACGGTGACGAACTCCTTGGTCGGCTGCGCGTCGAGCAGCACATCCTTGATGACCTGCTCCTTGGTCATGTTGCGCGCCTTCATCGTCTCCGGAATCTGGTGCTCGACCAGCGGCGTCCAGACATAGCCCGGGCTGATGCAGTTGCAGGTGATCTTGAAGGTCGCGAGTTCCAGCGCCGCGGTCTTGGTCAGCCCCGCAATGCCGTGCTTGGCCGAGACATAGGCGGACTTGAACGGCGAGGCGACCAGCGAATGTGCGGACGCCGTGTTGATGATGCGGCCCCAGCCGCGCTTCTTCATGCCGGGCACCGCGGCGCGGATGCCGTAGAACGCCGACGACAGGTTGATCGCGATGATCGTCTCCCACTTCTCCGGCGGGAATTCCTCGATCGGCGACACGAACTGGATCCCGGCATTGTTGACCAGGATGTCGACGCTGCCAAAGGTCTTCTCGCCGAGCGCGATCATCTCGGCGATCTCGGCGTGCTTGGTCATGTCGGCCGGCGAATACACCGCCTTGACCTTGAAGTCCGTCTCGATGGCGGAGCGCTCCCTCTCGATGTCGGCGGGCGCGCCGAACCCGTTGATCACGACGTTGGCGCCGGCGCCCGCGAAGGCCCGCGCGTAGGCGAGCCCGATGCCGCTGGTGGATCCGGTCACGACCGCGGTCCTGCCTTTCAGATTTGTCATCGCCTTCACTCCTGTTTGCCGTTGATGGTCAACTTGCCGTCGCCGGTGAGGTCGTAGGTGACCATGGTCTCGCCCGATTGCGGCCGCTCGAGCAGGTCCTTGTGACGCATCGAGAGATGGACGTCGCGTTCGCCCGCGCCCCAATGCTCCACCATTGCAATATGGGAAAAGTCATAGTCCTTCGACGATGTCTCGTAATTCTTGCTGCGGTAGATCAGGTGAACCACGGTGACGGTGTTTTCCTTTGCCGCCTTGCAGAGATACTCGACCGAGGGATCGTTCCTCAGATCGTCGGGCAGTTTCGCGATCAGATCCCGCACCGCCCTGCGCGCGTTGTGGATTGCCCGGTTCTTGTCGGTGTTCATGCGGGTGCGGCTGGAGAAGCGGATGTCCTTCTCGCGCTCTGCCGCGTCGAGCAAGGTTTCCGGCAGCGGGCCGCGCGCGCTGAACAGGTCGACCTGGAAGATCAGGAGATCGCGGTCGGTCTCCGTCTCGAGCACGTAGTCCAGCGGCGTGTTGGAAGCGATGCCGCCGTCCCAATAATGCTCACCCTCGATCTCGACGGACGGAAAGCCGGGCGGCAGCGCGCCGGAGGCCATGATGTGCTCGGGGCCGATCCTCTTGCCGAGCAACTTGAATTCGAAATTGTCGAAATACCTGAAATTGCCCGTGGTAACACCAACCGCGCCGACGCTGAGCCGACACTTCAGGTCGTTGATGCGGTCGAAATCCACCAGCCGCTCCAGCGTACGCTTCAGTGGCGCGGTGTCGTAATAGCTCTGCGATTCCGGGTGGCCCGGCGGCCAGAGCGGCGCCGGCGGAATGCGCGGCGTGAAGAAGCCGGGAACGCCGAAGGTGGCGATCAGGGCCGCGCTGGTCTCGTTGAACAGCGAGCGGCTGCGATCTGACTTGGCAATCGGCTTCCAGGACACCTGTGCCGACACCATGTTCCAGAATTCCTTCAGCTTCTCGACACGCTCCCTTGGCTCATTGCCGGCGATGATCGCGGCGTTGACCGCGCCGATCGAGATGCCGGCGACCCAGTCGGGCTCGAAATCGAAATGGGACAGCGCCTGATAGGCTCCCGCCTGATAGGAGCCGAGTGCGCCGCCACCTTGCAAAACCAGCACGCGCTGGGCCTTGGCCGGTGTGGAGGGCGGCGCCGGATGAAGGCTGTGGTCGTTCATGAGGTTCAATCAATGGAACAAAATGGTCCCGCACGGTGACGCCAGATGCAGCCAGCGTCAATGAACGACACCGCATGTCTGGATCACGCGAAATTTATCCGAACGGATCAGGCGTCCGTCGATGCGAGGATCAGCGTCCAGAACACCTTGTATTTGGTGTTCGGAGCATAGCTCGCCGCGATGCCCAGTTTTGTGACACCGCCTTTGAGCATGTTGGCCCGGTGCGGCGGGGAGTCGCGCCAGCCGGAAAAGGCCTCGGCGAGCGTGTGATAGCCGGCGGAGACATTCTCGACCGCCGCCGTCGCCGGATATCCCGACACATTGAGGCGCTTGGCGAGCGGCGCCTTGGCGTCGTGATCGAGCTTGTTCTGGCTCGCCATCGTCCGCGCCTGCGCTTCCGCGAGCTTCATCAGGTCGGGATCGATTGCAACCGTGCCAAGACCGTTGTTCTGGCGGTATTGCGAGATCATCGTGGCCGCGGCCACTGCGTCCAGTTGCGCGCCTGGCGTCGCCATGTCGGCATACATGGCCGGCTGCTCGATCGGAGCTTCGGCGGCGCAAGCCCCGAGTGCCAAGGTCAGAAGAATTGCGACGAATACCCGCATGGATCCGAATCACCCCTTAAGGTCGGGCGGGTTGTTGCATACCAACCGTGGCTGAATGGTGAACATCCGCGTTCGATAGTCATTCCGGGCGCGAGTCTCGGGCAATCGAGCCGGAATGCGCTTCGCGCCCCGGAAGACGTGCTTGTGGAAAGGAAGAAACGCGACAATGTCGGCAGTCTATAGCGCCTTGACGGCATGGATGCCGCATTCCGTCTTTGGCCGGCCGCGCCAGCGGCCCGCGCGCGCATCCTCGTCCGGCGAGGTCCGCGAGGTGCAGGGCATGCAGCCGACCGAAAGATAGCCGGAAGCTTGCAGCGGATGCTGCGGCAGCTTGGCGCTCTCAAAGATCGCGATGATGTCCTCGCGTGAGACGTTGGCGAACGGATTGAATTTGAGCCGTCCGCCGTCCTCTTCGACCACCGCGATCGCGGCGCGCGCGCCGCCCTGAAATCGCTTGCGGCCGTTGATCCAGGCGGAAAATGGTTTTAGCGCCCGCGCCAGCGGCTCCACTTTCCGGATCCGGCAGCAGGCGTCGGGATCGGAGAACCAGAGATCCGCTTGCGGATCCTCGCGCGACAGCGCCTCCTCCGCCGGCTTGATCGAGCGCACGTCGCTCAAGGCCAGTTTTTCGATCAGCGTATCGCGATAGGCCAGCGTCTCTTCGAACAGCCAGCCGGTATCGAGAAAGATCACGGGGATCGCCGGGTCGACATCGGCCATTACCTTGAGCAGCGCGGCCGACTCGGTGCCGAACGACGACACCACTGCCAGCCGCTCGCGGCCCACGATTTTTAGCGCGGTCGCGATCACATTATGGGGCGTCGCATCGCGCAGCGCATGGTCGAGCTCGGCCGCTGTCGGCAGAGCGCCGGCAGCCCGCAACGAGCCTTGAGATGCGTGCGCATTCATAGGCCGGCACTCTCGGAATGGCGCAGCTGCATGCGCCGATGCAGCGCGGTTATGCGGCCGTCGCCGGTCGGCTGATAAAACACCGAATAGCGCTTCACGGTCTGGGCGAAGGCCTCGGCATCGCCAGGCTTCTTCACTTCGAAGGCGTCGAAGCCGGCGCGCAGCATGAACACGAACTGGTCGCGCAGCACCTGGCCGGTGGCGCGCAGTTCGCCGCGCCAGGCGAAGCGCTCACGCAAGAGGCGCGCCTGGCTATAAGCGCGGCCGTCGCGAAATGTCGGAAACACCAGCGCCACGACGGCCAGCCGCTCGAGATATGGCACGAGGTCGTCGACGTCGCGGCTGTTGGGCCAGATCACGCCGGCCTTGCCCGGTCGCCGCAGGATCGCTTCCGGGTCCTGCAGAAAACGCTTCGCCGTCACCAGAACAGCACCGTCCGCGGGAAGCTCAGCGTCATCGGCCACATGCGCGAAAAGGTCCGCGACGATTTGTCCGCCTTTAACGAGTGGCATAGACGCGCTCCCTGAACGGTTCGACGCCGAGCCGCTTCACCGTGTCGACAAACAGCTCGTCCGGGCTGGCACGCAGCGCCAGATAGGCCTCGACGATGTCCTCGACGACGTCGGCAACCTCGCCATAGGGCACCGCAGGCCCGATCAACGCGCCGAGCTCCGCGCTCTCGTCGGCGCGGCCGCCGATCGTGATCTGATAGAATTCCTCGCCATTCTTCTCGACACCCAAAATGCCGATATGGCCGACGTGATGATGGCCGCAGGCATTGATGCAGCCGGAGATGTTGATGTGCAGCCGGCCGATCAGATTGGCAGTGTCGTGATTGGCGAAGCGCCGCGTCAATTCCTGCGCGATCGGGATCGAGCGCGCATTGGCGAGCGAGCAGTAGTCGAGCCCCGGGCAGGCGATGATGTCTGACACCAGATTGACGTTCGGCGTCGCCAGCCCGAGCCTGTCCAGCGCCTTCCACAGCGCCGGCAGATCGCGCCGCGCGACATGCGGCAGCGCCAGGTTCTGCTCGTGGCCGACGCGGATTTCGCCGAACGAGTATTTGTCGGCAAGATCGGCCAGCGCGTCCATCTGCTCGGCGGTGGCATCGCCGGGCGGCGCGCCGACGGGTTTTAGCGAAATCGTGACGATCGCATAGCCAGGTGCCTTGTGCGCAAAGGTCGAGTTCTTGCGCCAGGCCTCGAACTTTTGATCCTGCGCCGCCTTCTTCAGCTCCTCGGGGTTGTGCGGCAGCTTCTCGTAAGCCGGATAGAAGAAGCGCGAGCGGATATCCTCGACGACGTCGTCATCGATGACGAGCGCGTCGCTCTTCATCTGCTGCCACTCCTCGTCGACCTCGACGGCAAATTTTTCGATGCCGAGCTCATGCACCAGGATCTTGATGCGCGCCTTGTAGATGTTGTCGCGGCGGCCGTACTGGTTGTAGACGCGCATGATGGCTTCGAGATAGCTCAGGATGTCGCGCCCGGCCACGAACGGTTTTATGGTCTTGGCGATGAACGGCGTGCGGCCGAGCCCGCCG
>NZ_JAFATE010000475.1 GCF_019244115.1 Bradyrhizobium sp.
CGCCAGATCGCAGCGCTCGCGCCGGACAGCTCGGTCAAGCTGGATGTCATGCACAAGGGACAGAGCAAGACCATCACCGTCGCGCTCGGCACGATGCCGAGCCAGCGGGAAGCCAGCGTCGAGCACGAGCGGTCCGGCTCGCACCGCGGCGTCGGCGGACATCTCGGCCTCTCCGTCGCGCCGGCCAGCGAGGTCGCAGGCTCCGGCGATAAGGGCGTGGTGGTGACGGGCGTCGATCCCGACGGTCCGGCTGCCGAACACGGCATGCAGACCGGCGACGTCATTCTCGACGTCGGCGGCAAGGCCGTCAGCAGCGCATCGGATATCCGCGAGGCGCTCTCCAGCGCGAAGGCCGACGGTAAGCGCGATGTGCTGATGCGGGTCAAGTCCGCGGACAGCAGCACCCGGTACGTGGCGGTGCCGGTCGGCTGAGGATCAGCTTCACCGCATCCTGCGTGACAACGATCGAACAGAGGCAGGCCGACAGCGGCCTGCCTCCTTTCGTCTAACGGAACCTGTCAGCCCTCCGTTCGTTCCGTCAGGTTAAGCAACCGAGCGGGAGGTGCCGATGATCACAAGACGGACGACATGGCGGCGGCGTGAATCCGCGCTCGACCTCTATGCGCTGGTCTGCGGCGTGTTTCTGCTGAGCGCTCCCTGGCTGTTCGGCTTCGTTCGCCCGCTGGGACGGCTCGATGCGGAGCTGGTCGGAGCGGCGGTGATCGTGCTCTCCGTCACTGCCATCTTCGTTTTCGCCGACTGGGAAGAGTGGCTGAAGGTCGCCCTTGGCCTCTGGCTGATCGCCGCGCCGTGGATACTGGGTTTTGCACACACGGCCGCGATGCATGTCAGCATCGGCGTCGGCTTGCCCGTCATCTTTCTGGCACTGCTCGAGCTCTGGGTCGTCCACGATCCAGACTACGCCACGCACGCAAGTTGAGTATTCACGAGTTCACGCTTCTCCCCGATCTCGTGAAGCCCTCGACACGACAGCGCTTGATCACTTTCATCCTGTTTCAGCGCCAGGAAGTCCGGGCCTGATCAAGTCAGCTCGTGCCGCGAATCAGCGCTTGCGAGGCATCGCAAACGGTTGCGAAGGCAGTTATCCACAGCCTTTTGGCTGCGCAATCCTGATTCGGACCAGACTGCCAAGCAAGCCAGAGCCCGGCGCGGGTCCGCCGCCCCGCGCCTCACCCTATGGGCCAACGGAAACCAAACAAAAACGTCGACCCGGCCGATCACTTCCAATTGCCCTGCAGTGAGGAACAGCGGCAGGTGACCGGCCCGTTGCAGAACACCGCTGGCGCCGAGAAATTCCCTCCAACCCAATCCCGTCGCGCTTGGATAAACGGGGCTTCGCAATGGGAATTCCGGAAAGCCGGGGAGCGGGGACTGCCGCACAAGCCATTGATTTTATTGGTCGGGGCAGCTGGATTCGAACCAACGACCTGCAGTACCCAAAACTGCCGCGCTACCAGGCTGCGCTATACCCCGAGATGCCAAAAGAAGGCTTTGGGCGATGTCGATACACGCTCGCAGCGCCCGCAGCAAGGCATGGCCGGTCCGAGAACGCCCCAGGCGGCGGCTGCCCTCCGGGGGCGACGCAATCGATCGCAGCCCGTCAGTGCGAGGCGACAGGCGATCCCGTCTCCGGGTGGATCTCGGCCGCCATCATGCCCTTGGAGCCCGGCCCGTAGCGCACCAGCACGTATTGGCCCGGACGCAGCTCGGTCATGCCGAAGCGCCGCAGCGTCTCCATGTGGACGAAGATGTCGGGGGTACCCTCGCCGCAGGTGAGGAAGCCGAAACCGCGCAGCCGGTTGAACCACTTGACCTGCGCACGTTCCAGCCCGCTTGTCGGCGTGACCGTGACATGGGTGCGCGGCGGCAGCATCTGCGCCGGATGAATCGCGGTCGATTCATCCATCGAGAGAATGCGGAAGGCCTGATAGCCCTTGGCCCGCTGCACGCATTCGCAGACCAGCCGCGCGCCCTCATAGGCAGTCTGGTAGCCGTCGCGCCTGAGCACGGTGACGTGCAGAAGCACATCCGGCCAGCCGTTGTCGGGCACGATGAACCCATAGCCCTTGGATGCATCGAACCACTTGATTACGCCGGTGATCTCAACCAGATGCTCGCCCAGCCCAGAGAGGGCATCGATGGCCGTGTCGCGCGCGGCGCCGGTTGAAAATTCTCCGGTGCCAAGCCTGTTCTGGGTGGTCCCGCCTGACACAGGTCCCCCGAGCTTCTTGGACTCAAATCCGTCCGACCCCATAACCCCGGACCTCACACATCAATTGTGGCCTGCGCCAAAAGCGACGAGGCCCAAACAGCGCGATGGACATCAGCCCCTGATGAAACCGCGCGAATCTCTCGAATTAAAGATAGCACTCCCGCCTCCCACGCATAGATAAAAAACAGATTTATGGAAACCTATGAACAGCTTGCACAGGCACGAATCAATCGGACTCAGTTACCGACGAACGGTCCCAAGGTCTCCCCGATGTCATGTCGGATGACCAGATCGGCAACATCATCCTGATCGGTTGGCTCGCGATTGATAATGACCAGACGTGCGCCGCAGTTCCGCGCCATCAGCGGGAATCCGGCGGCCGGCCACACCACCAGCGATGATCCGATCGCGATGAAGAGATCGCAATGCTGCGCGAGACCGCTGGCGCGTTGCATGGCGTCTTCCGGCATCGCCTGTCCGAACGAGATCGTCGCGGTCTTGACCGGCTCGTCGCAATCAGCACAGTCCGGTGCGCCTCCGTCCTCATCGAAGCGCTGCCTCACCCATTCGAGCTCATAACTCTTGCCGCAGCCGATGCAGCGCGCATAGGTCGTGTTGCCGTGAAGCTCCACGACATGATCGGATGCAAAGCCCGACATCTGATGCAGATTGTCGATGTTTTGGGTGATGACCGCCGGAATCTTGCCGGCACGATAGAGCGAGGCGAGCGCGCGATGGCCGCGTCCGGGCCGCGCCTGCGCAAATGTTGTCTGCATCGCAAATCGCCGGCGCCATGCTTCGTCGCGCGCCTGCCGGCTCGCGACGAACTCGTCGTAGGGGATCGGCCGGTTGCGGGTCCACACGCCACCCGGCGAGCGGAAATCGGGGATTCCGCATTCGGTCGAAATGCCGGCGCCGGTGAAGGGAATGATCGTGGATGCGCTCGCGATCATCTCGCCGAGTTGCTCCACACCGCTGCGAAGATCCGTTGCAATCATGGACAAACTCATGGCCACTTAACCGGGTACAACCGCTCACTTTGCCATCGATTGGCGAAATCACCAAGCTGCATCGCTCCGGCGCGGCAACCCTCTCGGGCACGGAATCGGCCATGTTTCAGCGTCAACCGGTTCCATTTTTCCCGGTGCGCATCGCGCTTCGGCGCCACAGTTTCCGCAATCGCGCCGCAATCAGGACTCTATCTGCGGGCGGCATAGGACCTGGTGATTCGAGGGAAGTGGATGAGCACGGCAGACGAGCAGGACCGCCCCGCCGATGTACGGGAAGAAATCGCGGCGCGTGTTGCGCGCTTCAAGGCGACCCAGGAAAAATTCGCAAGGGAACGCGAGGAGTTTTATGTCGCGACCATGGGGCGCGCGCTGAACGAGACGACGCCGCCGAAATCTCAGACCTCGAAGCGGCGGCACTGAGGCGCGCCGAGCGCGAGATGATGCCGCGTCGGCGACGGCACCATTCGAACGAGGCGCAAGCAACGACGCATCAAAACCCACGACCAGCAAGACGCAAACAAAAAGGCCCCCGTGCAACGGGGGCCTTTCCGTTTCGGCAGCGCCGGCGCGCAGCTTACACCGCGTCCTTGGCGGCCTTGACCGGTCTTGCGCGGACGATCTTCCGGGCCGGCTTGGCCTTGAACATCATCTCCTCGCCGGTGAACGGATTGGTGCCTTTCCGTGCCTTGGTCGCTGGCTTCTTGACGACGACGAACTTGGCGAAGCCCGGGACCAGAAACACCCCGTTCTTCTTCAGCTCCTTGTGGCCGACATCAGTCAGCGTATCCATGACGTTCTTGACGTCGCGCTTGGAAAGCTCGGTGGTGGTCGCAATCCTCTCGACCAGCTGCGACTTGGACATTTGGGCAGGCATTGTGTCTCCTCATTGATTCGTACCGGGGAGCGACATTAAACGAACAGGCGGAAATTACAGGCTTTCTGCACAGTTTTGTTGGATCTTGAAGGCAAAAAATAGCTGTTTTCCGCAGTGAATCGCCGAATTCCGGCCGCGCGGCGCATGCACCGCACCGGAATCCCTTGAATTTACGGGATTTGGCGGCCGCTCCGTCTGGCCACGAGCCGGCCTGCGGCAGCCGGACGGCCGCGATCGGCGCTTGCGATTTTTCTTTGAACCTTATGGCACTTGGCGAGACGTAATGTGTGCTGGGGATTTAAGGGCCCAGCCTTAGGGCAGCGTCACCTAGCGAATATATTCCGCATAGGTGGCGCTGTTGCCCTTTTTGCTTTACAATGTTCCATGTTGCTGGCGGCGCCCCCGCCCTTAAGCAAATCCCCAGACGCTGTCGGCCTGAAAACCCCGCGCTTTACTTTGCACGCGGGGTTTT
Organism: Bradyrhizobium sp.; assembly: GCF_019244115.1. Lineage (GTDB taxonomy): Bacteria > Pseudomonadota > Alphaproteobacteria > Rhizobiales > Xanthobacteraceae > Bradyrhizobium. The sequence continues at coordinate 4,590 of NZ_JAFATE010000475.1, forward strand.
CTTTCGCGCACGCACAAAGCATTGATCGGCCTGCCCGCTCGGCGCGGCGCAGCCCCCCTGCCCGGCCGCGCATTTTGCTGCTATTTCATGCTGCCCTCTGCTGGCCCCACCCAAGAACAAATCTCCGAACAGTTTTAAGGGAGTCAAAAAAATGCGTTACCTCCACACCATGCTGCGCGTACGCAATCTCGACACCGCGCTGAAATTTTATCGCGATGCCCTGGGATTGAAGGAGGTGCGCCGCATCGACAACGACAAGGCCAAGTTCACGCTGGTGTTTCTCTGCGCACCCGAGGACGAGGAGGCGTTGAAGAAGCAGCCCTCGACGCGCGGCGCGCCGCTGGTCGAGCTCACTTATAATTGGGACGAGGAGAAATACGGCGAGGATCGCTATTTCGGCCACCTCGCCTACGAGGTCGACGACATCTACGCGACCTGCCACCATTTGATGAAGCAGGGCATCACCATCAACCGGCCGCCGCGCGACGGCAACATGGCCTTCGTCCGCTCGCCCGATCTGCATTCGATCGAGATCTTGCAGAAGGGCGATCCAAAACCGCCGGCCGAGCCCTGGGCCTCGATGCCGAACACCGGACATTGGTGAGCTTGGATCGGACTATTGCAGCATCGACGTGTATTTCCACCTGCGGCAGAACAGTTGCATATGAGCAGCGTTGGCGCCGATTGTCGCAGTCGTCATGGCCGGGCTTGTCCCGGCCATCCACGTCTTTGCAGCGGTGGAAAATAAAACGTGGATGCCCGCGACGAGCGCGGCATGGCGAGGGAGTGGGCGCGGCAACCGCACAGGTCAGACCAAGGCGGATCGCAGATGGCCTTTCACCGCGCATCAATGGCTCGCAAGAAGAACTGACAATTGTGGAGTGGAAACGTGCCTGAGATCAGCGAGGGACACTTGACCATCTGGGGCCGGCCGAATTCGGTCAACGTCCAGAAAGTGCTGTGGTGCCTCGCCGAGCTCGAGCTTCCCTATTCCCGCATCGATGCCGGTATGCAGTATGGCCGGAACGACGAGGCGGACTATCTCGCGATGAACCCGAACGGGCGCGTGCCGACGCTGGTTGATGGCGATTACGTGCTGTGGGAATCCAATTCGATCATGCGCTATCTGTGCATGGCTTATGGCGCGAACTCGCCGATCTATCCAAAGGCGCCGCGGCGGCGCGCCGCCGTCGACCGCTGGCTCGACTGGACCCTATCGACGCTGCAGCCGGTCGACCGTCAGGTGTTCTGGGCGCTGGTGCGTACCCCGCGCGAAAAGCGCGACATGGTTCAGATCCAGAAGGACGCGGATGCGGCGGCCGAGGTCTGGAGGATTGCGGATCGCGTGCTCGCGACACGCAGCTACATCGAGGGCGATGACTTCTCGGTCGCCGACATCGCGCTCGGCGCCTATGCGCGGCGCTGGCTTGGCGTCGAGGGCATCAAGCGGCCGACCCTAATGCATCTCGACCGCTGGTTCGCGCGCCTCGCCGAGCGAGCGGGTTTTGTGCAATTCATCGCGCCGCCGATGTCGTGAGGCGCGCGCGCAAGCGGCTCAGAACCCGCCATGGGAGACCTGCAGCACGCCAAAAATCACCAGCAGCGTGATGGCGCAGGCGCCGAGCCAGGCGATCCAGCGCAGCCCCCGCCCGACCAGCCACAGGATGGCGCAGCCGAGCACGACGGGAACGAGGGTTTCGAGATGCAGGGGGTCCATCGGCGCCGACGCGGTTGGTTCCGTTTCGGCCCGATCCAAGCAGCGAAATTAGACGAATTTAACGCCGGCGGAATTGTCGCGCCGCCACACCACCTGGCAGGCCCGCCCGGTCCGCGCATCGCGCGCAAAGGCCAGTTTTAGCCGCGCCGGCAGCGAGGCTGCACCCTCGATCCGGATCTTTGCCCCGGCCGAGGAGATGTCGTGCACCACGCATTGGCGGGCGGCAAAGCCGCCATCGAGTGTAATCCAGGCTTTCCGGCCCAGCAGTTTGCGGGGCTCGCGTTTCTTCTGTGCGGCCATCAAGGTCCTCCACCCGCGACAACCGATACCCCCGGGGCTTCTAACAAAGCGTTGAACCGATTGCAGACTCGCCAAGCCTGGTCATTCAAGCCACCCATGCCAGTGGAGCGGATTCGCAACCCCTGTGTGCCCCAACGCTTCTCGCGCCAAATCCGCTCCACTGGCTTGCCCGGCCGCGCAAACGCCTCTATACGTTCGCCCGTCCGAGGCTTGGCCGCGCATCCCGCGGCGAGGTACCGGCGCGTGAAGTTATTGGCATAGCGCCTTGATTTCACAGCTTTTTC
>NZ_JAFATE010000668.1 GCF_019244115.1 Bradyrhizobium sp.
GCCTGAACCGTGACGCGTCAGGCCTCCGCGCCCATGACCCGGATGCGGTCCTGCTGCTTGGACCAGGACACGTAGGCGGCGACCAGGGTCATCGCCGCGAGCCCGGCGGCGCTGACGGCAATCTGCATCGCGAGCGAATCGGGCCCGGTGATCAGGATGAAATGCGCGGCAAAGGAGAGAAACACCCCGGCACAGAATGCGGCAAGCCATTCCTCGCCGCATTTGATGACAGGCCGGAGCGCGACCGCGTGCAAAGCCGGCCAGTCGCGCGGCACCAGGGAGGTGAAGACGAAGGCGAGCGCGAGGAAGTGCAGCAGCCGATGCGGCGCGAGGTTCTCCTTGCTGTCCAGCGACAGCGGCCAGAGGCCCGGGATGATGCCGCCAAGCTCGGGGAAGTGTTTTGGCAGCGCGATGACCAGCGCCAGCACAAGGTAGGCGACCGCCGCGACGCGCAGCGCCGGCCAGCCATAGAGCGGAGCAACCAGCTCGCGGCCCTTCACCGCAAACCAGGCGCCGAGCAGGAACAGGAGCTGCCAGCAGAACGGGTTGAAGTCCCAGCGGCCGGCCGGGAAAGACGGCAAGCCCCAGTCGAACTGCCGGGCCGCGAGGTACAGTGCGGCCGATCCGGCGAGCGTCAGATGCGGCCGACGCAACATCGCCCACAGCGCCGGCGGGAACAGCGCCATCAGCACGATGAACAATTGCAGGCCGTCGAGGTTCAGCGGCCGCGCCTGCAGCAAGAGGCCGTGCATCAGCGTGCGCGTCGGGTGATCGACGATCCCGGTGACGTTGTATTCATCGAACAGGCTGGTGGCCGCGTAGCGCGCGGCGACGTTGCCGATCGCATCGACATAGACGACGAACAGCACGACATAGGCGACGTAGAGCTGGCCGACGCGCTTGAAGATCCGCGTCGTGGTGATGACGAAGCCGCGCTCCAGCATCATCGCGCCATAGATCAGCGCCACCGCATAGCCGGCGACGAACACGAACACGTCGGTCGCGCCGCTGAAGCCGTAATTGCGCAGCGTCACCAGGTTCACGGCGTTGTTCGGAATGTGGTCGAGAAACACGAACCAGTTGGCCATGCCCAGCAGGAGATTGATCCTGAGGTCATGGCCGCGTCCGGCAAGCGTATTGAGGGTCGGATCCATGAGCGAAGTCTGATTGATTCGGGCGCGAAATTTATCGGGTGGCGGCCATCACGTCCGAATAGACTTTGCGTGAGGGCGCGCTTTCCCTTGGATATTCAGCGGAACGTGAATGGGGCCGGCTTTTTTTGCATCCGGTGTCGTTTTCCGCACTCCTCATACGTCTTGGAGGGACATGCAGCCCGAAAAGGAGAGGCGTATGCAGCCGTCCTACCGCTGGGTGATCGTCGCCGTCGGTGCCCTGATGACATGTGTAGCCATCGGCGCGATGTTCTCGCTCGCGATCTACCTGCAGCCGATGTCGGCAGCGACCGGCTGGTCGCGCACCGGCATTTCGAGCGCGATGACGCTCGATTTCCTGGTGATGGGCGCGGCCGGATTCGGCTGGGGTAGCTTAAGCGACCGTTTCGGGCCCCGAATCGTCGTGCTGGCCGGCGCCGTGTTGCTGGGCCTCGCACTGGTGTTGGCGAGCCGCGCCACCTCACTGCTCACCTTCCAGCTCACCTACGGCCTGCTGGTCGGGCTGGCCGCCGGCGCCTTTTTCGCGCCGATGATCGCGGCCGCCACCGGCTGGTTCACGGACAACCGCAGCCTCGCGGTGTCGCTGGTGTCGGCCGGCATGGGGGTCGCGCCGATGACGATCTCGCCGTTCGCGCGCTGGCTGATCTCGACCTATGACTGGCGCATCGCGATGCTGACGGTCGGCGTCATGGCCTGGATCCTGCTGGTTCCGGCGGCATTGTTGGTGCGGCGGCCGCCGGCCGCGGCGGCAGCGGGTGCGGGGGCGCCACAGGTCGCAGCCGGCGAACCATCGATGACCGCAGCCGAGGCGTTCCGCTCGCCGCAGTTCATCGTGCTCGCGCTGACCTTCTTCCTGTGCTGCGCCGCGCATTCCGGGCCGATCTTCCACATGGTGAGCTACGCAATCGGCTGCGGCATCGCGCCGATGGCCGCCGTCTCCATCTACAGCGTGGAGGGGCTCGCCGGTCTCGGCGGCCGCCTGCTGCTCGGCCTGCTCGCCGATCGTTTTGGCGCCAAGCCGGTGCTGGTGATCGGGCTTCTGGTGCAGGCGTTTGCGATCGCGGCCTATCTCGCGGTCGACCGGCTCGGCGAGTTCTACGCGCGGGCGCTGGTGTTCGGCACCGCCTATGGCGGCGTCATGCCGCTCTATGCGGTGCTGGCGCGGGAATCTTTTGGCCAGCGCGCGATGGGCACCCTGTTCGGCGCCATGACCATGGCGTCTGCGATCGGCATGGCCTTCGGACCCTGGGCCGGCGGGCGGATCTTTGACGCCTTCAACAGCTACATGTGGCTCTATGTCGGCGCGTCCTCCGTGGCCATTGCCGCTGCTGCCGTGGCACTGGTGTTCTCGCCGCGGCGGCAGGAGGTGCGGCTGCAGACGGCGTGAGGGGGCTTTCGGAGAAGGCATGAACGCCGGCGCGCGGATGGAGCAGTTCGAGGGGCTGGTGCGGGCGATCGTTTCCGGCGACGTCGAGGCGGCCGGAAAAATGCTTCGGACTGCGCCGCATCTGGCAACCGAACAGGCCGCCTGTGGCGCATCTCGCCAGGCAGCCGAAAACCACTTCTACGGCGAAATACGTCATTACATGTATCAGGGAGATACCGCTCTGCACATGGCAGCGGCGGCCCACCAGGTGCTGATTGCTGCGGACCTGATCGCCATGGGGGCCGATGTCCGCGCCAGGAACAGGCGCGGCGCGGAGCCTGTTCACTACGCCGCTGACGGTGCGCCTGGCTCGCCCGCTTGGAATCCCGCTGCACAGGCAGCAACGATCCGATGCCTCATCGCGGCGGGTGCGGACCCAAACGCCATGGACAAGAGTGGTGTCGCGCCGTTGCACCGTGCCGTCCGCATGCGTTGTGCCGCGGCCGTGAAGGCTCTCCTCGATGGCGGCGCCGATCCGCGGACGCCCAACCGGAACGGCTCAACGCCGGTGCGCCTTGCGATGCTGACCACCGGCCACAGCGGCGCCGGATCGGCGGCGGCGAAGGCGCAACAGAGCGAGATCCTGCGCCTGCTCGACGAGCATGGAGCGGTCTGACCCTGATGGAATCCGACGCGCGCTCTGCGCGCTGCACGTCGGACATCATTGCACTTCGGTATGCCGCTTTGCCGTTCCGAACTGGACCTGCTTCCTGCTCAAGCGCCGAAAAGGAACTCCGCGACCTGATGCACCCGGATGAGCGGACTTGGGACGCCGAACCACGTGGCGCCGAAGCCGGAACGCTGGTGCGCAATTGGGGATCCACGCGAAATGTTGCGGCTGCGCGACAGCCGGCGAAACTCACCAAGGCGTGAACATCTCCTTGACTTGAATCAAGCGGCCCCCGTGGTCCCGATTGCCGACTTCTACATCGGGGCGAACGATGCGTTCTGCATCGGGGCGAATGATGCGACAGGAGCTTGCGATGATGATCAAGAAAATGGCGCTTGCAACGACTGCAGTTCTGATAGCGGCATCACCTCTTGCCAACGCCGCGGAAACGTCTTCGAGCACTGTAGGAATGACGCATCCGAGTGCCGCAGACCTGAAGAGCCTGACGGATGCGCGCGTGGCAATGATCAAGGCCGCCTTGCAGCTCACATCCGACCAGGAAAAATACTGGCCGGCCCTGGAGGATGCCATGCGGACCAGAGCGAAGAACCGGCAAGCCCGGTTTGAAAGGGTGGCGGAACTGCGCGATAGCGGCCCGATGGAAGCTCTTCACGAGCGCAATCCGGTCGAACTGATGCAGCGCCGGGCGGAGGCGCTCAGTCAACGTGCCGCCGACCTCAAGAAGGTCGCCGATGCCTGGGAGCCGCTCTACAAGACGCTCAGCGACGATCAGAAGAAGAGGATGGCTTTCGTGACAGTCGTGACCGCGCGCGGAATACGAGATACGATCGAACGTCGTATGGAAACCGAAGATGACGACGAATAGGCTTGGGCGCGCCTTCGAAACGCTGACCACGCAATTGCGAGCCCGAAGGGCAACGTAGTTTCGATTTGCCGGAACGTCTCTCCCGGCTTCAGGCTGGGGCGACGTTCCGGGACAGATGTTGTCCGAAATCCTTCACAATTGCTGACATTCGAAAACGAGAGGCCGCCGATGGAGGCGGCCTGTTATCAGCGCGGATGACGGGATAGCGGGGCGCTATCCCAGGGCGCATAAAGCACGCGCTCAACCGACACGAAGCGGACGTCTGCTGAATTGTCGGCCTCATTCAGCCTCGCGGCGGGTCACCACCAGCGCCGCCAAACCAAGGCGCAACACTTCCCATCACCGCCTTTGAAGTCCAGATGGAACCCGACACGGCCTGACGAGCTACTTCAAAGCGATCCGATCGGCGTTCGACGATCGCTCGATCCGTCGAGGCATCATCATTGCCGAGGGCCAACTCGTCGCTTGCCAGACGTGGATCGAAGGGACGTTCGTACGCGAGTTCACGATGTCGCCCGCCGGGCCGCTTCCGCCGAATGGACGGCGCGTCATCTTCGATTTGATCAACATCTTCAGGTTTGACGATCAGGGTCGGCTCGTCGAGGAATGGGTGCGAACCGATTACAGAAGTTTCCTCCGTCAGCTTGGCGCGGAGGGGAGATAGTTTTTCGCTTCAGCACTCCTGCAGCACACGCCAATGTTCGACACATGGACCGCAAGCGCCCCGTGTTGGCGATTTCGACAGTGCCCAAATGCACGCACTAGATTTGCGATGGCGCTTTCGATTCCGGGCTGCCTTGGCCAAGGCGTGGCTCGGTCCCAGCCAGCAGCCGCTCAATGTTGGCACGATGGCGTACCATCACGTAAATGCTGCCCGCAATCACCAGGAGCCGGTAGGGCAATGGTTGCTCCAGGCTGCAGATGAGGACGATCGCAGCCAATGCAGCCAGCATCGAACCGAGGGAGACAATCCGAGAGATGGCCAGCACGGCGCCAAAAACTGCCGCAGCACCCAGGCCGACCGGCCAGGACATCGCCAGCAGCACGCCCAGCCCCGTCGCGACGGATCTGCCGCCTGTAAAATTCAACCAGATCGAGCGGCCATGCCCGAGCAAGGCGGCAAGTCCGGCCAGGCAGACCGCCCAGGGCAGGACAGTCTGCAGATCAAGCGTTGCCGGTGGCGTGACGGACAGCAATGACGAGAGCCAGGATAGAACCAGCGGGCAAAGACGATCGCCGCGGCACCCTTCAGCACGTCGACCAGCAGCACCAGCAACGCAGGCCCTTTCCCCAGCGTCCGCAATACGTTCGTTGCGCCGGTGGATCTGGAGCCATGCTCTCGGATGTCGATGTCCTTGAGCAGTTTTCCCGCCAGATAGCCCGTCGGCGTCGAACCGAAGAGATAAGCGACCGCCAGCCCGGCCAGACAAGCTATCCAGAAAACCAT
>NZ_JAFATE010000672.1 GCF_019244115.1 Bradyrhizobium sp.
CGATTTCTCCACGCTGGCGCTCGACCAGCAGGTTCAGCATGTGCAGAACGATGCCGGCCGCAGCGCGATGGACAACATCACCCGCGCCGATCCGAGCCGGGTCTGGACCGTGCGCGAAGTCGCAGAACATGTCGGAATCGGCGGCATCGGCCCGGTCATCGTCGGCACGCCTGATCATGTCGCCGACGAGATCGAGGCCTGGTTCGAGGCAACCGATGTGGACGGCCTCAACATGCCGTTCGCGGTCTCGCCCGGCGACTTCGCCGACATCGCCGACATGCTGGCGCCGGAGCTCGTGCGGCGCGGACGTTACAAGGCCGCGTATGCGGAAGGGACGTTGCGCGAAAAGCTGTTCGGACCGGGGCGCGCGCGACTCTCGGCGCCGCATCCAGCCGTGCAGTATCGGCCGGGCGGCGCAGCCAAGGCTGCAGAATAGAGATCGTCATTGCGAGGCGCTCCCGTCGTAGGGGCGGGCAAAGGCGCGACTTCGCGCCGTGCCCACCATCCGAACGCGATTGAAAAATGGTGGGCACGCTTCGGTTTGCCCACTCTACGATCCCTGCATCTAGCTGCAAGCGATGCTGTCGATAACCGCGAGCTCACATCGCGGGCATGGGGCCCGCGTGCCGGGCGGGAACGACTTCGTCGGGCCCCAGCGGCAGCGTGAATTGAAAGACGGCGCCGCGCGGCTCGTTCGGACCGGCCCACATCCGTCCGCCATGCACTTCGATGATCGAATGGCAGATCGCCAGCCCCATGCCCATACCCTTGGATTTCGTGGTGAAGAAGGCATCGAACAGGCGATCCATCGTCTTGGGATCCAGTCCCGGACCAGAATCCCGCACACTGACGATCACGCTGTTCGCGGCATTTCCGCCGGTACTGATCACGAGTTCCCGTACCGCCTGGCCCGCGCCGCTCATCGCCTCGATGGCATTCATGATGAGGTTGAGGATCACCTGCTGCAACTGGACCCGATCCGCTCGAACGACCGGCAAACCCTGGGCGAGCTGCGTTCGCACCGCGACGTTGTTCTTCCCCGCTTCGGTGCGAGTCAGCGTGATGACCTCGAGCACCACCTCATTGATCTGGACCTCCTCCTTCCGTGGCGGGGCCTTTTTGACCAGGGCCCTGATCCGTCCGATAACGTCACCGGCGCGCAGGCCGTCGTCGACGATCAAACCGAGGCTCTGCCGGACCTCCTCAAGATTTGGCGGCTGAGCCTCCATCCACAGGAGTCCGGCCTGGGCATTGGTGACCACGGCGGCGATCGGCTGGTTGACCTCATGGGCGATCGAGGCCGCCAGCTGACCCATCGTGGTGACCCGATTGGCATGCGCAAGCTCCATCAGAGCTTCCCGATATCGCCGTTCATTCTCACGGGCCTCGGCTTCCGCCCGCTTGCGCCCGGTCAGATCAAGGACAAAGCCGACGCCGCGATCTCTGCCGACTTCGAACATCGCCCCGCCCACGAGCACCGGAACGCGGCTGCCGTCTTTCCGAACGTACTCCTTCTCGAGGGGCGAGATGGTGCCCGTGCGCTTCATCTCCGCAACGTTACGCGCATCCAAAGCGTGCCATTCCGACGGCGTCAGCATCGTGCGGTTCAGCCGCCCTGCGGCGAGATCCTCGCGGTCATATCCCACAATACGCAGGAACGCGTCATTGGCTTCGAGAATGCGGCCTTCGGCCTCCCAGATGATGATCCCGATGATATTGGATTCGAACAGACGCCGGATCTTCCTGTCGCGCTCTTCGAGGTAGCCCTGGAGCTGGAGGTTCTCCTCGATGGTTTCTCGCCGCCGCGTGGCCTCGAAGCGCGCGAATGCCAGCGCCACGCCTGCGAATGCGGCGACGATGGCAACGGCAGCGGCGATGAGCCAGGTCGCGCGCCCTTCGAGCGTCTCGGCGCGCTTCTCCCGCGTGACTTGCAGCAGGCTCTCATAGTCCTTGATCAGGTCGATCTGCAATCGGATATCGTCCATGCCGCGGACCATCGCCTGCGCTGCCGATGCCGCGCGGTCACGGGTCGCCGTTTTGACGATGTCGTCGATCTCGCGCAGCTTTGCTGAAATGATCAGGGCCAGATGCCTGGCACGAAAGTTTTGCAGTGGATCGTTTGCGACCAGACCCTGCAACGCCTGCGCCTCCCGGCGTACCCCTTCGTCCGAGACGCCGTAAGCTTTGAGATATTTGGTATCGAGGGTCAGCAGAAAGTTGTGCCTTTCGTCCTCCAGGTCTGCGATGATCGTTCGCAGCCGATCCAGCGTATCGATCACCTGACGGCCATGCTCGAGCGAGAGATTGACCGCCTGTCGGTCGCGCCAATATTGCAGGCCGAGAAAACCGACCGCTGCAAACAGGGTCAGAAGCACCACGGCCGCCGGAATCAGCGGACGCGCATACCACCGGGAAGAATGTTCCGGAGCAAGGATCGGCATTGACCGTGGCGTTCTCGATGCCCGCTTGATCGGCGCATCTGCTGGTGCCGACGCCAACACATTGTTAGAATGGGCGTCAGCGCATTGGAAACATAACAAACATAAGCCGGTCCACCCAGTAAGCCGGGACCCTGCAATCACAAGCGCGCATGTTACGCCGGCCTCGGAGTGCCGCGAAGTGACAGATCCGGTTCTGCTCGCATTCTGCAAATGTCATCCATAGTTACGGGAGCACCACCATGGCTTCTGATGGAAACTCATTGAAAGTTCGGACTGCGACAAGTCGGCGCAGCTTCGTCAAGGGGCTGAGCGCTGCAGGGGCGATCTTGCCGGCCTTGACCATGTTACCGCGCACGAGTTCCGCCCGGGATGCCGCCGCAGCCTATGCCAGCGCTGCGATCGATTGGAGGAAATTTGCGGGGACGACGATCACGCTCGCGGGCGCGGTCCACCCATGGTCGAATGCGATCGCTCCACTGTTGCCGGATTTCAGCAATCTCACCGGCATCAACGTCGTCAGCGACTTCCAAATGGAAACCACCTATCTGAGCGCGCTCCCGATCCGCCTTGCGCGCGGCGACAGCACGCCCGACGTCTTCATGTACACGACCTATGGACAGGGCATCACCGGAGGATGGCTCGAGCCGCTGAACGCCTATTACAGCAACAAGGCGCTGACCGATCTTGCCTGGTATGACGAGAGCGACCTACTCAAGACGGCGCGCGCATTTCCGGTGTGGTCGAACGGCGAACGGTACGCCTTCCCGATCACCTCGGAGGCGATGACGCTGTTCATCGACCGGGACGCGCGGGCCGCCAAGGATCTGCCGATCCCCCAGACGTTCGACGAACTGCTGGCGACCGCCAAGGCGCTCAAGACCAATGAGATGTCGGGCATCGCGATGCGGGCGCAGGCCGGCGGCAACTCCTCCCCGCCGGCCATGGGTTTCGTGTTCTCCTATGGCGGAGACATCGTCAAGTACGGCAAGGCCGCTTTCGCGTCTCCCGAGGCGATCGCGGCCGTCGATATGTACGGACAAATACTCAACCAGGCCGGTCCTGCCGCCATCGGCAACTATGAATGGTACCAGGTGCTCGATGACTTCCTGCAGGGCAGGACCGCGATGGCCATCGACAGCAGCAATTTCGCGACCGACATCTCCAATCCGGCGAAGAGCCGCGTCGCCGGCCAGGCCGAGTTTGCCGTGTTTCCACATCTCCCGGGTCGCCAACCCGTGCCCTTCATGTCGCATTGGCAGGCGTGCATCAATTCCAAATCGAAGAACAAGCAGTCCGCTTTCCTGTTCCTGCAGTGGGCGACGAGCAAGCCGACCTCGCTGCAGACCGCAGCGGCGGGGCTGGCGACGACCCGGGTGTCGGCCTGGTCGAGCGAGGGTTTTAGGAAGGCGTTCGGCGCGCAAGCCGCTGAGGCGGCGCTGACCAACCTGCAAGATGCCGATGTCGACCGCGCCAAGGCGATCCTGTTCCATCAGCAACAGAGGATCCTCCTCGACGCCTTCATGATCGGCGTCAACGAGGTGGTCTCCGGCGCGAGATCCGCGAAGGATGCCATGACCGCCGCCGCCGAAACCGCCAATGCGGCGATCCGCGGATAGGCGCACAAATTGTAGGGCGGCAACGGCGCGGCTTCGCGCCGTGTCCGCCATCTTTCCGCAAGCGTCACCTTGGCTGGTGGGCACGCTTCGCTTTGCCAACCCTACGTTTTCTTTTCGTCCTTTCGCCTATAACGAAAGTCGCAATGACTGGCGCCTTGCATAGTGGTTTGCGTGCGCGTCAGCGCGACGTCGTCGCCGAATCCCTCGGCCAAGGAAAAGTCTGCGCTGCACACGAAGAGAAAGCCGAGCTCCGGCTCGCCGAGCGCCTTGTAAAACTCGGCATAGCGGCAGCGCGAGACATCGATCGCGAAGGTATCATCGGATTGCTCGCGGACGTCATAAGCGAGTGCGTCGCCGGCGGCATAGGTGCGGAACGCCGACGCCATGGTCTCTCCGAGGTGCTTGTCCGGCCTGCTCTGCCAAAACGCTTCGCCGAAGCGGCGATACGTATCGGCCAGCGCCTTTCGCACCAGCGCATTGGCACGCGCCTCGCCCAGTTCGGCCTGCAGCGCTTTCACCAGCGGAACCAGGACCTGCGCCTGAATCTTTGCCTGCTCGATGACGGATACGGTCATGGATGGTCACCTCGGAAAGGTAGTGTGGGCAAAGGCGAAGCTTCGCGCCGTGCCCACCGTCCGGAGCGCGTTTCCAAGACGGTGGGCACGCTTCGCTTTGCCCACACTACCGTTTCACAGTTAGCGTCATTGCGAGGCGCAAAGCGCCGAAGCAATCCAGCTGAGAGATTTCTGGATTGCTTCGCTTCGCTCGCAATGACGATCAAATGTTGTCACACCGCTCCATCCACCATCACCTCGATCAGCTTGGCGCCGGGCCGCGCGAACGCATCGGACAGTTTTGGCTGCAGCTCGCCGGGATCGCTGATCCGCATCGCCTCGAGTCCGAGCGACCGTGCCATGGCGGCAAAATCCACCGGCGGATCGGCAAAGTCCATGCCGACATAATGATCGTCGCCATGGAAGGCGAGCAGCCGCTGCTTGATGATACGGTAGCCGCCATTGTTGGCGATCACGACGTTCAGCGGCAATTTGTGATGCGCGGCGGTCCACAGCGCCTGGATCGAATACATCGCACTGCCGTCGCCGGAAAAACACACGACCGGCCGGGTCGGATGGGCGAGGCTGACGCCGACGGACGCCGGCAGGCCCCAGCCGATGCCGCCCGAGGCCAGCGCATGATAGCCGTAGCGCTCGCGATGCGGCCGCAGGCTGAGGATCTGCCGCCCCGAGGTCAGCGCTTCGTCGACCAGGATCGCATTGCCAGGCATCGCCTCGACAAGGTGCAAAGTGAGATAGTCCGGATCGATCGGCGATTTGTCCCTGGCCCGCGCGATCTGCTCGACCAGCGGCTGGCGCCGCGCACTCCAGTTCTTCAATGCAAGCTCCGAAAGCCCCTGGCGCGCGCGCGTCTCCAGCGCGGCGCCGCCGGCGGCCTTCAGCGCGGGCAGCAGCGCGCGCAACGTCTCCTTCACGTCTGCCTTCAGCGCGATCTCGGCGCCGTAATTCTTGGCCAAGTCCCAGTCGACCAGGCCGATCTGGGCGATCGACAGGCCCTCCGGCCTCGGATCGACCTCGCTATGGACCGACATCCGCAACGGATCGGCGCCGAGCACGATCATCAGGTCGAAGGGCGACAGCACCTCGCGTACCTGCTTCTGCAGCCGCGACAGCGCGCCCATGAAACACGGGCTTTCGGAGAGGAAATGCGCGCCATAGGGCGTCGAGCATTGATAGGCCGGCGCCCCCAGCATCTCGGCGAGCAGCGCCGCTTCTGCCAGCGCGTCGCTCTTCACGACCTCATCGCCGGTGACGATGACCGGGCGCTGCGCCTTGAGGATGCGCGCAGTGAGCGCCTGCAGCGCCTCATCGGACGGCCGGACACGGGCGTCGACGCGCGTCGCGCGTCCAAGGTCAAGCCCGGCTTCGGCGTTGAGGATGTCGCCGGGCAGCGAGATGAACACCGGTCCCGTCGGCGGCGCGGTCGCGATTTTCGCGGCACGGCGCACGATCCGCGGCAGATCTTCCAGCCGCGTCACCTCGACCGCCCATTTCACCAGCGGCTCGGCCATCTGCACCAGCGGCCCATAGAGCACCGGCTCCGTCAACCCGTGACCCTGCTCCTGCTGGCCGGCGGTCAGGATCATCGGCGTGCCGGTGAAGCACGCGTTGTAGAGCGACCCCATCGCATTCCCGAGGCCCGGCGCGACATGGACGTTGCAGGCGACGAGTTGTCCTGAGGCGCGGCCAAAACCGTCGGCGATCGCGACCACGAGGCTTTCCTGCATCGCCATCACATAGGTGAGGTCGGGATGCTCTTTCAGCGCATGCATGATCGGCAGCTCGGTCGTGCCGGGATTGCCGAACAGATGGGTGATGCCCTCGTCCTTCAGCAGCGCGAGAAACGCCGAGCGCCCGGTGATGCGGTTCTTCATGTCGCCTCCCTCCCCGCGCGTCCGTTGCGCCGGGGTTTTTGGCATCATGCTGATCCGGACGGCGAGATCAATGGAGGCGGCTCATGGCTGCCCTGCAGGAGCGAACACGCGCCCGACCAGGCGGCGCGATCTCGCCAAATCATCCGCGACCGATTAGCATCGGCAGAGCGCCGCTGGGGGATTTCACCATGGCCTATGACGAGGAAACCGCCGAGCGCGTCCGCAGACTGCTCTCCGCGCGACGCGACGTCGTCGCCAGGAAGATGATGGGCGGCCTGTGCTTCATGGTCGGCGGATCCATGTGCTGCGTCGTCAGCGGCAAGGGTGGCCTGCTGGTCCGCGTCGGGCCGGACGCGTTTGCGCGCGCCCTCGGCGAACCCTATACCGCGCCGATGGAAATGCGCGGCCGCGTCATGACTGGCTATGTCCGCGTCGCACCGGACGGCTACCGCACCGACAGCATGCTCAAAAAATGGGTCGAGCGCGGCGTGGCCTTCGTAACGGCAATGCCGAAGGACGCGCCGAAAAAGACCGCGGCGAACAAGAGCGCTGCAAAGCAACCTGCTGCAAAGCCGAAGCCGCCAAGACTCGTGCAATGGCAGGCGAAGAAAAAGAAGGCCAAGAGATGAGCCGGCCGCCCCAAGCGCGCAAATCGTCTCCGCGGGCTAGAACATCCCTTCCCGCTCGGGCTGCTTCTTCTTTTTCGAGCGCTGCCACACCACGCCGGGAAAACCCTTCAGCGGCACCAGCGGCTCGCCGGTATAGGCCCAGTCCTGCAGCTCTTCGATGGCGATGTGGTAGAGCGGCTGGCGCCCGGTACGCGAGGAGAACAGGGCGCGCGGAATGTTGACCATGTGCGGCGAGCGCGCGCGCTCGTAGAAGACCGGCGTGCCGCACGTCGCGCAGAAGCTGCGGACAGTTTTCGTCGCCTTGTCCTCGAAGCGGCTGATCAAGTCCTCGCCTTTGTTGATGCGAAGCCGCTTGCGCCAGCTCCCGACATAGGTCGCATAGGCTGCGCCATGGGCTCTGCGGCTGGCGGCGGAATGGTCGTGCCAGGCCCAGCGCGCCGGCACGTCGATCTCGAAGGCGACGCTGCCGCACAGGCATTGGCCGGCGGCGGTCCCTGCTGCGGGCGTGGCTTTGGCCATTAGAACTCTCCGTCGTTCCGGGGCGCGCTGAAAGCGCGAACTATGGTGCGCAATTGCGCACCTGAGAACCTCGAGAGTCCGGGTTCGATGCTTCGCATCGCCCCGGCATGACGGACGAGTTTTCGCTTCGCTCGCAATGACGCCTGATTAGGCCGGCGCCAGCCCGTCGTAAACCGGGTAATCCGTATAGCCCGCATCTTCGCCGCCATAGAAGGTCGCGCGGTTGTAGGGCGTCAGCGGAAAACCATGCCGCAGGCGGCGCGGCAGGTCGGGATTGGAAATGAAGATGCGGCCGAACGCGACCGCATCGGCATGGCCCTGCGCGACCGCCGCCTCCGCGGCCTCGCCGGAAAATCCGCCGGCCGCGATCAAGACGCCCGTCCAGACCGGGCGGAACAGCAGCATCGCCGACGGCACGTTCTGCCAGTTGACCTCGGCGCGGCCGGCGCCGCTCGAGCGCGGCTCGATCAAGTGCAGATAGGCGAGGGCGAGCGGATCCAGCGCGCTCACGACCTGGGTGTAGAGCGGCATCGGGTCGGCCTCGCCGCTGCCATTGGCAATGCCATAGGGCGACAGCCGCACGCCGACCCGGTTTGCGCCAAAAATTGCGATCGCCGCCTGCGTCACCTCCAGCAGCAGCCGCGCGCGGTTCTCGATCGATCCGCCGTAACGGTCGGTGCGCTGGTTGGAGTGCGACTGCAGGAACTGCTCGATCAGATAGCCGTTGGCGCCGTGGATCTCGACGCCATCGAACCCCGCGGCAAGCGCGTTCGTCGCCGCCTGTTTGAAGGCCGCAACGATGCCAAAAATCTCGTCGGTCTCCAGCGCACGCGGCGTCTCATAAGGGACGACCTTGCCGTCCGCGGTCATGGCCTTGAACTCGGATGAGATGGCGATTGCCGATGGCGCTACCGGCAGCGCACCGCCGGGCTGAAATGACGAATGCGAGACGCGCCCGACGTGCCAGAGCTGCAGAAAAATGATGCCGCCCTTGGCATGGACGGCATCGACCACCTTGCGCCAGCCTTCGACCTGTTGCTCCGACCAGATGCCGGGCACGCCGGGATTGCCGAAGCCGGTCGCCATCACGGGCGATGCCTCCGCAATGATCAGCCCGCCTGACGTCGCGCGCTGGGCGTAGTAATCCGCATTCAGCGGTCGTGGCGCGAGCGACGGCCGCGCCGCGCGCATCCGCGTCAGCGGCGCCATCACGACGCGGTGTGCGAGCTGACAGGCACCGATCTTGAGCGGTGAAAACAGATGCGGAAGGTACATTGATTGCCCCGAAGCGATCTTTTAGAGGATGGGTATCATACAGGAGGGCCCTTTTGACACAAAACAGGAGTGGCCGGTGCAAAGCGGCCACTCCTGAAGAACGTCGTTCTCCCTCTTCCCGTTCTTACGGGTGGCGCTAGCCGGTCTTCACCCAGACCGCCTTGACGTTGAGATATTCTTCCAGGTGCTGCTTGCCGGACTCGCGGCCATAGCCGCTCATCTTATAGCCGCCGAACGGCACCGCGGGGTCCATCGCCTGGTAGCAGTTGACCCACACCGAGCCGGCGCGCAGCGCCTTGGCGACCTTGTGCGCCTTGGAGACATTGGTGGTCCATACGCCCGAGCCGAGACCGAAGGTCGTGGCGTTGGCGCGCCGGACCAGCTCGTTGGTGTCCTTGAAGGAGATCGCCGAAATCACCGGACCAAAAATCTCCTCCTGCGCGATCCGCATGCTGTCCTGGACATTGGCAAACACGGTCGGCTGCACGAAATAGCCCTTTGACAGCGGTCCCTCGGTGAGCCGTCCGCCGCCGGCGACCGCACGCGCGCCCTCCTTCTGGCCGATGTCGAGATAGCCGGTGACGCGGTCGAGCTGCTGCTGCGACACCAGCGGACCGATCTGCGTCGCCGGATCGAGCCCGTTGCCGACCTGCAGCTTGCGGCCGAACTCGGCGACGCGGCCGACGAACTCGTCATAGACATCAGCTTCCACGAACAGCCTGGTGCCCGCGCTACAAATCTGTCCGGAATTGGCGAACACCGCCATCGCCGCGCCCGGTACGGCGGCATCGAGATCGGCGTCAGCGAACACGATGTCCGGCGACTTGCCGCCGAGTTCGAGCGAGACGCGCTTCAGATTGCCGGCGGACGCTTTTACAATCGCCTGTCCGGTGACGTGCGAGCCGGTGAAGGCGACCTTGTCGACGTCGGGATGCGACGAGAGCGCGGCGCCCGCGGTCTCGCCGTAGCCCGGCACGACGTTGACGACCCCCGGCGGAATGCCCGCTTCCATGCAGAGCTCGGCGAGTCGCAGCGAGGTCAGCGGCGCCTCTTCGGCCGGCTTCAGCACCACGGTGCAGCCGGTCGCGATCGCCGGCCCGATCTTCCAGATCGTCGCGGCCAGCGGACCGTTCCAGGGGATGATGGCGCCGACTACGCCGACCGGCTCCTTCAGCGTGTAGGAAAAGATTTCGCCGGGCAGCGAGTTCTCGATGGTCTCGCCATGCAGCGCGGTGGCCTGCCCGGCATAATAGCGCAGCATGCCGAGCACGCGCAGGCGGTTGCCGCGGGTGCGGCTGATCGGCGCGCCCATGTCGAGCGTGTCGAGCTGCGACAATTCCTCAAAATGCTTTTCCACGAGATCGGCGAGCTTGAGCAGAAGATGCTGCCGCTCGAACGGTTTTGTCTTGCTCCACGGCCCCTCGAAGGCGCGCCGGGCGGCGGCGACGGCGCGGTTGATGTCCTCTGCGTCGCCCTCGGCGACGGTTGCGAGCAGTTCGCCAGTTGCGGGATTGTGCGTCTCGAAGGTCTTGCCGGAGGCGGCATCCACCCACTGGCCGTCGATCAGCATCTTCTTGTAGGTGCCATCCGCGTAAGGATGGCGCGTGATCGGAATTGCCTGTGTCACAGCCATGCTGCTCTCCCTCGAAGATTGTTCGCTCGAGACTGCGATCTGAGTCGATCGCCAAGCCGGATCGTTATGGTCGCGAATTTATCGCGCCACTTTGGGTCGGTAAAGCGGACGGCACGAAGGTCTCCCATGCACCTCGGCATCGCCACTGTCACGGCGGCGTCAGCGTCAGCAGGCGTCGCACCAGGGAGAGCGCGGTTTCGGTGGTCGGATCGGCAAAGATGACCGGGACGGCGATCAGGCTGAGATCGATCGGATCATGGGACAGGATGATCAAATGGGTGGCGCCGCGCGACGTCATCAGCGACATCATGCGCTCGACCGCCGGATCTGATGATGCGAGGCCCCAGGGCTGCTCGGAGCGGCGCAGCATGCGACACGTCGCGAGAAAACCGCGCAGGACGGGAGGATCATAGGCTGCGAGCTGGTCTTCCGACACCCGCTCGGCGCTCTCGAACATCGGATGGCGCGCGAGCTCCGCCAACAACTCGGCCTGCGGCAGCGAGCGGCCGGGGGTTCGACGATTTCGGGGGACGAGCCCCGGGTGGGTGCGCAAGGAAAGGTCGATGTCGGACCGGCCGAACGCTCGGCCTGCGAGCGCGCAGCCTGTTCTCGGCC
Source organism: Bradyrhizobium sp. (assembly GCF_019244115.1). GTDB lineage: Bacteria > Pseudomonadota > Alphaproteobacteria > Rhizobiales > Xanthobacteraceae > Bradyrhizobium. Next base: position 11,178 of record NZ_JAFATE010000672.1, read on the forward strand.
GTGCACGGGAAGGTGGCGCTGGGTCTGGAGCAGAAGCTGGTGGCGGTGCCGATCCGCGCCTTGCGGCAAGAGATCGCAGCCATCGTCTGCGCGATGGTGAAGGGACTCGTGGCGCAATCGGTGGCATAAGTCCGATCGACAAAGAACCAAAGCAGAAAAGCCCGGAGCGTGCCGATGTCCCACCCTGCGATGTCGTCAGATCATGTTGCGGTCATCACCGGAGGTGCTTCCGGCATCGGGCTGGCCGCTGCGCTGCGCTTTGCAGGCCTCGGCATGAAGGTCTGTATCGCCGACATC
>NZ_JAFATE010000678.1 GCF_019244115.1 Bradyrhizobium sp.
ACGGCCCATAGGGCGTGCGGGTGAAGCGATCGGCCACCACCGCGTCATGGTGAAAGTTCATCGCACCTGGTCCGGCGTCCTCCGGCGTCTCGCGGAAATTGAATTCGGCGAAGCGCGGGCGATCCTCGCCGCCGAGCAGGCGGCAGACCAGCGGATATGACGCCGGGTGGCGAGTGTAGCGGTCGAGCTCCGGATAATCGAGCAACGGCTGGGAGTAGATGAGGCCCTGATTGCGGTGATGGGGCTTGCGCCGATCGCCGAGGCCCCAAGCGGCGGGACGTTCTTCCTGCGTGCGGTCGCAGAATTCGTTGAGATGCGCGAGTTCTTTCGCATCGAGGCAGCCGGAGAGAACCACATAGCCGTTCGCGTCAAAGAACGCGGCCGCGCCGTCGACGTCGCGCGGATCGAACAGCGGCGCCGATTCCCGGCTGACGCGGCCAAAGCCCTGCGTGGCGATGGCCGGATCGCCGCTCAAATTCGCTTGCTGCTGGAGTGTTACCTTCACCCCGCCCTCCACTGCTTCGACGCGCCGAGATTAGCACCACGAGCGCAACCGCGGCAGCAGCAAGAAACTTTAGGAACGCCCCTTTGAACCGCCCGTTCACATTTGTACCAACAGGGAGAACAAGAATGGGTCAGAACAACAACGACATGAACCAGAAGAACGGTCAGAACATGGACGGGCAGAAGAGCGCCGGCCAGCAGGACCAGGGCCGCGACAACCAACAGCAGAGCGGCAAAGACAACAACAATACCGGCAGCAAGTCGGCACCCGGTCAAAGCGGCTCGCAGAAATAACCGAAGCAGTCGCGTGAAGAAGCCCGGTCTCCGTCAGGCCGGGCTTTTTCGCGACAAAAAAGCCTGACAGGCGGAGTCTCCTGTCAGGCTTGGTTTGGACCAGGAAGAAACGTCGTCGGAGGGGCTGCGGTCCATCCTGTTAACGGTGGACCGGCCGGCGGGTTCCGCAAACGGCAGACGCCCCCTCTATGAAGACACCCGCGTGGAACTCGTGATCCTCCCGGCTGTGTCCGTCACGACATCGTAAAGCGTGCCGTCATTGGCGCGCAGGCGCTGCACCGTCTGTCCGGCGGAATTGACCGTCTGGTTCACCACGGACAGCCCACTGCGCGCGACATCGAGGACGGCGCCTGAGCGCAACACGCTCTTGGTAAGGTCGCCCACGGTATTGACCGTGTTGTTCACGACGCCACCAGCTACGCCGACCGCATTGTTCAGTGTGCCGGTGACCTGGGTGATGATCGCGGGGTTCTTGTCGAGCGTTTGAAGGGTGCGCTCGATGATGGCGCGCACATTGTCGAGCCTGACGATCAGCGCGGCTTGCGCGTGAACGCCCTTGATGCCGATCTTGACGGAGTCGAGCCGGGCATCGGCTCCCGCGGTGAGGTGCAGCAAACTGGCAAGCTGCGCATCGAGCGCGACGTGTGCTTCCAGTCCCTTCACTTCAAGATTGATCTCCTCCACGGAGAGATCGGGAATGTCGAGCACCACGTCGGGTTGTTTGTCGCCGGGCGCGGCGTTGAGAATATTCACGGCCGGGCTGTTGCCGTTCGTCGGAGTCGAGCGCGACGGCTGCGGCGGCGTGGTTTGGGCCTGCGCGGCAAGCGGCGTGGCTGCGATGAATGCGCTGATGGCGAGAGACGAGGCGAAGAGTTTAAGGCTGTGGCGTTTCATGGGAATCCCCTGGGGTTGAAGATGTGGTTGCCGAGCCCCCGATATGCGTTTCGGCGTGCAAGTCGATTGTCAGATCGCGATAGGATTTGGCGCCAGGCGGCGCCGAGCGGGTGACCTGGATCGGCGGGGTGACACCGGGATCGGCGTGCAGATTGAGGCTTGCCGTTCCTTCGTTATCGATCGTCACCTCCCGCGCGGTGACTTTCGCATTGACCTCAATGTCGGGCGGTGGGGCTTGGACGGCCTGGCACGCAGCCAATTGAAGGAAAAGTAGTAACGCAGTGGACATCAAACTCCCTAACGCATGTTGTGAACAGCAGTTCCAGAAGCCGGTGGAGCGCGAAAGAGGCTCTGCCGCACGGAGCGGGTAGCGGTCCACTCCGGTGCTCGTCCGGCATGGCCAGCAACGCGCCCGCAGCAGTCGCGAACGGCCCGCATTTTGCCTCTTTACCTTTGCCGCACACCCCCCGATCCCAAAGCGGGACACGACTTTCTGAAGACGCGAAAGGAAAACAACAGAACCAAATTTTCATAAAATTGGACAAAGCGTTGCGATTTACGAAAACAGCAGCCAACGTTTTCAACGAGTTGGCTCAATCGTGATTTTTGTTTGCAACGGTTTGTTCACCGACATTATCGCCGCGTTTCCGTACACGGACAAATTTACTCCTGCTTAAACCCCGTCCCGCACACTGAGCATGTGAAAAGGGCAAAAAGCCCAACAAGGGTGGGGTAGACATGTTCCGCAAGTTATTGCTCGCCAGCGCAGCCGCCTCGGCACTGCTCGCTTCGGCAACCGGTGCGATGGCAGATCCGCGCCGTCTTCAGAACCAGAACGAAAATGGCGGCACGGTCTCGCCGTTCTACGGCAACATCGATCCGTTCGCCGGCGGCGTCACGCCGCAATACGGCAACATCAATCCGTTCTACGGCAACATCAACCCGTTCTACGGCCAGATCAGCCCCTTCTGGGGCGACATCTCGCCGTTCTGGGGCGACATCAACCCGTTCTACGGCAACATCGATCCGTTC
>NZ_JAFATE010000758.1 GCF_019244115.1 Bradyrhizobium sp.
GACATCGCTCTTTCGCGGCTGCGCGGCGTGTGGCTGCCCGCGCTGCTCGGCATCATTGCCGCGATCGCGGTGGCCTGGTTCACCGCGAGCCAGGTCCAGGCCAAATTCGGCGTGCTCGGCGTGCTCCTGGTCACGCCGTGCCTGGCGCTGCTGCTCGGCGCGATCAATGGGCTTTTGGTGGTCAGCGGGCGGCTGCAGCCCTTCATCGTTACGCTCGCGATGATGGTCAGTGCACTCGGCATCGCCCGCCTCACCGCCGGGCAGGACAATGCGGTGGTACCGGTCTACACCGGTAGCAACGCCACCGCCGCGTTTGAATTTCTGCGCTCGATGCTGTGGGGCGTGCTGCCGGTGCCGAGCGTGTTCTTCCTCGCCGCGATCACCCAGTTCGGCGCGATCCTGCGCTTCACGACCTTTGGCCGCTATGCCTATGCGATCGGCGGCAATGTCGAGGCCGCAAAACTCTCCGGCATCAAGGTCGGCCAGGTGCAGTTCACGGCCTATCTCTTGTCCGGGCTGCTCGCGGGAATCGCGGGCGTGCTGTTCGTCGCACAATATCGCCAGGGCAAGCCCGACGCTGGCACCGGTCTCGAGCTCGATGCGATCGCGGCCGTCGTGATCGGCGGCACCAGCCTGATGGGCGGCCGCGGCGGGCTCGCCGGCACCTTTGTCGGCGTCCTGATCTTCGGATTGCTGTCCGATATTTTGCAGCTCCAGAACATCGACTCCAACGTTCAGCTTTTGATGAAGGGATTGATCATCGTCGGCACCGTGCTGGTGCAGGAGCAGACCTTTGGCCACCTCATCGCACGATGGCGGTTCAGCCGGTCGCATGAGCCGCCCGCCGATCCGAAATCAGCCGAACCCGATCGGCTGCCAAGCGCCGCAAAGGCGCAATTTGCAAGGGAGGATCTCGATGAAGCGTCGTGATTTCATAAAACTGTCGACGAGTATCGCGGGTGCCGTGGCGACCGTCTATCTGCCGGGCGGGTGGCGGGCGGCCAAGGCCGCGGGCAAGTGGCGCGTCGGCTTCAGCCAATGCACCACGCTGGAGCCGTGGCGCGTGCAGTTCAACAAGGACATCCAGACGGAGGCAAAAAACCATCCGGATGTCGATCTCGTCATCACAGATGGCCAGGACAAGACCGAAAAGCAGGTTGCCGATTGCGAGAATCTGATCGTGCAGCAGGTCAATGTGCTGCTGATCTCGCCAAAGGAATCGGCGGGACTGACCGGCGTGGTCGAGAAGGCGATCGATGCGAAGATTCCGGTCATCGTGCTCGATCGCAACGTCGATACCAAGCGGATCACGCAGTTCATCGGCGGCGACAATGTCGCGATCGGGCGGGCGGCCGGCGAACATGCGGTGAAGCTGCTGGGCGGGCCGGGCAAGGCGGCCGGCAACGTCGTCGAGATCTGGGGCGGCATGGGCACGCAGCCGGCGCACGACCGCCACGACGGGTTTCATGCCTTCACGGACAAGGAGGGCGGTATCAAATACCTGCTCAACAATCAGTCCGGCGACTGGAAGCAGGACAAGGCCTACAACATCATGACCACGGCGCTGCGCAACAACGAGAAGATCGACATGGTCTATGGCCACAACGATCCGATGGCCTATGGCGCCTATCTCGCCGCCAAGGATGCCGGCCGCGACAAGGACATCAAGTTCATCATCGGCATCGACGGGCTGCCGGACGAAGGCGTCACCTGGGTCAACAATGGCCAGCTCACCGCGACCTTCCTTTACGCGACGCCGGGCGCCGAAGGCCTGCGCCAGGCGGTCAAGCTCTTGAAGGGCGAGAAGCTCGAGCCGGTCATCACGCTGCCGACCATGCTGATCACCAAGGACAACGCGCCCGACATCTTGAAGAAGAACGGGCTGCTCTGATCGCAGCGGCCTCGAGCCCTCGCGCGTGATGCCCGGCCTCGTGCCGGGCATCCTTCAGCGCCGGGCCGCTGGAACCATCATGAGCAGGTGCTCGTTGGTTCGCCGCTGTGGCAAGGAGGCAGAGACATGAGGATCATGACCGTCGCGTTCGCTCTTGGAACGACTTTGGTGCTGGGTGGCCTGGCGATGTCTGGTGCCGAGGCCAGAGTGGTTCGGGAGCCACGCGAAAGACTCATCATCAGGGTGCCCGTGGAAAGGCCCTACTGGGATTCCTATGTCGTGCCTCGCTATCGTTATCGCCCGGAGGACGATCGGATCGATCCATACGGTCCGCCTGTCACTCCGGTGATACGCTACGGCAATCAAGAGGTCCTGCTTCCGCAGTGGGGTTGGTAAGCAAGCCGGGATGAACCCGCAGCTTCGCATTCCGGCGCGCGATCGCGCCCGGGTTCACGGCGCATCTTGGATAAATGGATTTTTGATTCTGAGTCCGGCAATAACGCCGCCGTGCTGCAGATCTTCGCTGCAGAGCGTGTCGCAGCCAGCCTCGATCGCCGACGCGACGATGAGGGCATCATAGAAAGACAAGTGGTGATCGCGCGCGACGGCGATGGCTGCGGCATGCGTGTCGGCGGTCAGCGGCATGATGTCGGGAAACCGAAAGCGAACGGTCTGCAGCGCAGCCTCGATCACGGGCCAATCTTGCTTCTGCTTCTTGCGCAGGACGTTGGTGAACTCGTTCAGCACCTGCACGCTGATGACGCCGCCGCCGGCAATCGTGGCCAGCGCACGATCGCGCCGGGCATCGGATGAATAGGCATAGATCAGAACGTTGCTGTCGAAGAAGGCACTCACCGCTCGTTCGCCTCATCGCGATCGAATCTGTAGCCTTCAGGCAGGGGGAAGCGGAACTGCTCCACCTGCTTGAGAAACTCGGCGCGCTTGTCGACTTTCTCGACGGTAATCTGGCCCTTCGAGGCCTCGACCACGTTGAGTTCATCGCCGGGCGAGAGCTTTAGGGCCTCCACCAGTGTCTTGGGCAGCCGCACCGCAAGGCTGTTGCCCCATTTGGAAACGAGCATAGTGCCTCCAATGATATCCATCGTCTAACGTATATCATATCCAGTTGTCGCCTAGGGCCGTCAAGCCGGAACCGATGCTCGTTCGACCGTCTGCGAGGCGACGCGTGCTTCCCAAAACGATCGCGGCCTCCGGCAGGGGAGCTACCGGAGGCCGCTTTGAACATCGCAAGTTCGCGCCTAGGTTCGCGGGCTTACGATGTGGGAGCTGTTGTCTTTTGGCGCATGATCCGATCCGAAAACCGGTTCCCACTTTTCGGGATCATGCGCCTAGAACGGTAGCAGCACGTCCATGACCTGCTGGCCGTAGCGCGGTTGCTGCACGTCGGTGACCTGGCCGCGGCCGCCATAGGAGATGCGGGCCTGCGCGATCTTCGAGGAGTCGATGGTGTTGTCGCTCTGGATGTCCTCGGGCCGCACGATGCCGGCGACGATCAGTTCGCGCACCTCGAAATTGACGCGGATCTCCTGCTTGCCCTCGACCACCAGGTTGCCGTTCGGCAGCACCTGCGTGACCACGGCGGCGATGTTGGTCACCAGCGTCTCCTGGCGCTGGATCGAGCCCTTGCCGTCACTGGATGCGGCGGAGTCCGCCGCCAGCAGGCTGCCCGGCAGCACTTTTGCCGCGTTCCCGGTGAGCAGCTTTGAGCCGAGGAAGTCGGTAATCTCGGAGTTTTCCTTGTTGGTGCGGCTGCGCTGGGTCTCGTTGGCGAAATTGGCCTGGTCGGTGATGTTGACGGTCACCGTCATGAGGTCGCCGATCTGGTGCGCGCGCTGGTCCTTGAAGAAGGCGCGCGAGCCGTTCCGCCACAGCGAGTTCGGATTGTAGGACACCGTCTCCGGCTTCGGCATCGGCATCGCGACCGGCTTGTAGCCCGGCTGCGCCGTCGGATTCTCGATCTCCGACAGTCTTGGCTTCTCGCCGATCTGCGATAAGCGGTCGATCGACGAGCAGCCACTGGCGACGCAGAGGATCGTGAGCGAGGCGCCGGTCAGCGCGATGCGGCGTAAGCTACGATACTGGGGACAGGACATGAACCTTACTCTGTCTTGGCGATGGGCTGGGTGCGGACGGAGGCGACCGACACGGTGGCGGAATTGTCTGATGCGATCGAGGAGGTGAGATCGCCGGCGCCTTGCGGCGCGGCGGCCTGCGCCGTCACGGCCTGAATGGTGACGGTTTGAATGGTGACCTGGCCGCGGCCGGTGACGACGCCGGTGACCGTGCGCTTGGACTGCAGGTTGAGCACGCTGACGACGTCGCCTTCGGTGCCATTGTCGAGCGCCTTGCCGCGGGTGGTGAGATAGAGCCCCGGCGCCTGGTAGACCACGGTGACGGCCTGGTCGCGCTGCACGAGGTCGGGCTTGACGAGGTCGGCGACCTTGATGGGCTGGCCTGATCGCATCGGATGGCGGAGCTGCATGCCGAGCGCGGCCTCGCGGCTCACGGCATCGCCGCCAACCTCGGCCTTGGTGCGCCGCTCGATGATGATGTCGGAGGATTTCAGGAGATCGTTGCGGTCGATATTGCGCGTCAGCACCGCGGCCTCGACGGTCTCGATCGCGGTGCCAGCGATGCGCAGCCGCACGGGCGTCACGGCACTTTCGCCGGCGATTTCGAGGGTGACGTCGAAGCGGCCGCTGCGCGGATCGAAACGGATCGCGGTCGGCTGCAGCGCACCGGTGAAGGCGGCGTCGAGCCTGAAATCCTGCGGCTCGCGATCGAAGGTCAGGCTGAGACTTGCCGCATCGCCAAGGCCGCTGCGATGTTCGAGCGCGTGCGCGACCTGTTCCTCGATGTCCTTGGCTCCCACGTTGCGTGCGAGCCGCGTCACCGAGACCTGCTTGATGTCGCGCGTCTCCACCCCGATCACCTGGTGTGCGCGCAGCGCGTTGATGACCTGCGCGGTCGCAAGCGTCCCCGTGGTGCCGAGATCCGGCGCCCGGTAGACCGGCACCTGGGCAAAGCTGCCGGCATTCTCGATGAGGTCGCCGACCCGCACGATGTCGCCGGTCACGGTGACGTCGGCGCGCAGCACCGGGACTGCGATGGTATCGTCGCCGCCATGTGCGGCCACGTTCGCGACGAGGCTGCCGGCCAGCGCAGATGCAAGGATCAGGGCGCGAAAAGCGATCATGACGGCTCTCAGCGGAACAGGGCGGTGGTGGACTGCATCATCTGGTCGGCGGCGGAGATCACCTTGGCGTTCATCTCATAGGCGCGCTGCGCGGCGATCAGATCGCTCATTTCCGAGACCACGTCGACATTGGCCTGCTCGAGGCTGCCTTGCGTGATGGCGCCAAAACCCTCGGCGTTGGCGACGCCGTCCTGCGGCGGGCCGGAGGAGGGGGTGTCGGTGAACTCGTTGTTGCCGACCGGCTGCAGGCCGGCCTTGTTGATGAATTTCGTGAGCTGGATCTGGCCGATCACCGTGGAGTTGGTCGAGCCCGGCAGCGTCACCGAGACCTGGCCCTGCGAGTTGATGGTGATGCCCGAGGCGTTCTGCTGGATCGTGATGGTCGGCTGCACCGGGTTGCCCTGGGCGGTGACGATGCGGCCCTGATTGTCCATCTGGAAGGTGCCGTCGCGCGTGTAGTGAAAGGTGCCGTCCGGCATCTGGATCTTGAAAAAGCCTTCGCCGCCGATCGCGAGGTCGAGGTCGTTGCCGGTCTGCGACAGCGTGCCCTGCGTCATCGAGCGTGGCGTGCCGACGGTCTTCACGCCGCCGCCGAGATCGATGCCGACGGGAAGGATGGTGCCCTGTTCGGAGGCCTGCGCGCCGACGCGGCGGACGTGCTCGTAGATCAGGTCCTGGAACGCCGCGGTCTGCTTCTTGAAGCCCGTCGTGCGCAGGTTGGCGATGTTGTTGGAGATCACCTGAACGTTGAGTTCCTGTGCCGCCATTCCGGTCGCAGCGGTGTGGAGCGCCTGCATGTCAGATTTCCCTTATGCTACTGGTACTGGTTTCGGGGTCAGGCCGGGACGTCGGCGAGTTTTTCGATGGCGTTCTTGTGCAGGTCGCTCTGCTGCTGCAGGATGTTGGCGACGCTCTGATAGGCCCGCGAGATCGCGATCATGTTGCTCATCTCGGTGACCGAGTTGACGTTCGATTTCTCGATATAGCCCTGCTGCACGGTCGACTTGCTGTCGACCTGCGCGGCGGCGCCCTCAGTCGCGGCGTAGAGATTGCCGCCCTGCTTCAGAAGCTGCTGCGCACTGGCAAAGCTGACCACGCGCAGCTTGCCGCGGATCGAATCCGCCCGGCTGGTGCCTTCCAGCACCGTGATGGTGCCGTCGGCGGCGATGTTGACATCGTGGTCGGTCGGCTGGAACACGATCGGAGCGCCGGCGGCGTTCAGCACCGGATCGCCCGCGCTGGTCACGAGCTGGCCGAGATTGTTGAGATGCAGGTTGCCGTCGCGGGTATAGCGTTCGCCGGCGGCGGTCTGTACCGCGAGCATGCCACCGCCACTGATCGCCACGTCCAGCGGATTGTTGGTGATCTGCACCGCGCCTTGCGAATCATCACGGAAGGTGCCGCGGTCCTGCACGAAGCTCACGGCGCGGTCGCGCGAGACGAAATTGTCCTCATGCGCGCCCGAGCGAAGATATTCCTCGAACAGCGCGTGGTCGGACTTGAAGCCGTTGGTGTTGACGTTCGCGAGATTGTTGGCGGTGACGTCGAGCTGCCGCTCGAGCACCATCTGCCGCGAAAGTCCGATGAGAAGCGCATTCTCCATCGGCAAAGCTCCCCTTTTGGCGCGATCCCAAGGCCCAAGCCTCTCCCAAGGCGGACGACCGTTCGGACCTCTGTTCGAAGCGCTTCAGCTCTCCCAAGCCGTCGTGCTTCGGCCGATTCTCAGCGAAAGCCGTGCCAAGTCGAAAAATTCCACCATTGGAATGGCTTAGCTGTTTTGCCGGCCGGCGAAGGAGCGGCAATAAGGTCTTATTGACCATGTCTGCCCGGCAACTTTTTCCCAGTGGAGGGGCAAGAGAAAGGTTCCATTAACCATTGTTAATTAGCGTTGCCGAATGAGCGCGTGTGCGCTGGGGTCATTCTGGTTTCGCGTCATTGGCAGCCTGGCGGCATCGAGCTCGCTTTTTTAAGGAAAGCAAGCCGAAGCGGATCAAGCCATGGCGGACAGTGAAACGGCGGACGGCGGCGCGGCCGAGGGCGCAGGGGCGACCGCCGCACCGAGGAACAAGCTCAAGCTCGTCATCATTGCGGTGCTCGCGCTGGCCCTGATCGGCGGCGGTGCGGCGAGCTATTTCCTGTTCTTCAGCCATTCCGGTGAGGAGAAGCATGCGGAAGCGGCGGCGCCAAAACCCGCGGCGTTCGTCGAGGTGCCGGACATGCTGGTCAACCTGGTGGGCGCGCCGGGCGAGCGCGTGCAATATCTGAAGGTCAAGGTCGTGCTCGAGGTCAAGGAAGAGAAGCAGGTCGAAGCGATCAAGCCTTCGATGCCGCGCGTCACCGACATCTTCCAGACCTATCTGCGCGAGCTGCGGCCCTCCGACCTCAACGGCTCGGCCGGCCTGTTCCGCCTCAAGGAGGAGCTGACCAAGCGCGTCAGCGCCGCGGTGGCGCCTATCCCGGTCAGCGCGGTGCTGTTCAAGGAAATCGTGGTGCAGTGAGGATGCGGGTCTAGAGAATGGCGGGCAACGATCCGGTCGATCAAGATGCAATAGCCGCGCAATGGGAAGCCTCGCTGGATTCCGAGGATCCCGCCGAGGCCGCCAAGGCGGCTGCGGAAAACGAACTGACCGAGACCATGGCCCTGCAATGGGCCGCCATGGTCGAGGACGGCAGCCGCGAATTCGGCAACAACAAGAACAATGGCGAGCGCGTCCTCTCCCAGGAGGAGATCGACAACCTGCTCGGCTTCACGGCGGGCGAGGTCACGCTCGACGACCACTCGGGCATTCGCGCCATCATCGATTCGGCGATGGTGTCCTACGAGCGTCTGCCGATGCTCGAAATCGTCTTCGACCGCCTGGTGCGGCTGATGACGACCAGCTTACGCAATTTCACCTCCGATAACGTCGAAGTCTCGCTCGACCGCATCACCTCGGTCCGGTTCGGCGACTACATGAACTCGATACCGCTTCCCGCCGTGCTCTCGGTGTTCAAGGCCGAGGAGTGGGAGAACTTTGGGCTCGCCACCGTCGATTCCAACCTGATCTATTCGATGATCGACGTGCTGCTCGGCGGCCGGCGCGGCAATTCCACGCTGCGCATCGAGGGCCGCCCCTACACCACGATCGAGACCAACCTCGTCAAGCGGCTGATCGAGGTCGTGCTGTCCGATGCCGAGCAGGCGTTCCGGCCGTTGTCGCCGGTGAAATTCTCCATCGACCGGCTGGAGACCAATCCGCGCTTTGCCGCGATCAGCCGGCCGGCCAATGCCGCGATCCTGGTTCGCCTCAGGATCGACATGGAGGACCGCGGCGGCAACGTCGAACTGCTCTTGCCATATGCGACTATCGAGCCGATCCGCAGCGTGCTGCTGCAGATGTTCATGGGCGAAAAATTCGGCCGCGATCCGGTCTGGGAAGGGCATTTTGCCACCCAGATCGCGCAGGCCGAGA
>NZ_JAFATE010000050.1 GCF_019244115.1 Bradyrhizobium sp.
TGTCGCCGCGGCGGCTGGCCGAGATCGTGAATGATCTCGCCTGCATCGATCACGTGAAGATCATTCGCATTCACACCCGCGTGCCGGTCGCGGAGCCTTCGCGGATCAGCGACGAAATGGTCGCTGCGCTGAAGTGCCAGGGTGCGACGACCTGGGTCGCGTTGCACGCCAATCATGCGCGGGAACTGACGGCGACAGCACGCGCCGCATGCGCGCGACTGGTTGACGCAGGCATTCCCATAGTGAGCCAGTCGGTGCTGCTTCGCGGCGTCAATGATGATCTTGCGACGCTCGAAGCATTGATGCGGGCGTTCGTTGAATGCCGGATCAAACCCTATTATCTCCATCATGGCGACCTTGCGCCCGGGACGGCGCATCTGCGGACCACGCTGGCGCGTGGACAGGAGTTGATGCGCGCGTTGCGAGGGCGGGTGTCCGGATTGTGCCAGCCGGAATATGTGCTGGACATTCCCGGCGGCTACGGCAAGTCGCCGGTCGGACCGGTCTATCTGACGACACAGGAAGAATCTTTTTCCAGCGAACGTGAACCGTCGCAAGAAACCCGTTATCGTGTCGCCGACTATTGTGGCGAGGTGCACGTCTACCCACCGGCACCTTGATGGACGGACGGGGGTATGAGCATTCGGCTTCAACGCCGGCTGTCCGCTTTGGAGATGGGAGGAGCAACATGACGAAATGGATCATCGCGGCCGCGGCTTTGGCGCTCGCGGCAAATGCCGCCGCGTTGGCGCAGAGTGGACGCAACAAGAGCTCGACGACGGATTCCATGAGCAACCGGCCTATGATTGACGCGCCGGTCGGTCACCGCCAGCCGCGTGCCGGCGACTTTGCGGACGAGAAGAACCTGAGCAATCCGAGCGATCCGATGAACAAGGAAGACGCCGCGCTCGATCGCAAGATCAAGAGCATCTGCCGCGGCTGCTGACGCCGTCGCGGACTGCGGCGCAGAGCCGGTTCGTTGAGCGCCGCGCAGGCTTGCGAACCGGATTTTGCGGCCTCACGTCTGGCGCACGGCGAGCGCCATGCCGACCATCGATGCGCCGCCGATCACGAGGTTGATGCCGACCAAAAGGCCGACCGCCCACAGCGCCGAGCCCGGCAGCCCCGTGATGATGATGCCGGCAATCACCACGTCGACGACGCCTGCGATCAGCAGCCACGACCAGCGCTCCGACAGCTCGCGGCGATGCTCCAGGGCATACATGATCGTGGCGACGCCCTCGGCGAGAAAATAGACGCCGACCACGATCGTGAGCGTCAACGTGCCCTGGATCGGCTGCCACAACAAAATGATACCCGCGGCGATTGCCAGCACGGCCGATAGCAGCGACCACCAGAAGCCAGGTGTGCCGCGCGCCCACAAGGTCAGCGCGAGACCCGCGATGCCGCTGATGAGGAACATCCAGCCCAGAAAGATCGTGACGGCCAGACTCGCGAGCGGCGGCAGGATGATGGCGGCGAGGCCGAGCAGCACCAGCAAAATCCCCTCGATCAAAAAGGCTTTCCAGTGCTGGCGCACGGCGACACGCATGTCGGATTGCAGTCTCTCAATATCCTGGGGAAGGGTCATTCGGCGATCTCCCGGAGGTGCCATGCTACTACTCTAACCTCGACCGGGCATGGACGAAAAGCCCTCGGCTGTCCGTATCCGGTTACGCCCCAGAACATAGATCGCGGTCGTGACAACGAGTAGGGCGCTGCCCAGCATGATCGAAGTCAGTCCGATCGGAACCAGGACCAGCGTCACGTTGCGTTCGGGATTGACCAGCCAGTGGTGCAGCGAGGTCAGCACGAAAGCGAGGCCGACAAATCCGGCGCCGCCGCCGGCCAGCAGCAAGGCCCACATCTTGCGCAGGCGGCTCAGCCGCTCACGCGCGAGGTCGGTACGGGGGGCGTGGTGGCGGGCGACCCGTCGCACCAGCCTTGCCGCGAATGCGATCGAGGAAAAGCCGACCAGCATGCTGGTCAGCCCGAGCCAAAGCCGCGTTGAGGCATCAAGGTCGGGATTTTTCTGCAGCGTCAGCAGCGGAAAGTCGAACGCGGCATGCAGCGCCAGCGGCCCCATCAGCATGAGGGTCCAGCTCGAGATGCGCGCCCAATCGCGGTGGCGACGGTTGGCGCCGAGCGCCGTGCCGGATCGCGCGATTGCCATATAAGCGCCGGCAATGATGCCGAGCGCGCCATGA
>NZ_JAFATE010000067.1 GCF_019244115.1 Bradyrhizobium sp.
GCCCGGTTCGGCTTCGTAACGCGAGGTGGCGAGCCCTTGCGGATCGAGATAGCCATAGTCGCCGCCGATCCGGATCGCGCTCACGGCCTCCGGCTCCTCGTCCGGCGCAAAGCCGAGCAAGGTGAAGCCGGTTCCGACGCTGATGAAGGCGTCGGTCAGAAATGTCGGCTGACCATCACGGAAGGCAAGCGGCGCATCGGGCATCGAGCTGCCCGGCCGCGGGCCGCCACGCCATTCGTCCATGTCAGCGGTCGAGAGCGGCGTTTCGTAGACCGTTGGCACCGAGAGCCGGCCGCCATTGACCATGCGTTTGCCGAACTCGGTTTCCTTGGCGAGCGACAGCACGGCCTTACGCAGCCGCGCCTCCTGGTGCGAGTTCGGCGCCATGAAATCGGTGGAGCGGGTGGATTCCCGGATGTTCTCATCGGCCGCCGCGCTGCGCTCGATCTGGTAGCTCTCCAGCAGAGCTTCCGGCGAGGCACTGCGCAGCACGCGATCGAGCTTCCAGGCAAGGTTTTCCGCATCCTCCAGGCCGGAATTGGCGCCGCGCGCCCCAAAGGGCGAGACCTGGTGCGCGGCATCGCCGGCAAAGATCACCCGGCCGTGCAGGAACTGGTCCATGCGGCGGCACTGGAACTTGTAGAGCGAGATCCACTCGAACTCGAACTTGTCATGGCCGAGCATGCGCGCGATCCGCGGCCGCACGTTCTCCGGCTGCTTCTCGACCAAAGGATCGGCGAAGCGGCTGAGTTGCAGGTCGATACGCCAGACGTCGTCGGGCTGCTTGTGCAGTAGCGCCGAGCGGCCGGCATGAAACGGCGGATCGAACCAGAACCAGCGCTCGGTCGGGAATGCCGCCGTCATCTTGACGTCGGCGATCAGAAACTGATCCTCGAACATCTGGCCGGCAAACTCCGCGCCCACCATCTGTCGCAGCGTTGAGCGGGCGCCGTCGCAGGCCACGACATATTGCGCGTGCAGGGCGTAGGACCCCTCCGGCGTTGCGATCTGGACCGTCACGCCGTCATTGCGCGGCGCGAGGCCGACCACCTTGTTGCGCCAGCGCAGCGAAATCTCGGGCAACTGCTCGACCCTGTCGACCAGATAGGCCTCGGCATAAAACTGCTGCAGGTTGACGAAAGCCGGGCGCTTGTGGCCCGGTTCGGGCAAGAGATTGAACTGATAGAGCTGCGAGTTGCCGTGAAAGATCTTGCCGACACTCCACACCACGCCCTTGTCGACCATCCTCTGGCCGACGCCAAGCCGATCCCAATATTCCAGCGAGCGTTTTGAGAAACAGATCGCGCGCGAGCCCTCGCCGATGCGATCGGCGTCATCGAGCAGCACGACGTTCTGGCCGCGCTGCGCGAGATCGATCGCGAGCGACAGCCCGACCGGGCCGGCACCGACCACCACGACGGCGTGCTCGGCGGCCTGGCTGGCCGCGCGATCCTGATCGCCATGACGGCGATAGCCGAACTGGGTCTTGGCCTCGGTACTGGCTTGCGACATTCCTCACCTGCCCTTTTTTTCCTTCGATCGTGGCGGGGAAATTTCCGGGCTTGCCAATTAGTTTCAGTTGCAACTATTCTAGCCCCGTGCGTTGCGGCGTCAAGGGCAGAAAAAGGAAGCGGTTTTGAGGACGGCATCTTCGAACGACGACGCGGGCGGCGCGGGCAAGCGGGCGAAGCCCGCCGGCAATGCCACCCCGCCTGACGCGCGCGCAGCAACAGCGACCGTCGCAGCGGCTGGCGCGCGGCTCGATTTGTTCCGCTTCGTGCCGTTCCGCCTGAACCGGCTGGCAGCCGAAGTCTCCGCCGCGCTCGCCGCCGACTATCAGGAGCGCTACGGGCTCGATATTCCGGAATGGCGGGTGTTGGCGACGCTCGGCTTCCGGCGCGATGCCTGCAGCGCGCAATACATCTCCGACTGCACGCGGACGCATAAATCGACGATCAGCCGCGCGGTGACGACGCTGTTGCAACGGAAGATGATCGAGCGGGTCGAAAATGTCGCCGACCGCCGCGAGTTCCGCCTGCAGCTGACGCGCAAGGGACGCACGCTCTATGAAGCGCTGATCCCGCGCCTGCTACACCGGGAGCAGGAGATTCTATCCTGTCTTTCGAAGCGCGAACGCGAGGTCCTGGGCACGCTGCTCGGCAAGATCGAGCAAAGCCTCGACCTGGTGCAGACCAGCGAGGAAGCCGACGCCAAAGGGGCGTATTAGACTAGCTCTCACCCCTCATGGTGAGGAGCGCGCTTTTTGCGCGCATCTCGAACCATGAGGCCCGGATCGGGGCCTCATCCTTCGAGACGCCGCGCAAGAGGCGCGGCTCCTCAGGATGAGGGACTTCTAACCACAGCGTCGCGCGCTCCATCACTTCGCAAACGAGCGCGATGGCTCGACATGCACCGCGAACGCATCGACCTTGTCACTGGCGCGCGGATAGATCTCGGCAACCAGCGGATCGTGGCCCGGGATGTAGCGATCCGGATGACCGGCGAGCCGCTCGACGATCTCCCAGCCCATCGCCATGTCGCCGATATTATAGACGATCGGAAACGGGCTCCGCTTCTGCAGGTTGGCGTAGTAATGCGTCGCGTCGGAAGCAAGCACCAGGGGCCCCCGCGCGGTCTCGACCTTCACCACCTGCAAGCCGTCGGAATGGCCGCCGACGCGATGCACTGACACGCCGGGCGCGACCTCGCCGGCGCCGGAATGGAAGGTGACGCGCTCGCCATAGACATGGCGCACCATCAGCGTGACATGCTCGACCGAGAACGGATGGCGGAGCAAACCGTTGCACATGCAGCGGCCGGTGGCATAGCTCATCTCCCGTTCCTGCAAGTGAAAACGCGCGCTCGGAAAGCGGTCGAGATTGCCGGCGTGGTCGTAATGCAGATGCGTCACGATCACGTCCTTGATGTCGCTGGCCGCAACCCCGAAGGCCGCGAGCGCGTCGACCGGATTGAGCGTCAGCTTGCGGCTGCGCAGCTCGGCCTCCTCGGCATTGAAACCGGTATCGACCAGGATGTCGCGGCCATTCCCCCGGATCAGCCAGACGAAATAATCGAGGTCGGCCGCCGTGGTGTCATGCGGGTCAGGCAGCAGGAAATTCATATGAGGGGTGCGGGGCGACATCGTCGCGTAGCGCAGCGCATAGATTTCGTGGGCGTATCCCATGGCTCTCGCTTCTTCTTGGTTTTCTCAACGAGTCCGCACCAAGCCACCGCCGCATGAAAAGGTCAAATGGCCGCCGCCTGGGGCTGGCCTGCGTTTTGCGAACCGCCCCACGTCGCTCAAAAGCGTTATGGATGACGCAGTGCAGTGACCGCAAAGGGCGCGGCCGCTTGCCGCATCCCTCGCGAAGCGCTTGCCCACCCACACTCGCCCGTCAATTGTGACGAATGCGAACGCACTTCCCGGCTGTTGACGGGTCCGGACCGCGATTTGATAATGCCTTTTGCGTGGGGTAGGTAGGTCGCCAAGCCGGATCGGCGCCCTCCTCGTTGGGATTTGCTGGGACCGCCATCATAATGAAAATCCGCCTTGTATTGCTCCTTGCCTGCCTTTTCGCGGTCGCAGCGACCGCACCATCGTCGGCCGCAGGCGATCGCTATGCCCTCGTGATCGGGAACGCGAAATATCCAGATGCGGACGCGCCGCTGAAGGAACCGGTCAACGACGCCCGCGATGTTGCCGACGAACTCAAGCGCGATGGTTTTGCGGTCGAAATCGGCGAGAACCTGACCGGGGAGGCGATGCGGCGCGCCTTCGACCGGCTGTATGGCAAGATCAAGCCCGGCTCGGTTGCGCTGGTCTTTTTCTCCGGCTTCGGGGTGCAATCCGCGCGACAGAGCTACATGATCCCCGTCGACGCGCAGATCTGGACCGAGTCCGACGTGCGCCGCGACGGTCTTAGCCTCGAGACTGTACTGGGTGAGATCAACAGCCGGGGTGCCGGCGTCAAGATTGCTCTAATCGACGCCTCGCGGCGCAACCCGTTCGAGCGGCGGTTTCGCAGTTTTTCGGCGGGGCTCGCGCCGGTGATCGCGCCAAACGGTACGCTGGTGATGTACTCGGCGGCGCTGAGTTCCGTGGTCTCCGATGCCGGCGGCGATCACAGCCTGTTCGTGCAGGAGCTGCTCAAGGAAATCCGCGTTCCCGACCTGATGGCGGAGGAAACGCTCAACCGCACCAGGGTCGGCGTGACGCGGGCCTCGCGTCAGGAACAGGTGCCCTGGATCTCCTCCTCGCTGGCGGAGGATTTTTCCTTCATTCCGAACGCCGGGAGCAACCGGCCGAGCGCAGCTGACGCGGCGACCAGCTTCACGCCGATACCCTCGCCCACGCCGACCCAGGCCGCCGTAGCCCCGAAGCCGACCCCAACGCCCAGCCAGGTCGTTGTGGCGACGCCGTCGCCCACACCCACGCCGACACCGAGCCAGGCGGCGATCGCGACGCCAACACCGACATCGAGCCAGGTCGTCATTGCGACACCAAGGCCGGCCATCAGTCCAAGCCCGGCTCCGAGTCCCGCGCCATCCGACAAGCCGGCCAGCGCCGGCACCGGGTCGCCGCAGGTCGCGCTCAATGACGATCCGACGATCAAGAGTCTGACCGAGAAGATCAGCGCCAATCCGGACGACATCAATGCGCTCTACCGGCGCGGCCAAGTCTATGCCAGCAAGGGCGCCTACAGTCTCGCAATCAAGGATTTCGACGACACGATCCGTTTGAATCCCAAGGATGTCGAGGCCCTCAACAACCGCTGCTGGGTGCGCGCCGTGGTCGGAGAGCTGCAGGCGGCGCTCAAGGATTGCAACGAGGCACTGCGGCTGCGCCCGAATTTCATCGATGCGCTGGATAGCCGCGGCCTCGTTAACTTGAAGGCCGGCGCAACGAAGAATGCCATGGCGGACTTCGAGGCGGCGCTGAAGCTCAATCCGCGGCTGACCTCATCACTCTATGGCCGCGGCGTCGCCAAGCAGCGCAACGGCGCGGCGTCGGAAGGCGCTCTCGATATCGCCAACGCCAAGGCGATGGATCCGAACATCGTCCAGGAGTACGAAAGCTACGGCGTCCATTGATATTTTTGTATTTTGGGCTGGCGCCGCCGAACCGGGACGACGTCGATCAAGACTAATCGGGCGGACAGCCGCACGCGTTTGGCGCGGCTGAAATTTTGCTTCAGACAGGGCAGGAGGGACGGGCAATGTCGCAAACGTTCGGGCGCTCGAGGCTCGCCGCAATACTATCGGCCGTGACGATCGGCGCCGCACTGTATGTCACGGCCGGAACCGCGCGCGCCGAGGACAGCGTCAGCGAAGATCAGATCCTGCAGGCGCTGGCCCCCGCCAAGAAGGCTCCCTTGACCCGCGGACTCTCCCTCGGCCCGCAGACGCCCCAAGCCGATCCGGGAGCGACGGCGGCGGAAGCAAAATTCGTCCAGACGATCCGCGGACGGACGAGCCGATCGCTGTCGGCGACCGAGCGCGAGGAAATCGCGACCATCGCCAAGGCCAAGCCGAACATCGATCTCGAAATCACTTTTGACTACAACTCCGCCGAGATCAGCCAGAAGTCGCTCCCGCTGGTGCAGTCGCTCGGCCGCGCGCTGACCAACGCCGACCTGAAAGGCTCGACCTTCATCGTTGCCGGCAATACCGACGCGGCCGGCAGCGAGGCCTATAATCAGGACTTGTCGGAACGGCGCGCCGATTCGATCAAGCGCTATTTGATGGACAAATACGCAATCGCTGCGGGCGACCTCGTGACCGTGGGCTATGGCAAGAGCAAGCTGAAAGA
Source organism: Bradyrhizobium sp. (assembly GCF_019244115.1). GTDB lineage: Bacteria > Pseudomonadota > Alphaproteobacteria > Rhizobiales > Xanthobacteraceae > Bradyrhizobium. The sequence goes on from NZ_JAFATE010000067.1 coordinate 5,810, forward strand.
CCCGAGCCACCCACTTGCCGAAGTGAACCGCCGGGTGCAGGTGGTGAACATGGAGAACAAGACCACGGCGGCCAAGTGAGTCCATCATCAGTGTTGTATGACGTGATGGTCTGGCTGCTTTCGCCACGTCGTGCTGTTTTGCGGACGTTCGTGCCTCGGAAACGATGCCGCCGGCCTACGGTCTCTGCTTTACAACGCATGAACTCTGCCATGGACTGATCCGGCGATGATGCTTTCCGAATACCTCAGGCCCGCGGCGGGCGCGGCGTTCTTTCTCGTACTGGTGGGCGGCGTCTACTGGTACGAGCACCGCTCGCGGCCCGCGGACAAGGAGAGGCAGGGCCAGCCGCTCGTCGTGGTCACCAAGTCGACCAATGCCTGCTTCTCGGACCTCGTCCGCGTCACCGGCTTCGTGGTGCCGCGCCGCGAGGCCGTAGTCGGCGCGGACCAGGAAGGCTCCAGGGTGACCGACCTCTTCGTTCACGAGGGCGATACCGTGACAGAGAACCAGGAGCTGGCGCGCCTGAGCCCGCCGCCGCAACAGCCGGGCGGCCCTGCCGGCGGGGCGAAGTCCGGCCCGATCCCGCTGCGCACACCAGCCGCCGGCCTCGTCACCGAGGTCAGGACCATTGTCGGCGCGCCTGCCTCGCCACAGGCCGGACCGATGTTCCGCATCGCGGTCGGCAACGAGATCGAGCTCGACGCCGAGGTTCCGAGCGTCCACCTGCTCAAACTCGGCGTGGGCGCGACCGCGCGCATCAGCCGGGACGATTCGCCCGACCTGATCGGGCGGGTCCGCCTGGTGTCGCCGCAGATCGATCGCGCGACGCAGCTGGGTCATGTCAGGATTTCGATGACGAGCAACCCGCAGCTCAAGGTCGGCATGTTCGCCCGCGCCAACATCGATGCCAAGCGCAGTTGCGGAGTCGCGGTTCCGCGGAAGGCGATCGACCATCTGACGGTGCAGGTGGTGAAGGGCAACACGATCGAAACGCGCAAGGTGCGCGTCGGGCTGGTATCCGACACCGCGACCGAAATTCTCGAAGGCCTCGATGTCGGCGAGATGGTGGTGGCCGATGCCGGCAGTTCGTTGCATGATGGCGACCAGGTCAAGACCATGTTGGCCGAAGACGTCGACCGGACCCGGGTACGCTGATGGCGCTCAATATCTCCGCATGGTCGATCCGCAATCCACTGCCCTCGGTGGTGTTTTCGATCATCCTGCTCGTGCTCGGCTGGGTGAGTTTTACGAAACTCGCGGTGACCCGCCTGCCGTCGGCCGATATCCCCGTCATCTCGGTCGCGGTCGCGCAGTTCGGCGCCGCACCCGCCGAGCTCGAATCCCAGGTCACAAAAACCATCGAGGATGGTGTCTCCGGCGTCGAGGGCGTGCGGCACATTTCCTCTTCCATCACGGATGGATTGTCGGTGACGACCATCCAATTCGCCCTGGAGACCAACACCGACCGCGCGCTCAATGACGTCAAGGACGCGGTGACGCGGGTGCGCGCCAACCTGCCGCAGAACGTCAACGAGCCCTTGATCCAGCGCGTCGACGTGATCGGGCTGCCGATCGTCACCTATGCGGCCATCTCGCCCGGCAAGACGCCGGAGCAGCTCTCTTACTTCGTCGATGATGTGGTGAAACGCGCGCTGCAGGGCGTGCGCGGCGTCGCGCAGGTCGAGCGCATCGGCGGTGTCGAGCGCGAGATTCTGGTCTCGCTCGATCCCGACCGGCTGCAGGCAATGGGGCTGACCGCGGTCAATGTCAGCCAGTTTTTGCGCGGCACCAACGTTGATCTGGCGGGCGGGCGCGCCGAGATCGGCAAGGACGACCAGGCCATTCGCACGCTCGCCGGTGCCAAGACGCTGAACGATCTCGCCGGCACCATGATCCCGCTGTTCGGCGGCGGCGAGGTTCGCCTGGACGACCTCGGCACCGTCACCGATACCATCGCCGACCGCCGGACTTTTGCGCGGTATAACGGCGAGCCGGTGGTGGCGCTCGGCATCAAGCGCTCCAAGGGCGCCAGCGACGTGGTGGTCGCGGCCGCGGTGCAGAAGCGGATCGACGCACTGAAAGTGGCCTACCCGGACGTCGACCTCAAGCTGATCGACACCTCGGTCGATTACACCAAGGGCAATTACGAAGCCGCGATCTCGACGCTGTTCGAAGGCGCCATTCTTGCCGTGGTGATCGTGCTGTTGTTCCTGCGCGATATCCGCGCCACCGTGATCGCCGCGATCTCGCTGCCGCTGTCGATCTTCCCGGCATTCTGGGCCATGGATCTTTTGGGCTTCTCGCTCAACCTGGTCTCGTTCCTTGCAATCACGCTCTCGACCGGCATTCTGGTCGACGATGCCATCGTCGAGATCGAGAACATCGTCCGCCACATGAACATGGGCAAGACGCCTTATCGTGCCGCGCTCGAAGCGGCCGACGAGATCGGCCTGGCCGTGATCGCGATCAGCCTGACCATCATCGCGATCTTTGCCCCCGCAAGCTTCATGTCCGGCATTGCCGGCCAGTTCTTCAAGCAGTTCGGCATCACGGTGTCTGTACAGGTGTTCTTCTCGCTGCTCGCTGCGCGTTTTGTGACGCCGATGCTGGCGGCGTACTTCTTGAAACACCACTCGCACGCCGAGCCGCCGCCGGGCCGCGTGCTGAACGCCTATCACAACGTCGTCAAATGGTCGGTGAAACACTATTTCATCACCGTGCTGATCGGCTTTGCGATCTTCGCGGCCTCGATCTGGAGCATCACGCTGCTGCCGCAGGGTTTCCTGCCGGCCCAGGACACCGCGCGGTCGCTGCTCGCGATCGAGTTGCCGCCGGGCTCCCAGCTTGCCTTTACCGAAAAGGTCACCGAGGACATCGTCGCACGCCTGCGCAAGCGGCCCGAGGTGCGCAGCGTTTTCGTCGACGGCGGGCGCGTCCCGCCGGGAACGCAGGAGGTGCGCCGCGCCGCGCTGATCATCAACTATACGCCGAAGACCGAACGCACGATCACGCAGCGCGAACTCGAGCTGGAGATCGGCAAGGACCTCGACAGTGTCCCCGACATCCGCTTCTGGTTCCTCGACGAGAACGGCCTGCGTGCCATTTCGCTGGTCGTCACCGGGAACGACAGCAATATCGTCAACGAGGTCGCCAACGAGCTGGCGATTCAGATGAAGCGGATCCCGATCATCTCCAATGTGACCCCGGAAACGGCGCTGGAGCGCCCGGAGCTGCGCATCCAGCCGCGCGCCGACCTCGCAGCAAGGCTCGGCGTCTCCACCGAAAGCCTGTCACAGACTGTCCGCGTCGCCACCATCGGCGACGTCGGTCCGGCGCTCGCCAAGTTCGATGCCGGCGACCGCCTGGTGCCGATCCGCGTCCAGCTCGAGGATGCCGCACGCGGCAATTTGAGGACTCTGGAGCAGTTGCGGGTGCCGCTCGGCCAGCACGGCGAAAAAGGCGGCGTGCCGCTGTCGGTCGTGGCCGACATCAAGCTGGACCAGGGCCCGACCAGCATCAACCGCTACGACCGCGAGCGCCAGGCCACCGTCGCGGCCGACCTCGTCGGCTCGGCCGCGCTCGGCGACGCCACAAGGATGATCCACGAGCTGCCGGTCATGAAGACGCTGCCGAAGGGCGTCAGGGTCAATCCGTCGGGCGACGCCGAAAGCCTGAACGAATTGTCCGAGGGTTTTGCCACCGCGATCACTGCGGGGCTGATGATGGTCTACGCCGTGCTGGTGCTGTTGTTCGGCACGTTCCTGCAACCGATCACGATCCTGTTCTCGCTGCCTCTGTCGATCGGCGGCGCGATCGCCGCGCTGCTCTTGACCGGCAAGCAGCTCACCACACCGGTGTGGATCGGCATCCTGATGCTGATGGGCATCGTCACAAAGAACGCGATCATGCTGGTGGAGTTCGCCATCGAATCGATCCGGGCCGGCAATCCGCGCGACGAGGCGATGATCGATGCCGGCATGAAACGCGCGCGTCCGATCGTGATGACCACGATCGCGATGGTCGCCGGCATGATGCCGAGCGCGCTCGCCGTCGGCGCCGGCGGTGAGTTCCGCTCGCCGATGGCACTCGCCGTGATCGGCGGGCTGATATTCTCGACCGTGCTGTCGCTGGTCTTCGTGCCCGCGATGTTCATGGTGATGGACGATATCGGCTCGCTGATCTGGCGCGTCGGCAGACGGCTGATCGTCTCGACCGCGGATGCCGACCATGGCGCGGGCGATCATCGCGAGGAACCGTCATCCCAGCGCCCGCCCTCAGCAATCCAGCCGGCCGCGGAGTGAAGCGGTCGTTCGGGCCCGGATTACGAGCCCGCGGCCTTGCCCGCGTAGGCATGGCGCATCGGCTTCAGCACGAACAGCGCGAGGATCCCCGTCAGCGCATCCATTGCGATGATGATCGCAAACACCGGCAGCCAGCTCCCGGTCTGTTCGCGCAGGAGCGCCGCGAGCGGTCCCCCGAGAATCGACCCCACGCCCTGCGCGACATAGAGAAAGCCATAATTCGTGGTCGCGTGCTGCGCGCCGAACGTATCGGTCAGCGTTGACGGGAACAGTGAAAAGATCTCACCCCAGCCGAAGAACACGAGCCCGGACAGCACCACGAGCGCAAGCGCGTTGTCACGAAACAGGACCAATAGGGTCACCGCAGCGGCCTCCATCAGGAACGCGATCGCCATCGTGTTCTCGCGGCCGATCCGGTCGGACACCCAGCCGAAGAACGGACGCGTCAACCCGTTGGTGAGGCGATCGACGGTCAGCGCGAGCGGCAGCGCGGCAAGTCCGAACACGACCACGTTGGCGGTGCCAAAATCCCGGGAAAACGCGGCGAACTGCGAGATCACCATCAACCCGCCGGTCGACATCATGGTCATCATGATGAACAGCAGCCAGAAGATCCTGTTGCGCAGCATTTTTGCTGGCGGCGTGCCCGCCTGTGCCGCCATTGCCGGCGGCGGTGGCAGCACATCACTTTTTCCCGGCATTCGCATCGCAAGCGCCGCAATTGCGCCGACCAGACCAAGGACGATTCCGAACACTACCAGGGTTTGCTGGTGGCCGGACCGTCTCATCATCGTGTCGATCGGGAACGTCGTCAGGATGGCGCCAAATCCATAGCCCGCCGCCACCGCACCGGTCGCAAGACCCCGCCGGTCCGGAAACCAGCGGACCATGAGGCCGATGATGCCGATATAGACGATGCCGGTTCCGATGCCGCAGAGCAGGCCGTAAGTGAGATAGAGACCGATCAGGCTGCTCACATGAGCGGACGTAATCCACCCGAGGCCCGACAACAGA
>NZ_JAFATE010000169.1 GCF_019244115.1 Bradyrhizobium sp.
AAAATATCGTTGATCCCGGAGCCCGCGATATCCATCTGGTAGAGCGCCTGCACGGCGGCGAGCCGCGCGGCGCCGCGCCGGTTGGCCTTTTTGTCGGCGCCCGCGGCCGGCTTCTTCCTGCTTTCGGCCATGATCAGACCTGTGCCAGACGGCGTTTGATGCGCAGCATCGCGAGCGCCGCGCGTGCGGCATCGCCGCCCTTGTTGAGCTCCGAGGCCCGCGCCCGCGCCCAGGCCTGGGCCTCAGTGTTGACCGTGAGGATGCCGTTGCCGAGCGGGAAACCTCTCGCGACCGTGAGATCCATCAGCGCGCGAGAGGATTCCTGCGAGACGATCTCGAAATGAATGGTGTCGCCGCGGATCACGCAGCCGAGGGCAATCGCCGCGTCATAGGACCTTCCGCGCGCCTCGGCTGCGTCGAGCGCGATTGCAATCGCGGCCGGAATTTCCAGCGCGCCGGGAACCGTGATGACGTCATGGCTCACACCCGCCGCCTTCAACTCGGCGACCGCGCCTTCCAGCAGCGCGTCCTGGATGTCGTCATAGAAGCGCGCCTCGACGATCAGCGCCCGCGCGCCGGAAATGTCGGTCTGGTCCTTCAACGGGGCGCGTCGCGCGTCTGCCATCATTTTTTCCGCTTAACTATCCCCTCATCCCTGAGCAGCGGCCAAAGGCCGCGTCTCCAGAGGATGAGGCCGCACTGGGGCCTCATGGTTCGAGACGCGCGAAGAGGCGCTCCTCACCATGAGGGTTGATCAGCGGTTTTAGTCGCCACTTCAGGCGAAGCCAAGAGACAAAGAAAAGAGCCGCTACTTCATTTCCGCAAGGCGCGCCGCGTAGCGCGCCATCAAATCGGCCTCGATATTGACCTCGCTTCCCGCACGCCAGCTTGACAGGGTCGTGACATCGAGCGTGTGCGGGATGATCAGCACGGAAAAGGCTGTGTCCTGCACCGTGTTCACGGTCAGCGACGCGCCGTCCAGCGTCACCGAGCCTTTCGGCGCGATGAAGCGCGCCAGCTCCCGCGTGGTTTTCAGCTCGAACCGGGCCATGTCCGGCAGGTCGTCGCGGCTCAGGATAGTTGCGATGCCGTCGGCGTGGCCCGCGACGATGTGTCCGCCGAGTTCGTCGCCGATCTTGAGCGCACGTTCGAGATTGAGCGTGGTGCCTCTGGCCCAGTGCCTGGCCGTGGTCATCGACAGCGTCTCCGCCGCGGCATCGACCTCGAACCACGTCGCGCCGCTCTCGACGCCGGAGGCGACGACGGTCAAGCAGATGCCGTTGCAGGCGATCGATGCGCCATCGGCGATGGTCGTCTGGTCATAGTGACAGGCGATGCGCAGGCGATGCAATTGGCCCTGCGCGGTCGGCGCAAGGCGCGTGATCTCGCCGATGTCGGTGACAATGCCGGTGAACATTGGAGTCCCTAACTCAACGCTCGTCAGGGCCGGGCAAAAGCGCGAAGCGCGTCTTCGCGCAGATGTCCCGGCCATCCACGTCTTATTTCATCAATCGCGGCCAAGACGTGGATGCGCGGCACGAGGCCGGGCATGACGAGCTTGGGGTGAGGATCTACGAGCGCTCGTAGATCGTAAGCATATCCTTATCCAGCGTCTCGCTAGCACGAAGTTTGAAGGCGGGCGACTGTGTGATGGCCGTGAGCCGCATTGCGTCCAGCGCAGCCACGCCGCCCTGCCCGATCGCGCCGGCGCCGCGCAACAGCCAGAATTCATCGACGAGGTCGGCCGCGACGAAGGACGCGGCGATGCGGCTGCCGCCCTCGACCAGCAATCGCGTGATACCGCGCTCGGACAGCGCGTGGAGCGCGGCCGGAAGATCAAGCCCCGGTCCGTCTGAGCACGGCGGCAGCCGGATCACCTGCGCGCCGGCGGCGCCAAGCCGTGCGGTGCTCGCCGCCTCCGCGGTCTCCGACGCGATCAGCCACAGCGGCGTCTGCCGCGCCGAATGCATCAGCCGGCTCTCGGGACCGATCCGCAATGCCGAATCGAGCACCACACGCACCGGCGAGCGAGCCTCCATCCCCGGCAGGCGGCAGGTCAGGAGCGGATCATCCGAAAGCACCGTACCGATGCCGACCAGGATCGCATCGCACTGCGCGCGGAGCAGATGTACCCGCGTGCGCGCGGCCTCGCCAGTAATGGCAACGGGTATGTGTCCGGGCGCGGCGATTCGGTCGTCGGAGGAGACGGCGAGCTTCACGATCACATGCGGGCGCTTGTCGCGGATGCGGCGGAAATGGCCGGCATGGTCGTGCGCCGCCTCTTGCACACAAGACCCGGTGTCGACGGTGATGCCGGCGGCGCGCAATTTTGCGTAGCCCTGCCCCGCCACCAGCGGATTGGGATCCTCGATCGCCGATACGACGCGCGAAATGCCCGCCGCGACAACGGCATCGGCACAAGGCGGCGACTTGCCGACATGCGAACATGGTTCGAGCGTGACGTAGAGGGTCGCGCCGCGGGCGGCACCGCCGGCGCGCCGGAGCGCCTCCACCTCGGCATGCGGACGACCTCCGGCTTGCGTCCATCCCCGCCCGACGATGATGCCGTCCTTGACCACCACCGCGCCGACGGCCGGGTTCGGCCAGGTGCGGCCGAGGCCGCGCCGTCCGAGCGTCAGGGCAAGCTGCATCGAGCGCCGGTCGGCGTCCTCGCGCTGCCTAATCTTCTCGGCGTACTGGTCCTCCAGGATGCGAAAGATCATTTGCGGACCGGGGCGAGCCGCGGGTCGTCCTCGCCCGAGAGCTCGCCGAGCACCGTCTCAAAATCCTTGGCCTCGCGAAAATTGCGGTAGACCGAGGCGAAGCGCACATAGGCGACGTCGTCCAGCGCGCGCAGATGCTCCATGACGATCTCGCCGATCGCCTCCGAGGAGATCTCGGCCTCGCCCCCGCTTTCGAGCTCACGCACAATGGCGGAGACCATCTTCTCGACCCGCTCCGGCTCGACGGGACGCTTGCGCAGCGAGATCTGCACCGAGCGCACCAGCTTGTCGCGATCGAACGGGACCCGCCTCCCGTTGCGCTTGATGACGGTGAGCTCGCGCAGCTGCACGCGCTCGAAGGTGGTGAAGCGGAAATTGCAGGCCACGCACACGCGTCGCCTGCGGATCACGGCAGAATCCTCGGTCGGACGGGAGTCCTTGACCTGCGTATCGAGACTGTTGCAGCTCGGACAGCGCATCCGGCGGAAACCCTGGTTAGTAGATCGGGAATCGGTCGGTGAGCGCCTTGACCCGTTCCTTGATCGCAGCCTCCACCAGCGGCGCCTTGCCATCGTCGGATTGCGCGATCGCGTTGAGCACCTCTGTGATCAGTCCGCCGACCTGCTTGAACTCAGCCACCCCAAACCCGCGCGTGGTCGCAGCCGGGGTGCCGAGCCGCAGGCCGGAGGTGACGAACGGCTTCTCCGGATCGAACGGGATGCCGTTCTTGTTGCAGGTGATCGCGGCGCGGACGAGGGCCTTCTCCGACACATTGCCCTTCAGTCCCTTGGGACGGAGGTCGACCAGCATCAAGTGGTTGTCGGTGCCGCCGGAAACGATCTCAAAACCGTGCGCGCGCAGCGATTCGGCAAGCGCCTTGGCATTTTCGACGACATTTTTCGCGTAGACCTTGAAGTCGGGGCGCAGCGCCTCGGCGAACGCGACCGCCTTGGCTGCGATGACATGCATCAACGGGCCACCCTGCAGGCCAGGGAAGACGGCGGAGTTGAGCTTCTTGGTCAGCGCCTCGTCATTCCACAGCATAAGGCCGCCGCGCGGACCGCGCAGCGATTTGTGGGTCGTCGTGGTCGTGACGTGCGCGTAAGGCACCGGCGAGGCATGCACGCCGCCGGCCACCAGACCGGCGAAATGCGCCATGTCGACCATGAAGTACGCGCCCACGCTGTCGGCAATCTCGCGAAAACGCTTGAAATCCCAGGCGCGCGAATAGGCGCTGCCGCCGGCGATGATCAGCTTCGGCTTCACCTCCTCGGCGCGGCGGGCAACCGCATCCATGTCGATGATCTGGTCCTCGCGGCGCACGGTGTAATGCTGTGCCTTGAACCATTTGCCGGAGATGTTGACGGGCGCGCCGTGGGTGAGGTGGCCGCCGGCAGCGAGATCGAGGCCCATGAAGGTGTCGCCGGGCTGCAGCAGCGCCAGAAACACCGCCTGGTTCATCTGGCTGCCGGAGTTCGGCTGCACGTTGGCGAAGGCCGCGCCGAAGAGTTTTTTGGCCCGGTCGATCGCGAGGCTTTCCGCAACGTCGACCCATTCGCAGCCGCCGTAATAGCGCGCGCCGGGATAGCCTTCCGCGTATTTGTTGGTCATGACCGAGCCCTGTGCCTCCAGCACGGCTCGGCTGACGATGTTTTCCGAGGCGATCAGCTCGATCTCATGGCGCTGACGACCGAGTTCCCCCTGGATTGCGGCTGATATTTCAGGATCGGCCTGAGCCAGCGAAGCCGTGAAGAACGAATCGGGCGCGGAGGCGGTTTTGACGCTGGAGGACGGCTGGTTCATCGGCGAATATCTCCACCGCCGCAAGCCTTAAGCAGGTTGCGGGCGGTCTTTTGTGGCGGTCAGAGCTGGTCTCAGCCGCTTAGCACATCGCCCCGCCCCGGCCAAGCGCTTGCGGTTTGGGCCGGACATTTATGCAAGATATGGTGGCATGCCAGGTGCGTTGATTACGGTTAACCCTACTGTTCCACCGGGCCCTACGCCAAGCCGCTGCAAACGATCGATTTGGCGCAATCGGGCTAGGTCGCAAACCGGTAGGCGCCGCCCTTCTCGATCGAGCGCTGGAAGGCGGGGCGTGCATGCATGCGCGACAGCCAGCCTGAGAGGTTCTGATAAGGACCGAGCCGGGCGAACACTTTTGCCAGTTCGCCGACGAAGCTCATCTGGATGTCGGCGCCTGACAGCGCGGTGCCGACGAAGAACTCGCGGCCGGCCAGCGCGCCATCGACGTAGCCGAGATGGTTGGTGAGCTCGCTATCGATGCGCGGATGCAGCGGCGCGCCTGCTTCCTTCAGCCGGCCGAGATAGAGGTGCAGGAGGAGCGGCAGCATCGCCGAGCCTTCGGCATAGTGCATCCACTCGTTGTAGACCTCGTAGTCGCGGCCGCCGAGCTCCGGCATCATGGCGCCCTTGCCATAGCGGCGGATCACATAGTCGACAATCGCGCCGGACTCCGCGATGGTGAGATCGCCGTCGGTGATGACGGGCGACTTGCCGAGCGGGTGCACCTCTTTGAGCTCCGGGGGCGCCAGCCGGGTCTGCTCGTTGCGCTGATATTTCTTGATCTCATAGGAAACGCCGAGCTCCTCGAACAGCCAGAGGATCCGCTGCGAGCGGGAATCGTTCAGGTGATGCAAAGTCAGCATGGTTTTCTCCCCGGCGCATGCATGCGCAAAAATGCGTTTCGCCCGGCGCGCTGGCCGGGCGATGCACTATTCCAGATGGTATCAGATGAATCGAGGGCGCGCGCGGCTCTTACAATCCGGTATAGCCCTCCTTCACCGGGTCCGAGCTCCCGTCACGCTCGCGCAAATAGGTGAGCCCGCACAGCGCGAGCCGATCGGCATCGTGCTCACCGGCTTCGAACAGCGTCGTCACATAGTCCGTCACCTGCGCCCGCGCCGCTGCCGTTTCGGCGGGCGTACGGTTGGCCAGGAGATCATAGGCCAGCATGATGCGTTCCAGGGCGGCTTCCATGGCATCCTCTCTCTCAGACGCGCTCAAAGGCGCACTGCAAAACCATCTTCTAACGCGGAGCGGCAAAGATGGTTCCCCGAGGTTCCCAAGGCGACGCATGCAAAAGAGGGCGTATCGCGCGATACGCCCTCTCGAGGGGAAAGCACTGATTGCAGGCTTGCCGGTCTTGTCGAATCGCCGGCTCTTGCCCTCTAAGCTGTCTTCAGAATGATCAGAGCCGATAGAGGATCTGATCGGTCCAAAACCGCTCCAGACGGTGCAGCGACTTGTTGAGCGTCGCGAACTCATCGCTCGAGATGCCGCCGACCTGCTCGACTGTCTTGACGTGCTTCTGATAGAGCGCATCGACGATGCGGCGGATGTCCTGGCCCTGCGGGGTCAGGCGGATGCGCACCGAGCGGCGATCGACGCGCGAGCGCTGATGATCGAGAAAGCCGAGTTCGACGAGCTTCTTCAGGTTGTAGGACACGTTGGAGCCGAGATAGTAACCGCGCGTGCGCAGCTCGCCTGCGGTCAGCTCCTTGTCGCCGATATTGTAGAGCAGCAGCGCCTGCACCGAATTGATGTCGGAGCGGCCGCGACGATCGAATTCGTCTTTGATGACGTCAAGAAGCCGGCGATGCAGCCGCTCCACCAACGTCAACGCTTCCAGATAGAGCGGCTGCACCTGGGACTGGCCGGGCGTACGCTCAGCAGTCTCCACCGCCGTCGCAACGGCTTTCATCATGACACTTCCCCTGTTGTCGTCTTTGTCGACTTATTTCGACGAAACTTTTGTCCCGCCTGATAGCCTCAACTTAAGGGGGGCCGTTTGAACATCCGCTTAAACAAGACAATAAAGAGATCATGAATCTTGCAAAGTAAATCGACACTTAAGCCTGTGGCCAAAGGACTTTCCACAACTTCTCATTGACGTTCGCGAAGGCTTTGTTCACGCTTCGTCTCGAGGGGCTGTCGCATTCCAAGACAGCCTGTCCGCATACGGAAAGGTCCGCGTAAGGAAGATCGGCTGGCGCGTTAGCGGAGCCGAAACCTTAGTCTCAAGGCATCGTCCACGATTTTACGAAAATTGTTTGCGCGCCAAACTATGGCGGCCGTTCCCGCGCCGCCATCCAGGCCAGTGCGAGATAGGCGGCGAGCATCGAGGCCTCGCCGGCGACGACCAGCAGGCTGCCGCCGTAGATTCCCGGAAACATCAATTCGATCACGGCCATAGATACGACGGTGGTCAGCCACACCACAGCACCCCAGGGGGTGGCGAGCCAGAGGCCGACGGCGGCGACGAGTTCGATGACCGCGAAGTACACGGTGGCCGCCTGCCACGCCATGGCCTGGTTCTCGAACGCCTCGTCCTCGCCGCCGATGAAGCCGGTGACCTGGGCCCAGTGATAGAGACCCTTGACGATCGACAGCACGGCCATCACGCGCAGAAACAGGACGAGTCGCCGGGTCCAAACGTTCGCATCGTCGGGCTCGATGCGCTCGGCCCGCTCTACAACCGGCATGACATTGCCTTGCGCCCGATGACGCGACGGGGTTTTCGACATGCCGGCTAACGTTCCCTAAAGGAAATCACCTCAGCTTTCAGGACTCATGGCCCCTCGGCCCGGCAAAATCAATCCTGGCGGCTCCCTCGCACGATTCGCGGCGGCAAGCCGAACCTAAAACGTTACCGACCGAAGGGCCTGGGGCGAAATTGCGGCTGGAAGCATTGCATCCGCAGCATTCGAGGCGGCTCAAGCTTGCGATGGCGCGGGCCGTCCAGAATGTTAGAATAAGATCAATTCAATTCGCCGGGAGAATGAGGCAGATGGCGATCAAATTCGGGCGTCCGATCGACATGCGCGATGCATCGCGCCGGAGCAGCACGGCGGCCGCCCCGCCGCTCGATCTGACGGTCCGGATGCGCCGCAACCGCAAAGCCGAATGGGCGCGGCGGCTGGTGCGGGAAAACGTGCTCACGACGGACGATCTGATCTGGCCGCTGTTTCTGGTCGACGGCGAGAACACGCGCACGCCTGTCGGCTCGATGCCCGGCGTCGACCGCCTGACGGTCGATCAGGCGGTGCGCGATGCCGAGCGCGCGATGAGGCTCAAAATCCCCTGCATCGCGCTGTTCCCCTATACGGACGCATCGCTGCGCGATGAGACCGGCTCCGAGGCCGTCAATCCCGCCAACCTGGTTTGCCAGGCGGTCCGCGCGATCAAGCAGGAGTTTCCCGACCTCGGCGTGCTCTGCGACGTGGCGCTCGATCCGTTCACCAGTCACGGCCATGACGGGCTGATCGCAGACGGCCGCATTCTCAACGACGAGACCGTCGCGGTCCTGGTGCGGCAGGCGCTGGTGCAGGCGGAAGCCGGCTGCGACATCATCGCGCCCTCGGACATGATGGACGGCCGGATCGGCGCGATCCGCGCCGCGCTCGACGAGGCCGGTTTCCTCGACGTGCAGATCATGGCCTATGCGGCGAAATATGCCTCCGCCTTCTATGGCCCGTTCCGCGATGCGATCGGATCGGCGAAGATGCTGACCGGCGACAAGCGCACCTACCAGATGGACAGCGCCAATTCCGACGAAGCGCTCCGCGAGGTCGAGCTCGACATCGCCGAGGGCGCCGACATGGTGATGGTGAAGCCGGGCCTGCCCTATCTCGACGTCATCCGCCGGGTGAAGGACAATTTTGCGATGCCGACCTTCGCCTATCAGGTGTCCGGCGAATACGCGATGATCTTGGCCGCCAGCCAGAACGGCTGGATCGACGGCGAGCGCGCCATGATGGAAAGCCTCGTCGGCTTCAAGCGCGCCGGCGCCGACGGCGTTTTGACCTATTTTGCACCACAGGCGGCGGAGAAGCTGAAGCAGCAGGGCTAGAGGCACGCGGCTTCCCAAACTCAGCTCGTCGTCCCGGCCTTGTGCGCAATTGCGCACTGGAGCCGCGACCCATGACCACAAGCGGTTATTGTTGCGATGACGCGCGGTGCAAGCTCGCTCAGCTACAACACCCTGGGGCTATGGGTCCCGGCTCGGCGCCATCGGGCCGCGCTTCGCGGGCGCGATGGCTTGGCCGGGACGATATGGGTACTCGTATCACCGCCGGAATATTGCGGTTCCCTCGCCGCCGCACGCTCTTGGCAACGGCCTGGCTGCCTCCCATGTCCTGTGCGGGGACTTTTGGCAGGGTCGGAGGAGAGGTCATGTCCTACAGCGGCTGGAACAATCAGGGTGGCGGCTGG
>NZ_JAFATE010000228.1 GCF_019244115.1 Bradyrhizobium sp.
TAGCGCGCCCGCTGCAGCAGGAAGGCGGCACGCACCTCCTGCATCAGATTGGACCCGTCGTTCGACGCCGAGCCGTCGACGCCGAGACCGATGCCGACCCCTGCCGCTTCCATCTCGCACACTGGACAGCAGCCCGAGGCCAGAATCTGGTTTGAGCAGGCGCAATGGCTGACGGTCGTCTTGGCTTTCGCGAGGCGCTGCATTTCCGCAGCATCGAAGAATATTCCGTGCGCCAGCCAGGTCCGCGCCCCCAGCCAGCCGCATTGCTCGAGATAGTCGAGCGGGCGGCAGCCATATTTGTCTTCGCAAAAACGGTTCTCGTCCTCGGTCTCGGCAAGATGCGTGTGCAGCCGGACGTCGAGACGCCCGGCGAGCTCCGCCGTCTGCTTCATGAGCGAGGTCGTCACCGAAAACGGCGAGCACGGCGCCAGCGCAATCTGCACCATCGCATCCTCGCCACGCTGATGATGTCTGGCGACCACGCGCTCGCTGTCGGCCAGGATCGTGTCTTCGTCCTGCACCACGCTGTCCGGCGGCAGGCCGCCATCGCGCTGCGACAGGTTCATCGATCCGCGCGTCAGCAACACGCGCAGGCCGAGGCGCTTCGCCACGGCGACCTCGATGTCCACGGCGTCTTCGAGGCCGGCGGGAAACACATAATGGTGATCGGTCGTGGTGGTACAGCCCGACAGCAGCAGTTCCGCCATCGCGACGGTCACGGCGAGATCGAGCGCCTCCGGCGTGAGCCGCGCCCACACCGGATAGAGCGCTTGCAGCCAGGGAAACAGCTCGCGATCCATCGCCGCCGGCAAAGCGCGGGTCAGCGTCTGATAGAAATGATGATGCGTGTTGATGAGGCCGGGCACCACCACATGCGTGCCGGCATCGAACACGATGGCATCGGCGGTCACGGGCACGGCTCCCGCCGCAACCTTTTCGACGATCCGGCCCTGGCTGACCACGATACCGCGTTCGGCACCATCGGCGAGAATGGCCTGGGGATCCCTGATCCAGATCGGTTGCGTGTCGTTCATCGCGTCTTGATCTCCACCGAAGTGTCGCCCGCAGCTCTGCGCCGGCCTACAATCTCTGCAATGTGAGCGCCAATCTGTCCACTTGCGAGTTGGCGCCGGACTTGCAAGGATTCCCTGAACTGATCCGTCCCTTAAGAGCGTAGCGTCGTCCATGGATTTGAACACCATCACGGAAGTGGTCCGGCCGCGTAGTCGTACCGAGTTGCCGGCCTGGACGGAGGGCGACGCCTGGCTTGCGGGCGGGACTTGGCTGTTCTCGGAACCGCAGGTCCATCTGAGGCGGCTGATCGATCTGACCGACCTCAAATGGCGCGCGCTCACGATCGGCGACGCGGGTTTGACCATCGCGGCGACCTGCACCGTTGCAGAGCTCGACGCGCTTGCCTGTCCCGCAGACTGGCTGGCCTCGCCGCTGATCAATCAATGCTGCCGCGCCTTTCTCGCCTCCTTCAAGATCTGGAAGACCGCGACCGTCGGCGGCAATCTCTGCATGTCATTGCCCGCGGGACCGATGATCTCGCTGACGGCTGCGCTCGAGGGCATCTGTACCATCTGGAAGGCCGACGGCAGCGAGCAAAGAATCGGCGTCGCCGATTTCGTCACCGGCAACCAGCACAACCGCATGACGGCCGGTGACCTGCTGCGCCAGATCGACATTCCGCTCGCCGCGCTCAGGCGCCGCGCGGCGTTTCGCCAGATCTCGCTGACGCCGGTCGGGCGCTCCGCGGCGCTGCTGATCGGCACCGCCGGACAGGACGGCGAGTTTTCGCTTGTCGTGACGGCCTCGACCGTGCGCCCGATCAAGCTGCACTTTGCCGCGCTTCCCGATGAAGCCAGCCTGCGTTCGGCGATCCTGCACCACATCGCCGACGATCTCTATCACGGCGACGTGCACGGCAAGCCGTTCTGGCGCAAGGCGATGACACTGCGGCTTGCCGAGGAGATCCGCAGCGAACTATCGGGCACAGCGCGGCCATGAGCTTCCTGATCAACGGCAAGGACGTTGTCGCCGCGCCGCATCCGGGTCAATGCCTGCGAACCTTATTGCGCGAGACCGGCCATTTCGGCGTCAAGAAGGGCTGCGATGCCGGCGACTGCGGCGCCTGCACCGTGCTGCTCGATGGCGAACCGGTGCACAGCTGCCTGATCCCGGCGTTCCGCGGCGAGGGCCACGCGATCACGACCATCGAGGGCCTTGCGAGCGAAGCCGCGCTGCATCCGATGCAGCAGGCGTTCCTCGACGCGCAGGGTTTTCAGTGCGGCTTCTGCACCGCGGGCATGATCCTGACTTGCGCGTCGCTGAACCAGGCGCAGCGACAGGATCTCGGCGCCGCGCTCAAAGGCAACATCTGCCGCTGCACCGGCTATCGCGCCATCGAGGACGCGCTCGACGGCAAGTGCAATGTCGAACAGGTCGCCGCGGGCGACGCGTTCGGCCGCAGCCTGCCCGCGCCAGCCGGGCCGCAGGTCGTGCGCGGCAAGGCC
>NZ_JAFATE010000307.1 GCF_019244115.1 Bradyrhizobium sp.
GCCTCGACCTTCGCATTCTCGTGATCGAATTCGGAGCGATCGATCTGCTCGCCGGCGAGGAAGGTGGTCTCGCCCGGATCTTCGATCTCCACCTTCTGCAGCATCTGGCGCACGATGACCTCGATGTGCTTGTCGTTGATGCGCACGCCCTGCAGCCGGTAGACCTCCTGGATCTCGTTGATCAGGTAGCTGGCGAGCTCCTCGACCCCGAGAATGCGCAGAATGTCGTGCGGCACGCGGTTGCCGTCCATCATCAGGTCGCCCTTAAGGACGTAATCGCCTTCCTGGACGCTGATGTGCTTGCCCTTCGGGATCAGATATTCAACCGGATCGGCAGCGCCATCGTTCGGCACCACGACGATGCGTCGCTTCGTCTTGTAATCCTTGCCGAATTCGACGCGGCCTTCGCTCTCGCTGATGATTGCGAAGTCCTTGGGCTTACGCGCTTCGAACAGCTCGGCCACGCGCGGCAAACCACCGGTGATGTCACGCGTCTTTGAGGATTCGCGCGGGATCCTGGCGATGACGTCGCCGGCCTTGATGTGGGCGGTATTGTCGACCGATAGGATCGCATCCACGGGCAGGAAATATCGCGCTTCGAGCCCGTTTGCGAGTGTCAGTACCTCACCCTTCGGATCCCGCAACGTGATGCGCGGGCGCAGATCGCCCCCGCGCGGCTGCTGCTTCCAATCGATGACGACCTTCGAAGAGATGCCAGTCGCCTCATCGAGCACCTCGCGCATCGAGACACCCTCGGTCAGGTCGACATAATGCGCGATGCCGTCCTTCTCGGTGATGATCGGGATCGTATAGGGGTCCCATTCGGCCAGGCGGTCGCCACGCTTGACCGGTGCGCCGTCATCAGCCAGCAGCCGCGCGCCATAGGGCACGCGATGCCGCGCCTTCTCGCGACCGGCTTCATCGAGTAGCACCATCTCGCAGTTGCGGCCCATCACGACCGGGAGCCCCGACGAGTTGATCACGACATTGCGGTTCTTGACCTCGATCGCCGCATCGAACGCCGCTTCGATCGAGGATTGCTCGGCGCCGCGTTGCGCCGCACCGCCGATATGGAAGGTGCGCATTGTCAGCTGCGTGCCGGGTTCGCCGATCGACTGTGCCGCGATGACGCCCACCGCTTCGCCCATATTGACCATCGTGCCGCGGGCCAGGTCCCGGCCGTAGCACTTGCCGCAAACGCCAGTATGCGCTTCGCAAGTCAGGACCGAGCGGATCGAGACCGCATCGATACCGGCGCGTTCGATCGCATCAACTGCGTCCTCGTCGATCAGCTCACCGGCGGCGAGCACGACGTGGCCGCTGAGCGGATCGAGAACATCGACAGCGGCGCACCGGCCGAGAATGCGATCCGCGAGCGGCGCGATGATGTCGCCGCCTTCGACCACGGCGCGAGTCAATAGGCCGCGGGTGGTACCGCAATCCTCCTCGGTGATGATCGCGTCCTGGGCAACGTCAACCAACCGGCGCGTCAGATAGCCGGAATTGGCGGTCTTCAGCGCGGTATCGGCGAGGCCCTTTCGGGCCCCGTGAGTCGAGTTGAAGTACTCGAGCACGGTCAGCCCTTCCTTGAAATTCGAGATGATCGGCGTCGCGATGATCTCGCCCGAGGGCTTCGTCATCAGACCGCGCATGCCGGCCAGCTGCTTGATCTGAGCCGCCGACCCGCGGGCGCCCGAGTCCGACATCATCCAAACCGAGTTGATCGGCTCCCCGGGCCGCTGCGCGCGTATGACCTTGACCATCTCCTCGGCCACTTTCTCCGAGCAGCTGGTCCAGGCATCGACCTCCTTGTTGTATTTCTCGCGCTGGGTGATCAGTCCGTCCTGGTATTGTTGCTCGTACTCTTTGACCTTCTCCTGAACTTCCGCGACGAGGCGATGCTTCGCTTCGGGGATGATCAGATCGTCCTTCCCGAAGGAGATGCCGGCCTTGCACGCCTGCTGGAAGCCGAGCGTCATCAGCCGGTCACAGAAGATTACGGTCTCTTTCTGGCCGCAGTGGCGATACACCTCATCGAGGAGATCGCTGATCTGCTTCTTGTTCAGCAACTGATTGACGAGATCAAATTGGACATTCGGGTGCCGCGGCAGGATTTCGGACAGCAGCATGCGGCCGGGCGTCGTATCGACGCGGCGCACGAGCGGGTGCCCATCGACATCGAGGGTTTCATACCGAGCCTTGATCCGGGTGTGCAGCGACACGGTCTTCGCCGCCAGGGCCTGCTCGATATCGCCGATGCTCGTGAAGGTCGGCACCGGCGCCAGGACCACGCGCTCCTCGTCGACCGCTCGCTTCAGCTCGTCGAGCCTCTTCCATGCGAACGGCGTCTCGGGATCTTCGAGGTTGAAGATCGTAACGTCGCGGCGCTCCAGGCTCTGCTGGAAGGCATCTCTGGCCGCGGCCGCACCTTTCTGGCTGCCGAATTCCGGCCAGTTGATCCGAGGATGGATCGCGATCTCACCGTTCAGGACCCGCTGTAACACCGGCGAATCGGCCTTACCGAGATCTCTCGCCAGACGCGAGGGCTTCTCGCCCGGCGCGTACAGGAAGGCCGTCCCGGCTTTGATGGCCTTCTGCAAGCCCGCAAGGACATCGTGATCGCCGCGAGCGAAGCCGCCCAGCTGGAGCACCAGTCCAGGGATGTCCCGCCGCTCCATTGTGATGTGGTAGAGGCCGAGCACGATATCCTGCGACGGCACGATGATCGGCTTGCCGTTCGCTGGGCTGAGAATGTTGTTGGTCGACATCATCAGAACGCGCGCTTCGAGCTGCGCCTCCAATGACAACGGCACGTGCACGGCCATCTGATCGCCGTCGAAATCGGCGTTGAAGGCGGTACA
The DNA here is from genome assembly GCF_019244115.1 of Bradyrhizobium sp. Lineage (GTDB taxonomy): Bacteria > Pseudomonadota > Alphaproteobacteria > Rhizobiales > Xanthobacteraceae > Bradyrhizobium. The sequence continues at coordinate 2,862 of NZ_JAFATE010000307.1, forward strand.
GACGAGCGGGTGCAGCTGGATCGCCTTGCCTTCAATTAGCACCGGCTCGAAGGCCTGAATGCCGAGGCGATGCAGGGTGGGGGCGCGGTTCAAGAGCACCGGGTGTTCGCGGATCACCTCTTCGAGGATGTCCCAAACCTCCGGCCGCTCCTTCTCGACCATGCGCTTGGCGGCCTTGATCGTGCTGGCGAGGCCATAGAGCTCAAGCTTCGAGTAGATGAACGGCTTGAACAGCTCGAGCGCCATCTTCTTCGGCAGGCCGCACTGTTGCAGCTTAAGTTCCGGGCCGACGACGATGACCGAGCGGCCGGAATAATCGACGCGCTTGCCGAGCAGGTTCTGCCGGAACCGGCCTTGCTTGCCCTTCAGCATGTCGCTCAACGATTTCAGCGGTCGCTTGTTGGCGCCGGTAATCACACGGCCGCGCCGGCCATTATCGAACAAGGCGTCGACCGCTTCCTGCAGCATGCGCTTCTCGTTGCGCACGATGATGTCGGGCGCGCGCAGCTCTATGAGGCGCTTCAGTCGGTTGTTGCGGTTGATAACTCGCCGATAGAGGTCGTTGAGATCCGAGGTGGCGAAGCGGCCGCCATCGAGCGGTACCAGCGGGCGCAGCTCAGGCGGGATGACCGGAACCACTTCGAGGATCATCCACTCCGGCCGGCTGTGCGACTCAATGAATGCCTCGACCAGTTTCAGCCGCTTGACCAGCTTTTTGCGGCGCGCCTCGGAGGAGGTCTCGCGCAATTCCTCGCGCAGCTTGATCTTTTCTTCCTGCAGATCGATCGCCGACAGCATCGTACGCAGGGCCTCGGCGCCGATCGCGGCGGTGAACTGGTCATCGCCGTAATCGTCCTGGGCCTTCAGGTACTCTTCCTCCGAGAGCAGTTGATGCAGCTTCAGCGGAGTTAGGCCGGGCTCGATGACGACGTAGTTCTCGAAATAGAGGACCTTTTCGAGATCCTTCAGCGTCATGTCGAGCAACAGGCCGATGCGGCTCGGAAGCGACTTCAAGAACCAGATATGCGCAACCGGCGAGGCTAGCTCGATGTGGCCCATGCGGTCGCGGCGCACCTTGGACAAGGTCACCTCGACGCCGCACTTCTCGCAGATGATGCCGCGGTACTTCATGCGCTTGTACTTGCCGCACAAGCACTCGTAGTCCTTGATCGGGCCGAAGATGCGGGCGCAGAACAGCCCGTCACGTTCCGGCTTGAAGGTGCGGTAGTTGATCGTTTCGGGCTTCTTAATCTCGCCGTACGACCAGGAGCGGATGCGCTCCGGGCTGGCGATCGAGATCCGGATCTGGTCGAAGCTTTGCGGCCCCGAAACCTGCCCGAAGATGTTCATCAACTCGTTCATCGAGGACCCCTCTCGAACAAACCGTGCCCCGGGCTCGCTATGCTCATGCGAGCCCGGCGACGGGGCGGCTTCGCCGCCCTGTTAACCGTGTAACTGCAGGCCGGGTGCAGGCCATCAGTAGCTGCGCTGCTCCAGCTCGACATTGAGGCCAAGCGAGCGCAGCTCCTTGACCAGCACGTTGAAGGATTCGGGGATCCCGGCTTCGAAGTTGTCATCCCCGCGGACGATCGCCTCATAGACTTTGGTGCGGCCCGAGACGTCGTCCGATTTCACGGTCAGCATCTCCTGCAGCGTATAGGCTGCGCCGTAGGCCTCGAGCGCCCAAACCTCCATCTCGCCGAAACGCTGTCCGCCGAACTGCGCCTTCCCGCCCAGCGGCTGCTGGGTAACGAGGCTGTAAGGCCCGATCGACCGGGCGTGGATCTTGTCGTCCACGAGGTGATGCAGCTTCAGCATATAGATGTAGCCAACGGTGACTTTGCGGTCGAACGGCTCGCCGGTGCGGCCGTCGACCAGCGTCACCTGGCCGGAGGCAGCCAGGCCCGCTTTCTCCAGCATCGCGACGATGTCCTCCTCGCGGGCGCCATCGAACACCGGGCTGGCCATCGGCACGCCCTGCGTCAGGCCATCCGCCAGTTCGAGCAGTTCTTCTTCGGGCAACGCCTCGATCTCGCTGCGTTCCGCACCGTCATAGATTTGACCGAGCATCTGCCGAAGCTTCCGGTCGCTGCCGCCGTTACGTTTGATGCTGTCGAGAACTTCACCGATGCGAAGACCGAGCCCGTGCGACGCCCAGCCGAGGTGCGTTTCGAGGATCTGGCCGACATTCATGCGGCTGGGCACGCCGAGCGGGTTCAGCACGATGTCAACCGGCGTACCGTCTTCGAGATACGGCATGTCCTCGATCGGCATGATCCGCGAGATGACGCCCTTGTTGCCGTGCCGACCCGCCATCTTATCGCCGGGCTGAAGCTT
>NZ_JAFATE010000347.1 GCF_019244115.1 Bradyrhizobium sp.
GCAGGTTGTTGAGCCCGTAGGCCGGGATGAAGGTGCCGCTCATCTGCACCTGGTTGGCAGGATAATCGATGTACCCCCCGATGGTCCCACCGATGATCGGTCCCTTCAACACGGCCTCGGACACGGTGAGCCTGCCGCTCTGCGAAACAAAGTCCGCATGCGCCCGCGAGAAGCTGACGCCGTTCTGGCTGTTGCCGGAACCGGCAACCTGCCGGTCGATCGCGGCCTCGCCCTTGACGGCGAAATCGCGGACTTCGATCGAGCCCTCGCGCGCGCCGGCATCGTTGGACGGCGGATCCATGACCAGTTGAAGCTGGCCGCCGATCACCTTGGTATAGATGTCCGCGAAGCGGAAGAACGCGCCCGCATCCTTGGTCTCCACCAGCACCACCTCGCGTCCCTGCCAGCGACCGCGCAACTCCGCGGCCGTCGGCGTATCGCGCCCGATCCTGCCGAGATCCGCTACAATCGGCGTATCCTTCCCGATCTTGCCGGTGAGCGTGAAGCTCCGGAACGCGCCATTGCGCCGCGACAGCTTGCTGTCGACGCTGCGTAGCGCCTCCCCGTAGGCGCCCTTGACCGCACCGAATTTGAGATCGACGTCAACGTCGGTACTCTTCACCTTGCCCTTGCTGTCGGCATCCTTTGAATTCCCCGCTTTCACGGAATCGAGGAAACCGCGGCCATCGAACACGTCGCCGCGCATCGTCACCTTCAATACGCCATCCGCACCGCGCTCGGCCTTGAGCTGTGTCTTGTCGCCATCGGACGGCGAATAGACCGGGAAATTCGCATTCATCAGATCGCCATTCTGGTCGACCTCGAGCGAGCCCTTGATCGAGGTGCCGCCGCCGTCGATCACGATGTCCTCGAACCGCGTCGACTGCGCCTTCGGCACCACGTTGAAGGTGGCGCGGGTGGTCTTGCCCGGCAGCTTGACCCAGCCGGGCAGGACGTTGTCGAGCTTCAGCGCGGTGAGGTCGGCGTCGACACCGACGCGGCTGTCGTGATCGCCGCTCGCGATCTTGCCGCTCAGCTTGATCGGGACATTGCCGGTGGCAGCGGCGCCAAGATCGAGCCCGAGGCGTGCGCGGCTCGCATCGTCGAGCGTCGCCACGAGCTTGATGTCCGCGTCGCCGTCGGCCGGCTTGCGATAATCCAGCGTCGCCGGCTGCCCGTTGATCTTGACGCCGCCCTTGACCTGATAGCCCTGGTTGCTCGCGACGATCTTCAGCGTGTCAGCCTCGAGCTTCTGGTTCATGACCAGCTTGTCGGCCGAGAAGCCTGTGAGATCCGCGTTCACATTGTAGGTCGTGTCGACCTTGGTCAGTTCGCCCTTGAGCGGCAGGCCCATGGTGATGATCGCCGACAGCTTTCCGTTGCTGGCGGCGGGATCGATCGGTGTCGCCGAGAGGTCGCTGAGCCGATCGGAGGCCATGATTTCGGCGGCAGCCGGCACCGATCCGTCGACCCTGACCTTGACCCGGGCCTGCATCGGCTTCGGCGCCATGTCCGGTACCTCGAAGAGGAAATCCGACAGCGTGAGCTTGCGGCCGCCGGGCGTGTCGGCAATCCCCTGCCCGATGGTCACTGTCGCGGTGCGGCCGGTGATGTGCACCTTGAGATCGGCATCGCGCACGGACGGCAGCCTGTCCACGGGGTGCACCACGACGCCGCTCGCCACGATGTTGACCTCGAGCCCGTCATCGGGAATCGGCGGCCCTTTGCGCGGCAGGTTCTTGACCGGCGAATTGACCGCGACGTCCAAACGCTGCACCGCGCCGCGCTCGATCCGGTCGACGATCCATTCGCGCACCTCGGGCACGATCAGCGCCGGCCAGATCCGTTTCAGCGCGGTCGCCGACATCGGGGTGCCAGCGAAGCCGAGTTTCAGGCGCGGCTCGCCCGCATAGTCGATGCTGCCGGTGCCAGCGACGCCGATCTCGCCATTGGAGAAATCGGCCTGCGTCAGCAGCACGCGCTTGCCGACGGTGTCGAAACGGAAGCCGACGGCGATGCGGTTGAAGATCAGCGGCGGCTCGTCATTGATGCCGCCGAGCAGGATAGTGCCGCCACTGAAGCCGAGCTGCCAGTCCTGGACACTGTCATTGGGCGGCTCGAGATGCGCCAGCAGCGTGACCCGGTTCGCGCCCGATACGACCTTGAAGGGTGCGACCAGCACGCGCCGGTTTGCATCCCATTCCAGGCTCATCTCCGCCTGGTCGATGGCCATCGGATAATCCGGCGTGTCGGTATCGATGATGGTTCCGGGGCCGATCGTCAGCTTGCCGTGCAGATAGGTCGGCAGCCCATCGCGGCTGATCTCGCCCTTCACCTCGCCTGACAACGGCAGGTCGGCGTTGTAGGTCATGTCCTTCAGCCGCAGCGCCAGCAGGATATTTGAGGTCCTGAGCTTGTCGGCGCGAACGTCGACGGTGCGCACCCCGTTTTCCGGCGGCCCGACCAGGACACGCAGCGACCAGGCGCGCTTTCCTTCCTCGCCGACGGAGAGCGCCACACCGCCGCTGCTCGGACGGCGCAGGCTGAGGCTGATATTGTCAAAAGTCCATTTGTTGCCGCGCTGCTGATCGTCGACGACCAGCACGCCATTCTTCAGGCCGATCTCGTTGAGATTCTGGCCGTCGAGGCCCGTGAGACTGAGGCTGTCGAGCCAATCGAGGCCGGCCAGAAGCCCGCTCGGTGCGGTGTTGGGAGAGGCCGGCGCGGGCGCGACAGTGCCGGGCGCACTCCCCGCTGCCTGCGGCACGCCAGGCTGCTGTTTCCTGGTCACGCCGGTTGCAAGCGGCTTTGCGGTGTCGCCGGTCGACACCGTGACATATCCATCGGGCGTGATGCGGATGGCGAGCACCGCGTCGACCAGGTTCAGGCTCTCGGCGCGAAGCCGCCCCATCAACAGTGTGCTGCCGGACAGTCGTACTTCGGCCTTGGGGGCGCTCGCCACGATGGCGTTGTCCTGGTCGCGAACGATGATGTCGCGGATGCGGACCGCGACATGGATCCGGCCTGCGCGTTCGATCTGCGTGCCGCCGACCTCGACGGTGTTGCCGTGGCCGATACTCTCCTGGATCGCGGCCGCAAGCCACGGCGTCACGACGTCGAGATTGATCGCGCCGGCACCAAGCCGCCACCACAGTGCGCCGAAGGAGACCGTGAAGATGACCAAGAGCGCCGCGAGCACGACGCCCAAACGCTTGATCCAGCGCTCGCCGGCGGCCCATCGCTGCAACCCGGAAAGCCCGTCAACAAAGCGATCCAGGCTGGAATTGGACTTGGAGAGCAGACGGCGCGCGCGGTGGCCCGCGCCATCGTCCTGGTCACTGCTCCAGTCGGCGTGCTCCCATGCACGGGCCTGGTCGTCGG
>NZ_JAFATE010000423.1 GCF_019244115.1 Bradyrhizobium sp.
GAAGGGGGTGAAATCGGTGCGTTTCAAAAGCTCCTCGGAGAACTGAAAGCAGGCCCGCGGGCTCGCCGCATCCGAATCCACTGAATAGTCGAGCAGCCGAAAACCGTGCTCCTCGCGCAGCGTCTCGTATTTGCCGCGCACGTCTGATGTCTCGCGCAGGTCGAGCGACAGGCGGAGCGCGTCCAGCGCCGGCCGCCACAGCTTGCGCTCGGCGAGCGTCTTGCCGAGCACGCCGAGCGCGTCCGCCTCGTCCTGGGCATTGCCGGCGCGCTGATAGGCGAGATAGGCCGCGGTCGAGGCGCGCTCCATCAGAAAGGTCTGCTCGCTCGAGTTGGCGGGGAAAATCAGGAAGATGGTGCGGGCGAGTTTTAGCCAGTTGCCGGAATCTTCCGGCGCGGTCGCCGCGATCTGGCCGAGAATTTTCAGGCCGCTGCGAAAATCATTGCGCTTGAAGGCCGCATCCGCATCGGTCCGCAACGTCGCGGCCGGCTTGTTGACCCCCCCCGCCTCGCTCTTGATCTGGGCTTCCAGCTTAATCGCGGCGTCCGCGAGTTCGTCGCGTCTGAAGGCCTTGTCCGCCGCGTGCGTAGAATTGAGCCCGGCCGAGCAAAGCCCGAGCGAGAGCGTGGCGCAAAAGACCAACGCGCGAAACAGACCGATCATGAAAAAACTCCTTCGCGGACAAGTGCCGCGGGATTTTGAAGACTTGCGCAACAAGGTGACGGGCGGATGGCAGGAAGCCGCCAGGGGCGGATTCTGGCAGGGACGTTCCGGCTCGCGGCTTACCGCTCCCTCGACGAAACGAACGATTGCATCGTGCTCTTGGCAATGGCGATCAACATCCCTCCCCTCGCGGACAGGGTCATCGCGCATGGCCGATCGTGCGCCAAGGAGCGCGGCGCCTGGTGCGGTCCTTCGCTCCCACTCACGCGGCGCGCCTTTGCAGGGAGGCACAGGGCGCCCGGACGGCGATCGTTCAGGGACATCCAATCCTGCGCCCATATCCAACCGCCCTGCCCCGGCAGGGACCATCCAACTCGGCCGAAATCGTCTTGTCGGGTTCATCTTAGCCGGCGGGACGGCAATGCCTTGTCACGGCGGCGTGACATTGTCAGAGCGGAACGGTCCATCATCTGCCTTGGTCGCAAGCCTTTTGAAAATGGTTCGGAACCCCCTTGGCGAAAACGCAGATTTTTCATATTGACAAGGCGATGAACAGCGCGTCCGCCGGCTTCGGCCGGACCTGTCAGACGGTCCCATAGCTCAACTGGATAGAGTAGCGGATTTCTACTCCGCGGGTTGCAGGTTCGAGTCCTGCTGGGATCGCCAAGTTTCTTACCGCCATCGCTCGCCGTCACGCACCCATCCATCAAATCGGGGCCGCGACGTATCGCTGGGACCGGCATTCCCGGGCAGGCTCCGTGCTTCGAAACATGCAGACAACGGGAACAACGCAGCCTATATTCAGAGCGAAGGGTAAGCCATGACCATACTCACCGACAAGGAAGTCATTGATGTTGCGCGAAACGTCGCTGCGGCGAACGGCGTGAGCGTCGCAGCAGTGTCGACCGCGACCCTTGACTCGCCAGGGTCGCCGGTCGTCGAGATAAGGTTCGTTCTTACTCCCGGCTCCTCGGCATCCATCATGGGAGAGCGCTCGGCCCGAACTGTTTCGCAAGTGATCCAGCAACTTGCCGACAAGGGCGAAGAGCGGTTCCCCATCGTTCGGTATGAGGAAAAGGGTGCCGCCAGACCCTGATGAATTGCTCCAGCAGGCGGATGCCTTGGCGGCAAGCGACGGGGCCACTCAATCCGATTTGCGGCGGGCGATTTCAACGGCGTACTACGCCGTTTTCCATTTCTGCCTGACTGCGGCCGCCGACATGGTCTGCGGAAGCGGCAGCCGCTCAACGCCCCGGTATAGCCTGGTGTACCGCAGCGTCGACCACAAAACCTTAAGCGGACTATGCGGGCAGCTCAGCCAGACAAAACCGCAAAACGTGGCGATCATGCCTGCTGACGGTCTCGGCAGCGTCGCAGACTTCGCCCGAGTGACAGCCAATCTGCAGCGCCAAAGAATCTTGGCCGACTACGATCCTTCTCAAAGCTTTTCCGAGGCTGAAGCGAAGCTCACAATCTCGGAGGCTCGACAGGCCATCAATTGGTTTGGCTCATCGAGCGACGAGCAAAAGGAAGCGTTTCTGACGATGCTGCTTTTCAGGCAGCGTTAGCGCATGGAGCAACCAGCGT
>NZ_JAFATE010000532.1 GCF_019244115.1 Bradyrhizobium sp.
TCAATCGGGATAGGGGGGCATCTCGCGGTGCCACCCCTCCCACACCACCGGGCATACGGGTCCGTACCACGGCGGTTCGGCGGATTAAGCACTCACCAGCTTTTCCATAGAAAGCAGACCCAGACGACGGAAACGAGCTTTGGTAAAGGCGCGGTGCAGCGGTTCCGAAGAGCTCAACCGCCATGGCCCCTTTGGGCTGAAAATGGCCGCACTGGCCGACCTTTCAGGGACGTTGAGACGTCGGAGCTCGCGGTAGCGTTGGCCGCGCGTTTTCCACTGAACCCAGACGACGCAACGCAGGCGCCGTCGGATCCAGCCATCCAGCGATGGCAACTCGCGCCACTGGGTGAAGCCGAAGTACCCGGCCCAGCCCCGCACGAACGGGTTCAGGTCGGCGATCACCTTCTCCAGGCTGACGCCCCGATGCCGCCGCGTCAGTTCGCGAACCCGGTGTTTGAACCGGGTCACGGCCTTGTCGGCGATGCACCGCCGGAAGCCTGGGTCATCCTTGACCGTGAAGCCGAGGAACGACCGGTGCCACGGTCGGGCGACGGCACTCTTCTCCGTATTGATCTGCAGCTTAAGGCGCCGTTCGATGAAGCGGGTCAGGCTCGCCATGACCCGTCGACCAGCCTTTTCACTGCGGACGTAGATGTTACAGTCATCCGCGTACCGCACGAACCGATGGCTGCGACGTTCAAGCTCGCGATCCAGTTCATCCAGCACGAGGTTCGAGAGCAAGGGCGAGAGTGGACCGCCTTGCGGTGTCCCCTCCCCGCTTTCTTCGAACAACCCGCCATTAAGCACACCGGCCCTCAAGTATCCCCGGATGAGCCGCAGAACCCGCCGGTCCGAGACCCGTGCCGACACCGCGGCCATCAGCCGGTCGTGATTGACTCGGTCAAAAAATTTGGCCAAGTCGATATCGCCAACAAACCGGTAGCCTTCGATGACGTAGGCTTGTGCCTGCGCCACCGCCTGGTGAGCGGAGCGGCCCGGCCGGAAGCCGTAGCTGTGCTCGCTGAATGTCGGGTCCCACTGCGGCTGAAGCCGCTGCAGGACCGCCTGCTGGATCACACGATCGATCACGGTTGGAATGCCGAGGTTGCGCGTCCCGCCGGCCGGCTTCGGGATTCTCACCCGACGCACCGGCTGCGGCTGGTAACGCCCCTGGAGTAGTTGATTTTCGATCTCAGACCAGCGCGCTCTCAGGATGCCCGGCAGCTGTTGGACGGTAATACCGTCGACGCCGGGCGCCCCCTTATTGCGCACCACTGCACGCAATGCCGTTTCTATGTTGTCCGAATCACAGATCGCCTCCATGAGATGCTCTGTGGGTGCCGGGCTTTCGCGTTCGGTGGTCGCCGTGACTGCTTCGACCTCTTGCGCATCCCGGCGCGGGGCTTCACCCCGGCTGGGTATCGGCAAGGCCAGCTCCAGCTGGTATGGCGGTCGCATTGCGGTCATGAGATGCCCGATCTACTCACCCTTTCCTTCAACCCCTCCCTGGGGACCGTTCGGGCCTTCGGCCGGCGCTCCGGCTTTACTATGCCCTCTGCTGACTTCTGCACCGCGGTCAGGGCGCCTTTCGACGTCCTCAGTCCCGAAGGACACAATGCAGATCTCTCGGAGTAAGCCCGACAGCCTTCATCGCACACCCGCCGGATTTACAGTTCTGGCCCTTGATGGATATGGACTTTGCGAATGGCTGCCCGCTCGTCCGACCAGCGCTGCCTCGTATCCGGTTTCTGTTCGTCGGGTCGCGACTTTGCTCCACGCTTCCTTCAGACAGTCCCTCGCGGTTCTGCCCTTGCGCTTCGCTAGTGCTTCACCTCCATCAGGTTGCACAGGGGACTTTCACCCCAAACTGTCGGACATGTCCGACACACAGACCGCTACGCGCCGCCTCCGGCGGTGGCCTGCGGCCAGTCTTGACCGGCGCTGCGCGCAGCGCCGCTGACCAGCCAGGTCGGGACGGAGAAACGGTGTTCGGCCGAACAAAGAAACCGGCTCACGCAGCAGTAGCGGCGGCCAGATGATCGCGCACCCGGGCATTCAGGATGATCGCGATCCGGCGCATGCAGGCGACCAGCGCGACCTTAGCCGGCTTACCTTTGGCGCGCAGACGACGATAAAACTCTTTGATCGCCGGGTTGCTGCGCGCCGCGCT
>NZ_JAFATE010000709.1 GCF_019244115.1 Bradyrhizobium sp.
AAACTCGGATTGCTGGAAGAGGATTAGCCGCCACGCAGGATGGAACTCAGATCGCAATCTCGTGCGACGCAGCATTGTGGGATCAGACCAAATGCGCCTTTCGGACGCATCGCGCCGGCTGTAGCATCGCCCCGGATAATGGAGCGCCGGACAGCGGCGTTGGGGAGAGGAAGCAGCAAGCAAGGGGCAAACGCCATGGCCACACTCGTCACACACGCAGACCTGTCGGAATCTGATCACACTGCGCAACTGCGCAAGGCGATCGTCGCATCCACCATCGGCACCGCGATCGAGTGGTACGATTTCTTTCTCTACGGCACCGCGGCCGGGCTCGTGTTCGGAAAACTCTACTTTCCCAATGAGGACGCGCTGACCGCGACCTTGGCCGCCTTCGGCACCTATTTCGTCGGCTTCGTCGGCCGCCCGATCGGGGCTGCCATCTTCGGACACTATGGCGACCGCATCGGCCGCAAGGCGACATTGATCGCGACGCTGCTCCTCATGGGCATTGCGACCTTCCTCGTCGCTTTCGTGCCGACCTATGCTGACATCGGCATCTGGGGTGCGGTCATCCTCACGGTGCTGCGGATGATCCAGGGCATCGGCGTCGGCGGCGAATGGGGCGGATCGGTGCTGCTGGCGATGGAATGGTCGCGCACCCATGGCGAACGCGGGCTCGTGGCCTCCTGGCCGCAATTCGGCGTGCCCTGCGGCCTGTTCCTGGCCAACCTCGCCGTGCTCGCCTTTTCAGGCCTGTCGGGCGATCAGTTCTATGTCTGGGGCTGGCGAATTCCGTTTGCGCTGTCGATCGTGCTGGTCGGCGTCGGCCTGTGGATCCGCCTCGGTATTCTCGAAACCCCCGTGTTCCAGCAGGTCGTGAGGGACAACAAGGTCGAGAAGGCGCCGATCGCCGAGGTGGTCAGGAAGCATCCAAAGGAGATTTTGCTGTCGGCGTTGCTGCGGATGGGCGAGCAGGCGCCGTTCTACATTTTTACCGCCTTCATCTTCGCTTACGCGACCGGCACGCTGCACATGTCGCGCAACCTGATCCTTACTGCTGTGCTGGTCGCGGCCTGCGTATCCTTCATCACCATCCCGCTGTCGGGCCACATCTCCGACCGCATCGGGCGCAGGAAGATGTATCTGATCGGCGCCGCGGTCACCGGCCTGTTCGGCTTCCTGTATTTCGGCATGGTGGACACGGCCTATCCATCGGCCGTGTTCATCGCCATCGTGCTGTCGCTGATCCCGCACGACATGATGTACGGTCCGCAGGCCGCGCTGATCGCGGAAGCGTTCACGCCACGGCTGCGCTACAGCGGCGCGTCGCTCGGCTACCAGCTCGCCTCCGTGATCGCCGGCGGCCCGGCGCCACTGATCGCCACGGCCCTGTTCGCGCACTATCAATCGAGCAATGCGATCGCCATCTACATTGCGGCCTGCGCGGTCGTCAGCCTGATATCGGCCGCGTTCATGCCCGACTATACCGGCCGGGACATTTCAGCAGAGTATGACGACTGATCCGATGGCGTGATCACGGAGAGGGCCCGGCATCGTCCGGGCCCTCAGCATTTGCCGGTCTGGCCTCACGGCGCGACCCGACCAGGTGTCCTGCAACTCCGACCGGCGGTTGCCAGCTCCTCGGCGAGCCGCCGTTCGACGAAGTGGCGTTCGTGGTCGGTCAGCTGCGTGCCCAGGAGCCTGCGATATCGCTCGACATTGGCCTCTCTGCTCCAGCGCGACCGCACGCCCGCCTTCGCCCGCGAAAATGCACCGTGGGTCGCGGAGCGGCGCGCGACCGCATCCAGGGACGTCAGGCGCGTCAATCGCATCGCAGCTCCGCCACGGGGCGGGGGATCGTCTTCTCCGTCCAGCTCGCGTAGGGCGGCCAGAATATCGGAGAGGCGCATCGGGCTGGGGATCCCGGGAACCTCGCGCAGCGCGGGGTTCGATTCGACGGCATACATGTCGGAGGCCCAGGACGACAGGATGACCCGTTTCTCGGCGGCCGACAGCCTGTCGTCGCTCAGCACTGCCGCGGGCGAGTTGTAGTGCGAAACGGGGTGAAACGGGACGCTTGCCCCATCGGTCAAACGGACTGCGTCAATCATGCGTGTCTCCTCTGCTGCTCCTTTCTTGGAGAGACGGGTTGATCTGGAAGCGCCGTGCACGCCGCCCCGTCATTTCGGATTGATCGCGATGCGCCTCACATTGTCCCGCGCCTGCTCGGCTTTCGGCAGGGTCACGGTCAGAACGCCATTGCTGAAGTCGGCGACCGCCTTGTCGGCCTCGACGTTCTCGAGCGGGATCTGCCGCTCGAATGAGCCGTAAAAGCGCTCGGTCACGAACTTCGCCTGATCGCTGCGTTCGGCCTTCTTCTCGCCGCGGATCGACAGAACGCCGTTGGCAACCTCGATCTGCACGTCGTTCTCGGACAGACCCGGCAATTCGGCCGAGACCGTCACGGCCTTGTCGGTCTCGGTGAGCTCGATTTTCGGCCAGCCGAACTGACCTTCCATCAACGGGCTACCGAACCGGCTCAAGGCCCCGAAGGCGCCGAAGCTGCGAAAAGCGTCGTCGAACAAGCGGTTCATCTCACGGTGCAAGGTGAAGAACGGGTCGAACGTCTCGCGCGATGGCGCAAGCTGCTGGTTTCTCGACCACGGGATTATGTCGCGGAATGCCATGTTCATCCTCCTCAACAATTGCAAGCTGCCACGCGGACGCGAGGTCTCGCGTCCGCGCAGGGCGCGCCGAAGCTCGATGCTCAGGCGGCCTTCTTCTGGTCGATGGTCTGGGGAGCAGCGACCCCGCCGATGGCGATCCGACGGGGCTTCATCGCCTCGGGCACTTCGCGCACCAGCTCGATGCGGAG
>NZ_JAFATE010000720.1 GCF_019244115.1 Bradyrhizobium sp.
CTCCAGCTTCCATCAAATCAGGGCAAGACGAGCGCAAGCGCGCGAGAATGCGCAGAAGAGTTACCTCGCGTTGTTTCAGCCCAGCGATTTCGGCACCTTTCCCGCGCGCGAACGTTGGGCGGTCGCAGCCTTTGCGGCAGGTCTGCACCGCGAGCCAATTGCCACCGAGTTGTACGCGTCCAAGCTCAGGTCGTCCGAACCTGAGCTTGGCGGGATCATCGACTGCGAAGCCGGCCGCGGCGTCACGGTGGGACCTTTTGGCCATTATCCCGCTGGTCCGCTGAGCGGCGAGGACAAGCCCGGCCTCATCTATCGCGTTGAGGACGGACACCGCAGCTTGTTGGGCGAGCGCCTATCGGCCGGGCTCGAGCATACGCATCTGCTCGTATTCCACCCGCGGGATGCCGGCCAGGAAGACTTGAACGCGCTTCACCAGGCCGGCTGGTCAAGCAACGACATCGTCACGTTGTCGCAACTTGTCGCCTTTCTCACCTTTCAGATTCGCGTCGGCGCCGGCTTGCGGGCACTCGCGGCCTCGCGTTAGCCCGCAAGAAGATTGGGAGCAATCATCGTGGCAGAGATCATCCTCGTCCATCCGGAGAATGCCGAACCGAACCGCTTCACGCAGGATGAACTCGGCTGGTTGCCCTGGCTCGAGCCTGACGGAGGCCGAACTCACCGAACGGCACCAGCAGGCGCTTGTCGACCCGGCACGTGCGAAGTCGCCTTATTTCATGCTGCTCGCGCGTGATCCCGCGATCCTAGAGTCACGCACCAAGACCGATAAGGACATCTTCTATAATCCGGAGGGCGGCCTGCCACGTGCCGAACGTGAGCTCGCCGCGACGGCGACATCGCGCTTCAACGGCTGCATCTACTGCGCTTCCGTGCACGCGCGCTTTGCCTCAACCTACTCCAAGCGGAAGGACGACGTCCAACGCCTGCTCGATACCGGAATCGACGTCGATGTCGATGAACGCTGGAATGCGATCATGGCGGCCTCGGTCGCGCTCTCGGCAACGCCGATCCAGTTCGGCAAGCGCCATATCGAGCGGCTCAGGGCGGCCGGACTCGATGATGCGGCGATCGTCGACTTGATCAATGGTGCCGCATTCTTCAACTGGGCCAATCGGCTGATGCTGTCACTGGGCGAGCCAACTCCGCCGAAGGTTCCCGAAGTCCTTTGAAGACGAAATCGAAGGCCGTCTTGAAGGCTGGGCCGTAAGGAGGCGCGACGCGGGCAAAATCACTGGTGTATGCTTCAGAAGCGATTGGGCCCGTTGCGGGGCAGCCCTCCTGTCTGACTGGCCATTTCGGCCACCTGTGCACCTGAGCGAGGCGCGTAGCCGTCGCGACCATCAAGTTCTCCATCCCCAAAGTCTGCGAAAGCAATGATGCGGTCCTCCCCCGGCGCCATAGACCCAAATGCCGCCGCCCTCGATTTTCATTTCGTTGGCGACTTCCCACAGCCAGGCCTCGTCTTCGGCGAGCTCCTCCGCGATGCGATTAATGTGGTGATGTGATGGACTTTGTTGATGTGCATCGTCGCGCAGCCTGAGCGGATATCTCTGACGCCTGGCATAGAAGCGTCGCCTCGAGCTGCCAGACTAAACTTACAAACCAAGCCCAAGCACACGACCGATCCTCCATTCGATCCCGCCACCGTCGCGGATCATACCGGTGATTTCGCGGCCGAGGTGGTCATCGATGACTGGTCGCCAGGGGACGAGCTGAAACTCGAAGGCGTTTTCGAGCATTGCGAACTTACCCGATGCCAGCTGAAGGGTGCCGGTGAACTTGCCTTGAACCTGTTCGCCGGCCTCGGCCACGCGAAACGGCAAGTTGTGGTCCTTTGCAAGCGCGGCGCCGGTGCGCTCCAGTTCCTGACGCTGGAGGGTTGCGAGCAGGTCGGCGCGCGCGCACGACGCCGTCCGGTGTTCGACTGGCATGGCCTTGGCGGATCAGCTCGTCCGTGCGGGCCTCAAGCGCTTTCGTGACCTCTTCGCCGAACCCAACCGGTGCCCGCGCGATCCGGTTGCGGCTGATGAGCTGGCGGTCGAGCCAGGTCGCACCGTCGCT
>NZ_JAFATE010000749.1 GCF_019244115.1 Bradyrhizobium sp.
CACTCGGTGCGAGGCTTCAGATCGACAGCACCTGGCAGATTGACCGTCTCTTGGGCTGCAGGCCAGTCAAATCAGCCATCTCTGTGGGCAAATGGCACAAAAATCTTGCAGGTTGAAGGGCTAAGATTTGCAGCCGCAGGCCTCACTACCAACTGTACAGGGACACGGATGCCAAGCAACAATGCACTTCGCGGCTTTCGCCGGGCCCTTTCAAGAATTTCGTCGCCGATTTTTCTCAGACTTTTCCGCCTGACCCTTTCACCTGATTCTTTTCACCTGACTTGGGGTCGCGAACCCAAGGGGGGACCAAATGCCGGATCGTTTCTGGTTTTTCGCCGCCGAAGGCAAACAGCAGGGGCCTTATCCGGAGCCCCAGTTTCGCGACTTTTTCGTACGGGGGAGTCTCGGCGCCGACACGCTGGTCTGGACCGAGGGGATGGCCAACTGGCAGAGGGCAGCCGAAATCCCCGGACTGTTGGTAAGGTCGGCGACTGCGCCGGTGACGTCGCGACCGGCGGGCCAGCCGGATAATGCGGACGGTCAGGATGGCTCGCTTTGGCTCGACGCCGGTGTCTGGCCCCTGCTCGGGCGCAGCCTGTTGTTCGTGATCGGCCTGCTGCTCGTCGTTCCGGCACCCTGGACCGCGACAAGCTTCTATCGCTGGTTCGCCTCGCGCCTCGCAGTACCAGGACGTCCCAATCTCGCGTTCCGCGGCGAGGTTGGCGACCTCTGGTACGTTTTCGTTCTCATCGGCCTCTTGAGTTACGCGGGGACGAGCGGTTACACCATGCTCAAGCTCGCCGCCTTCGTGATTCAGCCGTTTCTGTCGTGGATGATCGTGCGCTGGGTCGCGGCCAATCTCAGCTCGAACGGGCAGCCGCTGCCGATCGCATTTGATGGCAGCATATGGATCTACGTCGGCTGGTACCTGCTGCTCTACGTCTCTTTCGTTACGATCATCGGCTGGGCCTGGGTCCAGACCGCATGGATCCGCTGGATCTGCCAGAACATCTCAGGCACGCGGCGTGAGATCGTCTTCAACGCCGGCGGCCTGGACGTGCTGTGGCGGACCCTCGTGTTCGTACTCGGCTGCGCGGTGATCATTCCCATTCCGTGGGTCCTGCACTGGTACGTACGCTGGTACGCGTCGCAATTCGAGCTGGTCGAACCATCGTCCGTGACGGCTCTGTGAACCGTCATCACCTCCGTTCGCGCACCGAGCCCTCCTGCGCGACGGAGGCGACCAGCGTGCCGTCAGGCTTGAAGATCAAGCCGCGCGTGAGGCCGCGGCCGCCCTGCGCGCTCGGTGAATCCTGCGCGTAGAGCAGCCATTCATCGGCGCGGAACGGGCGATGAAACCACATCGCATGGTCGAGGCTGGCCGGCATCATGCGCTTGTCGAACAAGGTGCGGCCATAGCGCGCCATCACGGCATCCAGCAGCGAGAAGTCCGAGGCATAGGCCAGCGCGCACATATGCAGCGCCGGATCGTCGGGCAATTTGGCCGCCGTCCGGATCCAGACATGGATGCGGCCGTCCTCGACCTTCTGCCCGAAATAGCGCTCGAGCTCTACCGGCCGCAGCTCGATCGGCCGGTCGGATTCGTAGTAGCGGCGGATGAAGTCCGGCATCTCGCGGAACATCGGCTGCTTGGACACTTCTTCGGCGGTGAGCTTCTCCGGCGGCGGCACGTCCGGCATCTTGTCCTGATGATCGAAACGCCCCTCCTCCTCGGCATGAAACGACACCATGATCGAGAAGATCGCATTGCCGTGCTGGATCGCGGTGACACGGCGGGTCGAATAGCTCTTGCCGTCGCGCAGGCGCTCGACCTCATAGATGATCGGGATCTGCGGATCGCCGGGCAGGATGAAATAGCAGTGCAGCGAATGCGGCAGGCGTCCTTCCACGGTGCGGCACGCCGCCACCATCGCCTGTCCGATCACCTGGCCGCCGAACACGCGCTGCCAGCTCGTCTTCGGGCTGTTGCCGCGAAACAGGTTCACTTCCAGCGGCTCGAGATCGAGGATGGACAGCAGGTCGATCAGGCTTTTGGACATGGCAATGGTCCCGATTTGACCGCGGTCAATGCGAGGGCGTCTTGGCCAGCACCAAAACGGACGTGCTTGCCATGGCGGCTTGATGGTAAGCCGCCCTTGTTTGGCCGCCCTGTTTCGCCCAGCTATAAGGGAGTGGCAAGTCTGATTAGCAGGCGAGAGTGATGCATGAGCATGACGGCACAGCGGAGTATCGTGATCGGCGGCGGCGCATTTGCGGGGCTGGGGCTGGCACTGGCCTTGCGCCAGGGCCTCGGCGCCAAGATCCCGATCATCGTCGCCGATCCTGCGCTCGCCACGCGACCGAGCCGCGATCCGCGGGCAACCGCGATCGTCGCTGCTTGTCGCCGCTTGTTCGACGTGATCGGCGTGTGGAACGAGATCGCGGAGAATGCGCAGCCCATCCTGGACATGGTCGTCACCGATTCCAATCTCGATGACGCCACCCGGCCGGTTTTCCTGACTTTTGCTGGCGAGGTCGAGCCGGGCGAGCCCTTCGCGCACATGGTGGAGAACCGCCATCTGATCGACGCGCTGGTCAAGCATGGAGAGGCCGGGCAAGTCGATTTGCGCGCGACGACGGTGAGCACGTACGACTCCCGCGCCGACGGCATCAGCGTGACCCTGGGCGATGGCAGCGTGATCGATGCCACCCTTCTGATCGCCGCCGATGGCGCGCGCTCAAGACTGCGCGAGCGCGCCGGCATCGCCACCCATGGCTGGGACTACGACCAGTCGGGAATCGTCGTCACGGTGGCCCATGAACGCGACCATCGCGGCCGCGCCGAGGAGCATTTTCTGCCCGCCGGTCCGTTCGCCATCCTGCCGCTGACCGGCAAGCGGTCCTCCCTGGTCTGGACCGAGACGCGGCGCGAGGCCACGCGCATCACCGCGCTTGCGGCAGACGACTTTCTGCGCGAACTCGAATTGCGCTTCGGCCTGCATCTCGGCGAGATCAAGGTGCTCGACCGGCCGCGCGCCTTTCCGCTGTCCTATTTCGTCGCGCGCTCCTTCATCGGCGAGCGGCTGGCGCTGGTCGGTGACGCCGCGCATGTGATCCATCCGATCGCCGGACAGGGCCTCAACATGGGGCTGAAGGATGTCGCGGCGCTTGCCGAGGTGATCGTCGATGCGGCCCGGCTCGGCGCCGATTTCGGCGCGGCCGATGTGCTCGAGCGCTATCAGCGCTGGCGGCGCTTCGACACCATGGCGATGGGATTTGCTACCAATTCGCTGAATGTCCTGTTCTCCAACCGCTCGACGCTGCTCCGCAGCGTGCGCGACATCGGCCTTGGCATCGTGGACCGCCTGCCGCCGCTCAAAGACGTCTTCATCCGCCAGGCGGCCGGTCTCACCGGCGAGGTGCCGCGGCTGTTGAAGGGCGAGGCGCTTTAACGCT
>NZ_JAFATE010000768.1 GCF_019244115.1 Bradyrhizobium sp.
AGTGCCGCGCAGCAGCAGGAGCATCTGCCGAGGATTGCCTCAGGTGCGCTGCTCGCGACGCTTGCGATCGATGAGGGCCCGAAGCATCGGCCGCTCCACACACAGATGCAGGCTGTTCGCTCCGGCAACGGCTTTCGGCTCTCCGGCGCCAAGGCGCTCGTCGTCGATGGCCATGTCGCCGATCTCCTGATCGTGGTGGCGCGCAGCGCGGGCTCACCCGGCGAGCGCGACGGGCTGACCCTGTTTCTCGTCGATCCCAAAGCCAGGGGCGTCGCAGTCGAGCGCACCGTGATGGTCGATGCCCACAACGCCGCCCGCATCGTGTTCGATCAGGTCGAGGTCGACGCCGATCATGTGCTCGGCGAGGTGGACGGCGGCGCACCGTTACTGGAAGCCGTGCTCAACATCGGCCGCGGCGCGGTTGCTTCGGAAATGCTCGGGCTCACCGAGGAGGTGTTCGGCCGCATCGTGACCTACCTGAAGGAGCGCAAGCAGTTCGGCAAGGCGATCGGCGAGTTCCAGGCGCTGCAGCATCGCGCCGCGCAGCTCTACATCGACATCGAGATCACCCGCGCCGCGGTGCTGAAAGCGCTGCAGGCACTCGACGCCGACGTCACCGAGGCGGCCGCCGCGGTCGCCGTCGCCAAGGCGCGCGCCGGCACCACCGCGACGCGCGCGGTGCAGGAGGGCGTGCAGATGCATGGCGGCATGGGCATGACCGACCAGTTCGACATCGGCTTCTTCATGAAGCGCGCGCGGGTCTGCGAGGAGTTTTTGGGCGACGCCAATTTCCACGCCGACCAGCTGGCGCGGCTGCGGGGATATTGATGGCGCGCGTTCACCTCGCCAATAGTGGTCATCGCCCGGCTTGACCGGGCGATCCAGTACGCCGCGCCTTATCGGCTCAAGCACTGACGTCTCTGGGATACTGGATCACCCGCTTTCGCAGGTGATGACGAGTTGAGTTTGGGCTTGCTCGAGCGAATGGCTACCTTATTGGCGGGGCGTACTGGATGCCGCCGGCATTCCAGAGCTGGTTCATGCCGCGCGGAATGTGCAGTTTCGACTCCGCGCCGACATTGCGGTCATAGACCTCGCCGTAATTGCCGACATGGCGGATGATGCGCACCGCCCAGTCCTTGGTCAGCCCGAGGTCCTCGCCATAGCTGCCCTCGGTGCCGACGAGGCGCATCACCTCCGGCTTCTTCGATTTCAGCGCCTCGTCGATGTTCTTCGAATTGACGCCGAGCTCCTCGGCATCGATCATCGCATAGAGCGTCCATTTGACGATCATCATCCAGTCGTCGTCGCGCTGACGCACCACGGGCGCGAGCGGCTCTTTCGAGATGACGTCGGGCAGGATGATGTGATCGTTCGGCTTGGTCATGTTCAGCCGCAGCGCATAGAGCTGCGAGACGTCGGCGGTAAACGTGTCGCATTTGCCGGAATCATAGGCCTTGATGACCTCCTCCAGCTTGGGAAACTTCATCTCCTCGAATTTCATGTTGTTGGCGCGGAAATAGTCGGCGAGATTGAGCTCGGTCGTGGTCGAGCCCTGCACGCAGACCTTGCTGCCGTTGAGGTCGAGCGCGCTCTCGATGTTGCGGGCGCGGGGCAGCATAAAACCCTGGCCGTCGTAATAGGCGACCGCCGGGAAATAGAGGTCGTAGTTCTGTTCGCGCGACATGCTCCAGGTCGAGTTGCGCGAGAGGATGTCGACCTTGCGGTTCTGCAATTCCTTGAAGCGCTCGCTGGCTTCGAGCGGGATGAATTTCGCCTTTGCCGGGTCATCGAAGATCGCGGCCGCGACCGCGCGGCAGAAATCGACGTCAAAACCGGTCCAGTTGCCCTTCTCGTCCTGGCTCGAGAAGCCGGGCAGGCCGACATTGACGCCGCAATAGACTTCGCCGCGGCGGACGGTTCGCTTCAGCGTGCGGGTGTCGTAGAACTCGTAAATGATTGCGACGACTGCCACCAGCACGGCAACCGCGAGCCCGATCAGGAGGCCGCCTCGAAATGTGCGCATGATTGATCTCTCGCCAATGAATCGGGAAAATGCACGCTTTTGCCGCGAGACGTCAGAGCTCGGGCTTCTGCCGCACAACCACCCTGGTGCCGACCGGCACGCGGTCGTAGAGATCGCTGACGTCGTTGTTGACCAGGCGGAAGCAGCCCGATGAGACCTTGGTGCCGATCGTATCCGGCCGGTTGGTGCCGTGGATGCGGTAGACCGTGGTGCCGAGATACATCGCGCGCGCGCCGAGCGGGTTGCCCGGGCCGCCCGCCATGAAGCGCGGCAGATAGGGCTGGCGCTGAATCATCTCGGGCGGTGGGGTCCAGTCCGGCCATTCCGCCTTCTTGGTGATGTTCAGCAGGCCCTGCCACTGAAAACCGTCGCGTCCGACGCCGATGCCGTAACGGATCGCGCGGCCGCCGGGCTGCACCAGATAGAGGTGGCGTTCGGCGGTGGCGACGATGATGGTGCCCGGCGCCTCGGTGGTCCGGTAGTACACCACCTGTTTCTGCCATTCCGGATCGAGCTCGTAGGTGTCGTCGGCGATCAGACCAGGCTGATCGCCGGGATCGCTCTGCGGCTGCTGCGCGTAGCTGTGTGCGGTTGAGAAGATGAGGCCAACCGCTGCGATCGTGCTGCAGAACAGGTGACGAAATTCCAACATGCAATGCGCTCCTTGCGGCCCCGGCCGCCAAGTTGCCTCAAAATTCAGATGTCTCCACCCATCAAATCTCAGGGCGAGCTTGATGGCAAGGTCATGGCAGTCCGTTCATCTTTCGCTGGAATGTCACCATGTCGTCATCGCCCGGCTTGACCGGGCGATCCCGTATTCCAGAGACAGCGAGGCATGAGCCGAGGCGCCGCGGCGTACTGGATGCCCTGCTTGAAGCGGGGCATGACAGCCGAACAAACGGCACGATTTTCCAACCGCGTGATCATCTCGGCATCAGCCACAGCCGCAAGCCGAACGAGAGCAGCGCGACGCTGCCGACGCCGCAAAGCCACAGCGCGACGAACCACAGCAGGCGTTGTCTCAACGGCCGTCCCGTCAATGATAGCCCGCTCCCGCTTTCACCTTGCCGCGGAATACCCAGTAGCTCCAGCCGGTATAGATAAGAATCAGCGGAATCAGGAATGAAACCCCGACCAGCAGAAAGAGCTGGCTGTCGCGCGGGGCGGCCGCCTGCCATATCGTGATGCTCTGCGGCACGATATAGGGATACATGCTGATGCCGAGCCCAGCATAGGACAGCGCAAACAGTGCGAGCGTGAGGAAGAACGGCCTGGTGTCCTGCCGCTTGGCGAGGCTGCCGAGCAGCAGCACCGTCACGGCGACGACCGCAACGGGCACCGGCGCGGTCGCGATGATGTTCGGCCAGGCGAACCAGCGCTGCGAATAGTGGATGCTCAGCAGCGGCGTCGCCAGGCTGACCGCGACGATGGCAACGAGCATGGCCAGCAGCAGCCACCAGCTGAGGCCGTAGGCGCGGTCACGCAGCCGGTCCTCGGTCTTCAGCACCAGCCATGTCGAGCCGAGCAGCGCGTAGCCGACTACGAGCGAGACGCCGGTCAGGATACTGAACGGCGTCAGCCAGTCCCACCAGCCGCCGGCATATTGCCGTCCCTCGACATGCACGCCCTGCAGGATCGCGCCGAGCGCGATGCCCTGCGCCAACGCGGCGAGCCACGAGCCGCCGGCGAAGGCGATGTCCCAGCGATTGCGCTGCGCCGTCGTGCGCCAGCGGAATTCGAAGGCGACACCACGAAAGATCAGGCCGACCAGCATCGCGATCATGGGCGTGTAGAGCGCCGGCATCAGCACCGCATAGGCGAGCGGGAACGCAGCCATCAGTCCGCCGCCGCCGAGCACGAGCCAGGTCTCATTGCCGTCCCAGACCGGGGCCACCGTGTTGGTGATGGTGTCGCGATCCTCTTTCGCTGGAAACAGCGGAAACAGGATGCCGAGCCCGAGATCAAATCCGTCCATGACCACATAGACGAAGACTGCGAATGCGATGATGAACGCCCAGACGGTGGTGAGGTCGATCGTTGCGCTCATGGCACCACACTCTCGATTGCGGGCGTGATGCCGGCGGCGCGGGCCGGTATGTCGCGCGGCACGCCGGGCTCGCCGGGATGCGGCGGATGCGCCATCAGGCGCAGCATGTAGACCACGCCCACCGTGAACACCGTGAAGTAGACGATCGCGAAAGCGATCAGCGAGCAGCCGACCGCGGGGGCGGCCAGCGGCGAAGCGGACTCGGCGGTTCGCAGCAGGCCGTAGACCGTGAACGGCTGGCGCCCGGTCTCGGTCGTGATCCAGCCCGCGAGCACCGCGATGAAGCCGGCCGGAGCCATCAGGATGGCCAGCACATGCAGCAGGCGCGATTGGTACAGCCTGCCGCGCCAGCGCTCCCAGGCGCTGAACAGGCCAAGCGCGAACATCAAAAGCCCCATGCCGACCATGATCCGGAACGACCAGAACGGGATGAACACCGGCGGCCAGTCCTGCCGGGGCACGGTGTCGAGACCCTTCATCGGCGCATCCGGGTTGTGCTGGAGGATCAGCGAGCCGAATTTCGGGATCTCGACCGCATAGTCCATGCGGCCCGCCTTCTCGTCGGGCAGGCCGAACAGGATCAGCGGCGCGCCGTCCGGATGGCTTTCGAAATGGCCCTCCATGGCCATGATTTTTGTCGGCTGGTGCGCGAGCGTGTTCAGGCCGTGCTGGTCACCGGCGAGAATCTGGATGGGGGCGACGAGCGTTGCCATCCACATCGCCATCGAGAACATCACGCGGCTGCCCGCCTGGTGCGGGTCGCGCAGCAGATGCCAGGCGCCGACGCCGCCGACTGCGAACGCCGTGGTCAGATAGGCGGCGAGCACCATGTGGACCAGGCGATAGGGGAAGGACGGGTTGAAGATCACCTTGTACCAGTCCGCCGGCACGAACTGCCCGTCGGCGTTGAGCGCATAGCCGGTGGGCGTCTGCATCCAGGAATTGGCGGAGAGAATCCAGAACGCCGAGATCAGCGTGCCGATCGCCACCATCAGCGTGGCCAGGAAGTGCAGCTTTGGTCCAACGCGCTCCAGCCCGAACAGCATGACGCCGAGGAAGCCGGCCTCGAGGAAGAACGCGGTCATCACCTCATAGGCCATCAGCGGGCCGATCACCGGGCCGGTCTTGTCGGCATAGGCGGACCAGTTGGTGCCGAACTGGTAGGACATCACGATGCCGGAGACCACGCCCATGCCAAAACCGATGGCGAAGATCTTTAGCCAGTATTTGAACAGATCGAGATAGACCGAACGGCCGGTCCACAGCCACAATGCTTCCAGCGTCGCGAGGTAGCTCGCAAGTCCGATCGAGAAGGCGGGAAAGACGATGTGAAACGACATCGTGAACGCGAACTGCGCCCGGGCGAGCGTCACCGGGTCGAAGCCATCGAACATCAGGGGCTCCTGTCGTGATCGCCCCCGAAGGACTTCAAGAGGTCGGCGAGGTCCTGGGGGCCGATGCGACACTCATAAAGTCGATCCTGACGATGTTTTCAAGGCACCCGGTTACGCACGTCATTCCGGGACGGTCTCAACGGGTCCGCGCATAGCGCGGCCCGATGGGACCGGACCCGGAATCTCGAGATTCCGGGTCCGCGCTTCGCGCGCCCCGAAATGACAGCGGGTGATGGCTCGCAGTGCTCGCGGCTCAGATCGAACTGTTCGCTGAGTGACGAAGGCCGAGCCGCCGGATGATTTCGGCGCGCACCGCGAGGGCCTGGTCCTCGTCGTGACTGCTCGGGCTGCGCAACGTCTTGCCGGTGCGCAGCCGGATCTTGATGGTGAAGAGATTGCCTTCATCCGAGCGGTTGCGACCGAGGTCGACGGCTTCGATGTCGCTGCTGCGGATGGTTTGCGCCGAAGGCCGCCCGTTCAGCGAGACCCGCTGGATGCTGATCTCGCCTTGCCGGATCACCCAGGCCTTGCCGACCATCAGATACGCGTAGCGATGCAGTGCCAGGGCAACGAGCAGGCCGAGCGCCCAGAGGCCGGTGCCGGTCCAGGACAATAGTCCGGAGAGCAGCGCGATCGCGAGCGGAAGGCTGCCGAGACCAGTCAGCACGACGATGCCCCTGCGGATGTCGCGGACGTGGTCGAAGCTGATCGACGAACCGAGCCGGATTTCGGCATTCATGGCATCGAGCGGATTGTCGACCGGCGTGACGTCCGAACGGCCGAGCAGGCGGGCCACGTCCGCGCAGGTCTCATTGACCCGCGTGACGTCCGGCAGCGGTGGCGATACCAAAACGTCGCCTGAAGCAAGCCGGCAGACGAGGCTGAAGCTTGCCGGATAGGCGAGCCTGTTCTTGCGCACCTGAAGGCTGGCGATCTCGCGGGCTTCGATCAGGCGCTTGCGCACCCCGCCCGGTGGACGCTGTTCGCCGGTGATGATGCCGGTGCGCGTGATGATCCAGGCGACATTGCGTTCGAGCGCGGCGCCGCCGATCAGGAACCATCCGAGCGGCAGTGCGAACAAGGCGCCGAGACCGGGCGGCGGACCGCCCGAGATCCAAGCGATGAATTCGGGGGTGGCGATCAGCAGAACCACGAGCCCGGAACCCGCCCGGATCAGCCGCTCCTTGAGCGAGGAGCCCTTGCGCAGGCGTACGTCGCCTGATGTCGTTGCGTCCAGTGTGGCCGCCTTGTCCATCGAAAGCCGGTCAGCGGAGACTTGTGGTCAAAAATCTGGCGTCAGAGGTGCGGGCCAACCTCCATGAGGTGCCGCGTTCCGTCAAGCCGAATGTCCTGCGGCTTGATGCTGCAACGAGCAAACGATGAACAGCGCGTGCACGACCGGTCGTTCATCTTCAAGAGCTTGCGGATCGCACGATCGATCTGCCATGCCGGTCATCGCCGTCAGCATGGAAAATCAGAGTGAACGCGCCGCCGTTCCCGGGATGCATCGACCGAACCATCACGCCTGTCAGGGCGTGACCAGAAATCGTGCGGATCAGCAGTTAGCGCAAACGCGAACGACCCGGAGGGGGGCATCCCTGCCGGGCCGTTGGAGGCAATTGGGAGGTTCGAAACCGTTTCAGCCTGTTTCTACCAGATGACCTTTTCAGAGTGATTTCGCGAATTGTTTCATTTGTTTCATCGCGGGTGAGGCGCAGTTGACCGCTGAACTCTTCGTGACTCGCTCAAGATATTGAACAAATTGAACTTTCAGGCTGCGATGCTGTTGACGCCGCAGCCCCTGAGCAGGTCAGCGAGCTGCTTGCGGGCATAGAACATGCGGGTCTTCACCGTGCTCTGTGGGATGCCGATGATGGCGCCGACCTCCTCCACCGACTTCTCGTGGTAGTAGACGAGGTTGATGATCTCGCGGTGGGCCGGCGACAGTTTTGCGACACAGGCGCGCAGGATGGCGCTGGTGGTGCGGCGGTCCAGCGACGTTTCCGGCGTGTCGGCTTCGTCGGCAATTTCCCGCACCTCTTCCTGGTCGATGTCTTCGTAGCGGCGCTGGCGCAGCGAGGTCAGCGCCTTGAAGCGCGCAATCGACAGCAGCCAGGTCGAGACCTGCGAGCGGCGCTCGAATTGGCCCGCCGTGCGCCAGACGTCCAGGAACACCTGGCTGACCAGGTCTTCCGCCATCGTCGCATCGCGCACGATGCGCAGGATGAAGCGATAGACCCGGACGTTGTGACGCGCGTAGAAGGTGTGCATGGATGTGCGGTCGCCGTCGGCAATGCGCTCCAGCAGCATTTCGTCCGACGTCGCCTGAGCAGCAATGATGCCCTGGCTGGCAGCGTCGTTGATGGCGATGACGTTTTGCATGACAGGCTCCCAGTTCGGCGTTTCCGCCGGCGCGTTGTTGGCCGAAGTGTTAATGGGCCAGCGTTTCGGGACGTCTGCACGGAAGGGGGAAAATGGTTTCGTGCGCGCGCCAAATTGTTTCGTCGCGCAGCTCGCGATGAAACACTCAAGGCGAAAATGTGAATTTTTTCAAAGAGCGGATGATTGAAATAAAATTACGCGGGTGTCGCTGACGGACACCCTGACCTCTTACTCTTCTTTAAGTCTCCGGAAATCGCAGTTCGGCGTCGCGCATTGCTTCATGCCAGCCATTCGCGATCGGGATAGGTGGCACAAAGGTGATGTTTCGCGCCCAGGTTGAAGCAGGGCCGGCTGATTCGCCCTTGCAGGCCGCTGTTTTTCATGAGGCACGCCCTCGATTGGTCCGTGAAGCGGCTGGATCACGTGCGCCAAGAATCGAATTTCGTGAGGTGATTCAACGCTGATTCTATTGTCCAGTGCCTGGCGCAAAAATATTCTGATTCCGTTTTTCAGAAAGATATGATTTGCTCCTGTCACCCCGCCTCGATGCAGAGGGCGTATCGCGATCGTCACGACACGTGGGGCGGGCATGCGGTGGACGCGAGGATGATGCCGGACGAGCATCGTCGGCGCGGACGGCGAAAGCGCGTGGTCCTGGTCTCCCGACGCTGAGGCCAAGTTCGCGAGATGATGATCTCGCGGGCGATGGGAGCAAGAAAGCCCGGTTCCCAGGGAGCAACTGTGCTGAGAGGTAGACCGGCGATCGGCCGGCCTCAAGGCTGGCGCGAAGACGCGCCACCGCCTTCGGCGGCTGAAGGCCTTGACCCCGTCCGCTCGCCGGTCTGTCGGCTTGGCATGCGCTCGGTCATGGACCGAGCGCGAGAAAGACGCGCTCGCTCAGTTCACCGCAAGGCGTAGCGGCTGGGATCCCATTTTTCGCCGCGA
>NZ_JAFATE010000899.1 GCF_019244115.1 Bradyrhizobium sp.
CTGGTCGCGCCAGTTGGCAGGGCGTCCTGTGTCGGGCGCGGTTTTCTTGAACGGACGAACATCGGCCATGTCCTTCCGTAACACGGGAGCCCAAACTGTCAAGTCGGGGGCAAGCCAAAACTGTTGCATTCAGGCAACATGCGGCGCGTTCGCATTTGAAGGCCCATTACAGCGATGAAAGAGAAATTTAGCTACCTCGTATCGTCCGGACGGCGATTTGGAGTTCCCCCGCTTTCGTGGACAGGTTACGGTTAGGCAGCGATGGTGTGGCGGCGGGTTCTCCTTTCGAACTCGGCAGGGCTGAGATAGCCGATGCCAGAGTGACGACGGCGCGGATTGTAGAAGCATTCAATGTAGTCAAAGACGGCGATCCGCGCCTCACGGTGCGTACGCCAGCGGCTGCAGTCGATCAGCTCGCATTCGAGCGATGCAAAGAATGACTCGCACATGGCGTTATCGAAGCAATCGCCCACGGATCCCATCGAGGCGGCGATGCCGGCCTCGCGACAACGATGACCAAACGCCAGACTGGTGTATTGAGATCCGTGGTCCGAATGGTGGATCAGCCCTGGCGCCGGTCGGCGGTTCCACAACGCCATCTCGAGCGCATCGAGCACCAGCTCGGTCCTGAGATGCGAGGCCATGCTCCAGCCCACGACGCGTCGACTCCAAGCATCGATGACTACCGCCAGATAGACGAAGCCCTGCCAGGTGGGTAGATACGTGATATCCGAGATCCACAGCGCATTCGGTGCCGTGGCGTTGAACTGGCGTTGCACCAGGTCCTCGCTGATCTGGGCCCGCTCGTCGCGCCGCGTGGTTTTGACACGGCGACGCCGGCAGACGCCGCGCAGCTTGGCGATGCGCATCAGCCGGGCCACACGCTTGCGACCGCAGCGGACGCCGTGCTCATCGGTGAGCTCGGCATGGATCCTGGGTGCGCCGTATGTGCCGCGGCTACCGGTGTGGATCTGATGAATGAGCTTGTCGATGCGCGCATCAGCCACGGCGCGTGGCGACGGCGGACGGCGTTTCCACGCGAAGTAGCCAGCTTTCGAGACACCGAGGCGTTGGCACATGAAGGCGATCGGAAACCAGGTCTTCTCCGCGTCGATGAACTTGAAGACTTCCACCGGGCTCACCGACTTCGATCGCCGTCCCTGGCGAAGTAGACCGCGGCTTTTTTTAGGAGATCCCGCTCCATCCGCAATGTCCGGTTCTCGGCCCGTAGACGGCGCAACTCCTCACGTTCGCTGGTCGTCAGGCCGTCGTGGCGCCGGCCAGCGTCAATGTCGCTCTGCTTCAGCCAGTTGCGCAACGTCTGGTCCGAGACGCCAACATCGCGGCTCAGCCCGCGAATCGTCTTGGCCCCGGATCGGATCAGCTCAACCGCTTCCGCGCGAAACTCGGGCGGGTAGGGCGGTCGGGTTCTCGGCATGTGGACTCCTCAGCAGGGGCTCGCCGGCCCCAATGTTCAGGTGTCCACGAGAGCGGGTCAACTCCAGCCCTTTGGTTTTGACAACGCGGAATGACACCACCAACAAGCGCGTGACCCCAGGGCCAGCATATCGAAGAGCGTGACGGCTGTTCTGGGCCTGGGAGCCCTTTTCGATTCAGCGCCGCGCGGGAGTCAGTCGCTCTGCCGTAGCTTCTACGCTGAGCGTCCCTCGAGCACGCGCCTGCCGAGCCCTACCCACCCCATATACTCGGCTGCCAGGTGCTGATCTGGCGCGAGTGCTGCTTGGGGCCGCGCCTGCACATTCCACCCCTTCTGCCACTCTTGCACGCCGGTCTGGTGGCGAATCCAGCCGCACGGACATTCGATTGGGGAATCGCTGATCGCGCCAAACGATGCTGAACAGTGTCCGTTTGACGCACGCGTCACCTGGAGTCAACAATCGTTGTCGGCCAGTCCACGTGCTCGCCCTCGTTGAATGCAAGAAGTATGCGCTTTCTGCTCGCCCTACTGCTGAGTTTCCTGCCGATCAGTGCTTCGCGCCCTGTGGTTGCGCAGCAGTCTCCGGCCGTGCTTCTGCTGGACGCCACGGCGTTGCTCGACGCACAGAACGCCGCGCGAGCCGGCGATCCGCAGATCCAGCCGGCGCTGAACGAACTCCGCGAACAGGCTGAGAGGGCCCTCACGCGCGGACCATATACGGTCACGCAGAAGTCCGTTCCGCCGCCGAGCGGTGATGTTCATGACTACACCAGCCTCAGCATCTACTGGTGGCCGGACGCCTCGAGTCCAACTGGACTGC
>NZ_JAFATE010000040.1 GCF_019244115.1 Bradyrhizobium sp.
CGGTGGAAACGATGACGGCGTCGGTCATGACGAGGTTCCTGTTGCGAGTTTGGGTTGTTGCAAGGGCATCGTCTGCTGCTTGCGCAATTCATGGCGCGACAGCTTTCCGACGGGGGTACGCGGCAGCTCGGCAACGAACTCCAGCGCAGCCGGCAATTCATGCTTGCCCAGCTTGCCCGTGAGAAACGCGCGCAGCTCGTCCAGCGAGAACGGCGCTGCGCCGTCGCGCAGCTTGATGAAGGCCTTTGCAGCCTCGCCGCGATACTCGTCGGGAATGCCGATCACGATGACTTCGTGCACGGACGGATGAGTGTAGATCGCCTGCTCGATCATCTGCGGATAGACGTTGAAGCCGCCCGAAATGATCATGTCCTTCTTGCGATCGACCAGAAAGAAATAGCCGTCCGTGTCCATGTAACCGATGTCGCCGGTCAGGAAACGATCGCCGACGAACGACTCGGCCGTTTCCTTCGGCTTGTTCCAGTAGCCCCTGGTGACATTCGGCCCCTTGATGCGGATCTCGCCGACTTCGCCGACCGGCAGCACTCTTGTTGGATCGTCCAGCGCGACGACGTCGAGCTCGATCCCCGGCAGCATCAACCCGATCGAGCCCGGCTTCTCCGGGCCCTGCTCGGAATGGCCGGTGCCGGGCGAGCAGGTCTCGGTCATGCCCCAGCCGCTTTTCAGCTTCTTGCCGACCTTGCGCTCGAAAATTTTTGCAACTTCCTCCGGCAGCGGCGCGCCGCCGGAGCCGAAGGTCGCGAGCGAGGAGAAGTCGCGTCTGTCCAGGTCGGGCAGCGCCGCGATCGCGATCCACATCGTGGGCACCCCGGGGAAGGCCGTGGCGCGCTTGACCTCGATGTCGCGCATGACGGCTTCGACGTCGAAGCGCTGGTGCAGCGAGATCAGCGTGCCGCGCCGGATGGCGGAGAGCATCACCACCGTGAGTGCGAAGATGTGAAACAGCGGCAGCACACAGATCACGCGCTCCGGCACGCCTTCACGTTTCTGGCGCGTCGGCTTGCTCCAGACGTCGTAGATGGACACCGCGGCGGTCAGGTTGCCGTGGGTGAGCATGGCGCCCTTGGGCAGGCCCGTGGTGCCGCCGGTGTACTGCAACAGCGCGACGTCATCGGCTGCAATCGAAGGCCATTGCGCCGGCCTGGCCGCGCCGCCGATGAATTGCCGGTGGGTAATGACAGAGGGATGGTCCGGCAGCGCCATTTGCGGCGTGCCGATCCTGCCCCAAGAATCGTCCTCGCAGACGACGAGGCGATCGATCAGGCCCTTGTCCAAAAATTTCAGCGCGGTCGGGAGCAGTGCCGCGAGATTGCTGGTGACCAGCACGCGCGCGCCGGAGTCAGCGAGCTTGTGCGACAGCGCGATCTCGCCGTCGAGCGGCGACAGATGCACGATGCGCGCGCCCGCCTTCAGCGCGCCGAAGAAGTTGACCGGATGATCCGGCGTGTTGCCGAGGAACAGCGCGACCGAGGTGTCCTTGCCGTAGCCGGCGCGCAGATAGGCCGATGCCGCAACCTCGGCGAGCCCTTCGAGCTCAGTGTATGAGATCGGCCGCTCGCGAAATTCGATCGCTGGCCGAGCGCCGAAGTCGCGCGCTGCCTGCGACAGCAGGTCGGGCAGCGTGCCGCGGGCGATGGTGTCGTCCCAATGCACGCCCTCGGGATAAAATTGCTCGCCGGGATGGGTCATGGGCGCGCCCCGCGCGAGATCGCCGTGACGTTACCGTGTAAGGCAGGCACGCTGCTTCCGTCCCCTCCCCCCTTGCCGGGGAGGGTCAGGGAGGGGGGTGAGCCGCAGACGCGGTGCTCGTGGTACCCCCACCCCCGCCCCCTCCCTGCAAGGGGGAGGGGAGCACTACGGCTCGTGCCCTTCTCACGCAACGTCACCACGGTCACGCCGCCTTCGAGGCTTCTGACGCCAGCGAGGCGAAAGTCTTGCCCTCGGCGGCGAGGCGCTTCAGCAGCGGCGCGGGCTCCAGCGAGGGATCATTGGTCTCCTTGGCATAGTAGGCGAGCCGGTCGGCGATCTGCTTCAGCCCGACGCTGTCGGCCCAATACATCGGGCCGCCGCGGTAGATCGGCCAGCCATAACCGTAGAGCCAGATCACGTCGATGTCGGACGGCCGCGCCGCGATGCCCTCGTCGAGAATTTTTGCGCCCTCGTTGATCATCGGATACATCATGCGCTCGAGGATCTCCTCGTCGCCGACCGCGCGGCGCTTGCGGCCGAGCCGCGCCAGCGTCTCGTCGATCAGCTTCTCGACCTCGGGATCCGGCAGCGGCGCGCGCGAGCCGCCCTCGTATTTGTAGTAGCCCTTGCCGGTCTTCTGACCGAACCGCCCGGCCTCGCACAGCGCGTCCGCAATCTCCGACTTGATGCCGCGGTCTTTTCGCGAGCGCCAGCCGATGTCGAGGCCGGCGAGATCGCCCATCGCGAACGGCCCCATCGGCATGCCGAACTTGGTGACGACCGCATCGACCTGCTGCGGCAGCGCGCCTTCGAACAGCAGCTTTTCGGCCTGCTTGCCGCGCTGCGCCAGCATGCGGTTGCCGACAAAACCGTCGCAGACGCCGACCACCGCCGGCACCTTCGCGATCTTGCGCGAGATGTTCACCGCCGTGACCAGCGCGTCCGGCGCAGTTTTTGCGGCGCGCACCACCTCACAGAGCTTCATGACGTTGGCCGGCGAGAAGAAGTGCATGCCGAGCACGTCCTGCGGACGCGTCGTCTCGCTCGCGATCTGATCAATGTTGAGATAGGACGTATTGCTCGCCAGCACCGCGCCGGGCTTGGCGTATTGGTCGAGCTTGCCGAACACTTCCTTCTTGATCGCCATGGTCTCGAACACGGCCTCGATGACGAGATCGGCGTCTTTCACGTTCTCGAGCCCGACCTTGCCGTCGATCAGCGCCATGCGCTTGGCCGGCGCGTCCGCCGGGATGCCGCCGCGCGCAGCCGTTGCCTCCCAGTTCTTCTGCATCACACCCATGCCGCGCTTGAGCTGCTCCTCGCCGGTTTCGATCAGGGTCACCGGGATGCCGGCATTGGCAAAGGACATGGCGATGCCGCCACCCATGGTGCCGGCGCCGATCACGGCAACGCGCGCGACATTGCGCGACTTGGTGCCCTCAGGCACGCCCGCGATCTTGGCGGCCTCGCGCTCGGCGAAGAAGGCGTAGCGCTGCGCCTTCGACTGGTCGCTGGCGACCAGCTTCAAAAAGCCCTCGCGTTCCTTCCTCAGCCCTTCGTCGAACGGCAGGTCGATGGCGTAGCCGACGGCATCAGCGGCCGCGAATGGCGCCTCCAGCCCCCGCGTCTTCTTGGTCATGGCGGCGACCGCGTTGGTGAAGATCGAGCGGTCGGCCTTAGCCGCAGCCAGCTTGCTATCGTCGTCGCGCAGCCTGCGCAGCGGGCGCTTCTCGGCGAGCACTTTTCGGGCAAAGGCTTCGCCGCCCGCGGCGGGTCCCTCGACGATCTCCTCGATCAGCCCGTTCTTCAGCGCTTCCGCAGCCCCGATCGGATCGCCGCCGACGATCATCTTGACCGCGAGCTCCGGCCCGACCGCGCGCGGCAACCGCTGCGTGCCGCCGGCACCAGGCAGCAATCCGAGCTTAACTTCGGGCAAGCCGAGCCTGGCGTCCTTGACTGCGACACGGAAATGGCAGGCAAGTGCAACCTCCAGGCCGCCGCCGAGTGCCGTGCCGTGAATGGCCGCCACGACGGGTTTTGGGCTGTTCTCGATCTCGGCCAGCACGTCGTTGAGCGCCGGCGGTTTTGGCGGCTTGCCGAATTCGGTGATGTCGGCGCCCGCGATGAAGGTGCGCCCGGCGCAAGTGAGAACGATGCCTTTCACCTCTGGATCGGCGATCGCAGCGCGAATGCCTTGCTGGATGCCGCCGCGGACCGCGGCGCTCAATGCGTTGACCGGAGGGCTGTCGACGGTAACGATGGCAATGTCGTCGTGACGTTCAAGCTTGACCACTTCGCTCACGGCTACGCTCCTTGGGATTTTTGTTTTTGCTCGATTTCGCACTGCGGAATTTAATTCCACATCTTGACAGCGAGGGTTATTTTGAAGCACGTGCCTTGTCAACGAGGACCGCAATCTTAAGCGCGCCAGAGGGAATGAAACGTCCAGCCAAGAAAGAGGCGACCGATCGCCGTTTCGTCGTCGCGCTGTCCCGCGGTCTCGACGTCCTGCGCGCATTCCATCCCAATGACGGGCTTCTGGGCAATCAGGAGATTGCGGCCCGCACCAATCTGCCGAAGCCGACCGTCTCGCGGCTGACTTACACGCTGACCAAGCTCGGCTATCTTACACCGGTCCCGCGGTTCGAAAAGTATCAGCTCGCGCCGGCGGCGATGGCCTTGGGCTATGCCGCGCTCGCCAATCTCGGCGTCAGACATTTGTCCGAACCATATCGCGAGGAGTTGATGCGCCAGACCGGCGGCGCCGTCGCCGTTGGCGGGCGCGACCGCCACAGCATGATCTATTTCGGCCAGAGCCGGAACGGGCTGACGCTCGGCGTTCAGCTCGACGTCGGTTCGCGCATTCCGATTGCGACCACGGCGATGGGCCGCGCCTATATCTGGGCACTCCCGGAGGACGATCGCGCCAACCTATTGCGCGAATTGCGCGAACATTACGGCAGCCGCTGGCCGAAGATGCGCGACGGTATCGAGCGCTGCGGCGAGATCGTCGCCAAGCGCGGGTTTGCGATTTCGGCCGGCGAGTGGCAGGACGACGTCCATGCGGTCGGCGTTGCACTAAAGTTAAATGACGGAACGGGACCGTATGCGTTCAACTGTGGCGCGCCGGCATTCCGTTTTACGGAGGAGCGGCTGCTCGGGGATATTGGACCTCGTCTCGTCGCGATGGTAAGGAACATCGAACTAGCCCTTGGCGGCGCGGCGCCGCAGCCACCAGACACAATCAAACCAAGCAAAAAAGAAGCAGTCAAAAAGCTGAAGCCAGGAGGGAAAGGTGCACGTCTTGCCGAGGGGATCAGGTAGCGCCGCTCGACGGCGAACCAGTCTGCTTTGCCATCGCCCCCCGTCTCGCCGCCGGGGTGGAGCGAAATGACGCAGGCCGAGCTTGCGCCACGTCACGATCCCCTGCTCGCGGTCCGCGAGGTCAGCGTTCATTTCGGCGGTATCGTCGCGCTCAACGGCGTCTCTTTCAACATGCTGCAGGGCCAGATCCTCGGCCTGATCGGACCGAACGGCGCGGGCAAGACCACCCTCTTCAACTGCCTCTCGCGGCTCTATCAGCCGAGCTCCGGCGATATCCTGATGGAAGGCGTCAGCATCCTGTCGCGCCCGCCGCACCGGATCGCCGAGATCGGCATCGGCCGCACCTTCCAGAATGTCGCGCTGTTTCCCAATCTTTCGGTGCTCGACAACGTCCGCGTCGGCACCCATGCCCGCACCCGAAGCGACATCGTCTCGGACTCGCTGAAACTCAACTGGGTGCGGCACGGCGAGAGCGCGATGAACAAGAAGGTTCACGAGATCCTCGCCTATCTCGATCTCGAAGAGGTCGCCCACAAGCCCGTCGCGGGCCTGCCCTTCGGCACCCAGAAGCGCGTCGAACTGGCGCGCGCGCTCGCAGCCGATCCAAAGATACTGCTGCTCGACGAGCCGGCTGGCGGACTCAATCATGAAGAAGTTTACGTGCTCGGCGACCTGATCAAACGCATTCGCGATGACCGCAAGGTCACCGTGCTGCTGGTCGAGCATCACATGGGGCTGGTGATGTCGATCGCCGATCACGTGGTCGCGCTGAATTTCGGCCGCAAGCTCGCGGAGGGCACGCCGGCCCAGGTGCAAGCCGATCCCGATGTCATCAGGGCCTATCTCGGGAGCAAGGACCAATGACCGCGCTGCTCAACGTGAAGGACTTGCGCGCATATTACGGTCAGGTCCAGGCGCTGCACGGCCTCTCCTTCTCGCTCAACGAGGGCTCGCTCACCACCTTGCTCGGGGCCAACGGCGCGGGCAAGACCACGACGCTGCGCGCCATCTGCAACATGGTGCGCTCGACCGGCTCGATCGAGTTCGAAGGCGCAGCCCTCACCAGCCGCTCGACCGAAGGCATCGTCCGGCTCGGGATCGCGCATGTGCCGCAGGGCCGCGGCACCTTCACCAACATGACGGTGGAGGAGAATCTGCAGCTCGGCGCCATCACCCGCAAGGACCACGCCGGCATCGTCTCGGACATGGAGCGGATGTACGCGCATTTCCCGGTGCTGAAGCAGCGCTACACGCAGCAGGCCGGCACGCTCTCCGGCGGCGAGCAGCAGATGCTCGCGGTCGCCCGCGCGCTGATGCTGCGGCCGCGCCTGATGCTCTTGGACGAGCCGTCGTTCGGACTCGCACCGCTGGTCGTACGCGACCTGTTCGGCATCCTCGGCAAGATCAACCGCGAGGACAAGGTGTCGATCCTGGTGGTCGAGCAGAACGCGCAGCTCGCGCTGGAGCTTGCCGACCAGGCCTATGTGATCGAGACCGGACGGATCGTGATGTCGGGCGCGGCCAAGGACATCGCCAACAACGAAGACGTCCGTAAATCCTATCTCGGCTACTGAGGGAAGCGGCCATGGAGCTTTTCACCAATCAGATCCTGGCCGGCATCTCCACCGGCGCGATCTACGCCTGCCTCGCTCTTGCGGTGGTCATGATCTACCAGGCGATCGATCATCTCAATTTCGCGCAAGGCGAGATGGCGATGTTCTCGACCTTCATCTCCTGGCAGCTGATGCAATGGGGGCTGCCCTACTGGGTCGCCTTCGTCCTCACCATCGCCTTCTCCTTCGCAGGCGGAATCGCGATCGAGCGGGTGCTCTTCAAGCCGCTCGCCAAGGCGCCGATCCTGACCAATGTGGCCGGTTTCATTGCGCTCTATTCCATCATCAACTCCTCCGCCGGGCTGATCTGGGACTTCACCATCAAGCAATATCCGACCCCGTTCGGCTCCGCCCCGTTCCTCGGCAGCCAGCTGATCTCGACGCACCAGGCCGGCATGATCGGCGTCACCCTGCTGCTGCTGCTCGCGCTGTATTTCTTCTTCCAGTACACGCGGGTGGGGCTCGCGATGCGGGCCGCAGCCTCGCTGCCGGAGTCGGCCCGGCTGGTCGGCATCAATACGAGCTGGATGATTGCGCTCGGCTGGGGCATGGCGGCCGCGATCGGCGCGATCGCGGGAATATTGATTGCGCCCGTGGTGTTCCTGGAGCCGAACATGATGCTCGGCACGCTGATCTACGGTTTTGCCGCGGCGGTGCTCGGCGGGCTCACGAGCCCGTTCGGCGCCGTGGTCGGTGGCTTTCTGGTCGGCATCTTCGAGAACCTCGCCGGGACCTACATCCCCTACGCCGGCAATGAGCTGAAACTGCCGATCGCACTGGCGCTGATCGTGTCCATCCTGGTCGTGAAACCCGCCGGCCTGTTCGGCCGGCACATCGTGAAGCGAGTCTGATCATGAGCGCTGTCGAGGACGTCGCCACCCAGGCCGCAGCGGTTGAAGCCGTTCCAAAGCGGGCCATGACGCTCGGCACCGGCACCTCGCTGGTGGTCCTGACGCTGCTGCTCGTCGTGCCGCTGTTCGTCAAGAACTTCATCATCTTCCAGATGACGATGCTGCTGATCTACGGCGTCGCGGTGCTCGCGCTGAACATCCTGACCGGGGGCAGCGGCCAGTTCTCGCTCGGCCAGAGCGCGTTCTATGCCATCGGCGCCTATACTTCGGCGATCCTGATGGAGCAGTACGACGTCAACTATGCGCTGACCCTGCCGGTCGCCGGCCTGGTCTGTTTTGGCGCCGGCTTCCTGTTTGGCCAGCCGGCGCTCCGCCTCTCCGGCGTCTATCTGGCGCTTGCGACGTTTGCGCTGGCGACCGCCATGCCGCAACTGTTGAAACTCGGCTATTTCGAGAAATGGACCGGCGGCGTGCAGGGCCTGGTCGTGACCAAGCCGGATGCGCCGTTCGGCCTGCACATGTCGCAGGATGTCTGGCTCTATTACTTCACGCTGGTCATCACGGTCGCGATCTACGTCTTCTCGGTCAACCTGCTGCGCTCGCGCTCGGGACGCGCCTTCATGGCGATCCGCGACAACGAGATCGCGGCCTCCGCCATGGGCGTCAATGTCGCGCTCTACAAGACGCTTGCTTTCGGCGTGTCGGCCGGCATCACCGGCGTCGCCGGGGGCCTCGGCGCGATCGCCGTGCAGTTCGTGGCGCCGGACAGCTACACCATTCAATTCGCGATCGCGCTGTTCCTCGGCATGGTGGTCGGCGGCGTCGGCTGGCTGCCCGGCTCGTTCATCGGCTCGGCCTTCATCATCTTCGTCCCGAACATCGCCGAAAACATTTCAAAGGGCTTGTCCGGCGCGGTGTTCGGCGTTCTTCTCTTCCTGGTTATCTTCCTGTTGCCGCATGGCGCGAGGCAGATCGCCATCGTGGGCCAGCAACTGCTCGCGCGCTTGAGGAGATAAATAGGAATGCGGTTCAGCCACCCCGTTCATGCCGCCGCGCTTGCGGCGGCAATTGCGACCTTTGCCTGCAGCGCGGCGTTTGCCCAGAAGAAATACGACAGTGGCGCAACCGACACCGAGATCCGCATCGGCAACATCATGCCGTATTCGGGGCCGGCCTCGGCCTATGGCGTGATCGGCAAGACCGAGCAAGCCTACTTCAACAAGATCAACGCCGAAGGCGGCATCAACGGCCGCAGGATCAATTTCATCTCCTACGACGATGCCTATTCGCCGCCGAAGGCGGTCGAGCAGGCGCGCAAGCTGGTCGAAGGCGACGGCGTGCTGCTGATCTTCAATTCGCTCGGCACGCCCTCCAACTCGGCGATCCAGAAGTACATGAACGCCAAGCGGGTGCCGCAACTCTTCATCGCCTCGGGCGCCTCGAAGTGGAACGATCCGAAAAACTTCCCGTGGAGCATGGGCTGGCAGCCGTCGTATCAGACCGAGGCGCATATCTATGCCGCCTATGTTTTGAAGGAGAAGCCAGCCGGCAAGATCGCCGTGCTGTTTCAGAACGACGATTTCGGCAAGGATTATGTCAAGGGCTTGAAGGACGGGCTCGGGCCGAAGGCCTCCATGATCGTGGCGGAAGAGAGCTATGAGACATCGGAACCCTCGATCGACGATCACATCGTCAGGCTGAAGGCCGCCGGCGCCGACGTCTTCATCAGCGTGACCACGCCGAAATTCGCGGCGCAGGCCATCAAGCGGGCTACCGAGATCGACTGGCATCCGCTGCAGATCGTGGTCAACGTCTCCTCGTCCGTCGGCGCCGTGATGATGCCGGCAGGTTTCGAGAATTCGCAAGGTATTCTCTCGGCCAACTATGCCAAGGACGCCGGCGACCCGCAGTGGGCCGACGATCCCGGCATGAAGAAGTTCGTCGATTTCCTGGCGCAATATTATCCGGACGGTAACAAGCGCGATGCCGCGACGGTCTTCGGCTACGGCGCCGCGCAGACCCTGGTCGAGGTCCTGAAACAGTGTGGCGACGACCTGACGCGCGACAATGTCATGAAGCAGGCGGCGAGCCTGAAGGATTTCCAGCCTGATACCCTGCTGCCGGGCATCAAGATCAACACCTCGGCGACCGATTACGCACCGATCAAGGAGCTGCAGATGATGCGGTTCAGGGGCGAGAAATGGGACCTGTTCGGCGACATCATGAACGGCAATCTCACTCATT
>NZ_JAFATE010000135.1 GCF_019244115.1 Bradyrhizobium sp.
TATTCGATCACGCTGGCCGCGTGGTTCGAAACCCAGGAGCGGATCGTCCGCCAGATCGCCCAGGCCCTGAACGTCCACGTCTCCGCCGAACGGCTGCGCCGCTTCGCAACGGCCAATGAAGTCCCCGTGGAGATCCATGACCGCTGGCTGCGCGGACAAGCCCTGCTGTTGCAGATGGCCTCAAGGGATTGGCCAGCCGTTGCGGCGCTGGTCGAGAGTCTGCTCGCCGACGCGCCTGATTTCTCTCCTGCGCTGAGCGGACTGGTCCAGTACCGCAACATCGCGCCCATTGCGCTTCCCGGCATGCTTCGAGATACGGCCCGGCATCTGGAGACAGTGCCCATCGCGCAACGCGCGGTGCAGCTCGATCCGCTCGATTCCCGCGCACAGCTCAGCCTCGCCTGGACCTACCAGTTGCTCGGCCGCGTGGATGAATCCACGCTGCATGCGGCAATGGCCATCGATTTGAACGAGAACGATCCCTGGACCTTGATCGCAGCAGGCATGATCTTTTCTTATTGCGGCTACTACGAACGCGCAGCGGGCCTTTCCGCCGCATCGCTGAGAGGCGCGCCAATCCCAAAGCCGCCACAGCTGGCGTATTCCGGTGCAATCAAGTTCTTATGCTCGGACTATCTAGGATGCATCGACGCGTTTCGGGAGGATCTCGGGATGTCCCCAGCCTTCACGATCTGGGCCTGCGCCGCCAAGGCCCATGTCGGTCGGCTTGATGAAGCCAGAGCGGAGTTCGAGAGCATGCTGAAGAGGATCGCCGCGGATTGGCATGGCCAGCTGCCGGCGACGCGCGACAACATGACACGCTGGCTGCTGCACGTCTTTCCGGTCGCAATGCGCAAAGACTGGGAGCGCCTGGCCGCGGGCCTTGCGGCAGCCGGCGCTCCCGTCGAGGGTGTCGAGTTTGGTGTTTGGTTCGAACACCGGCCCAACGTCAGCCACACGTATTGAGCGTATATTCGCCAACGCGCTCGGCGTGAATCGTCATGCGCCCGACCTTGGTGGTCATCAGCTCCGGGATTTTGGCATAGAAGTCGGGTAGCTGATACGTGGAGCCTTTGAGAAACCTTGCTTCGTGCTCGAGCAATATCTCCTGTGGTGGCAGCCGGAGCACGAATACGTCAGAGTCGCCCTGCAGCACGATCAAGCCTATGCCAACGTCTCGGCGGACCGGCGTGTTGTTGGCATCGTCGAAGAAGAGATCGACCTGCGCCCACTGGCACTGATCCCAGAACTCTTCGAACGATCTTGGTTTTTGGAATTTGTTGTCCGGTGCGGTGGGAACGGGATTTTCCTCCGACCCCTGATAATCGACGTAGTTTCTGCCAGTCGCCCATGATTTCACAAGCTTGCCCCATTGAGGATAATCATTCGGGCCAATCGTCATCTTTGGATGTCCCATGTGTCACCTGCCTGTTTGCACGCTCTTGCTGATGCCGGCTACCCGCCGGTCGGGAATCTGATGAGTTCACCGACGTAGTCGATGAGACTGTTGACCGTCGTGATGCGTTCCAGCCCTGCAAATGCATCCGATCGGTCATCGAAAACGAGCGTCGAGACCTGCTGCAATTGGCGTGCAAGGTCTTTGTCATCGTCTATGTTCAGAAGGCGATCCTTCTGGAGAATGCCATAAAAGACATCGGCCACGACAATTGACGTCAGCACCCCGAGATACTTGCCCTCGATCTTGGGATCCTGCCCCGCCTCGAAGCGGGCGAAAAACGGGATCGGCGGATCGCTCGCTAGGATACGGATGTCGTCATCGCTCAAGGCTTGCCCGGAGGTGGGTCGATGATGCCTCAGCCAGTCGGAGACATCGCCTAGCCAGGGCGGATTCTTCGGGTCATCCAGGGGACCCCCCAGATAGCGCGAGGACTGAAAGAGCTTGCCATGGGTCTTCGATAGCGCCTGGGCCAAGGCCCGCACTGACCAGGGCTGCGTCGCAATCGAGCTCGTCAGGTCGCGAACCGTCAGACCCGGGTCCTGCGGATTGGCCCCCCGTACGGCCTTCTCGAGATCCGCGCGGGACCATGGACCGATTCTCACGCTCAAGTTGGTCG
>NZ_JAFATE010000193.1 GCF_019244115.1 Bradyrhizobium sp.
TTGTTGAAGATGTCGACGCCGGTGCCCGACGGCATCGCCGCGGTGATGGCGACGATCTTGTCGTCCTTCTGCGCTTCCTTGACCAGGCTCTGGCCGAACACGTTCTGATAGGCCGGCGCATTCGGCTTGGCCTTGGCCTGGGTGCCGGTCGCAACGTCGAACTTGACCACCGCGTGGTACTTGTCCGCGGAGGCTTCCGCCGGCGGATAGCCCTTGCCCTTCTGGGTGACGACATGGACCAGGATCGGGCCTTTCTTTGCATCGCGCACATTCTTGAGCACCGGAATCAGGTGATCGAGATTGTGCCCGTCGATCGGCCCGACATAGTAGAAGCCGAGCTCCTCGAACATGGTGCCGCCGGTAATCATGCCGCGGCTGAATTCCTCGGCACGCAGCGCGCCGATTTCCAGGGCCTTCGGCAGCTTGGTGGCGAGCTGCTTGCCGACCTCGCGCAGCGAACGATACGTGTGCCCGGAGAACAGGCGAGCCAGATAGCCGGCCATCGCGCCGACTGGCGGCGCGATCGACATGTCGTTGTCGTTGAGGATGACGATGAGGCGCGAATTCATCGCGCCGGCATTGTTCATCGCCTCATAGGCCATGCCGGCCGACATCGCGCCGTCGCCGATCACGGCGATGACGTTGTTCTTGCCGCCGGAGAGGTCGCGCGCCACGGCCATGCCAAGGGCCGCCGAAATCGAGGTCGAGGAGTGCGCGGCGCCGAACGGATCGTAATCGCTCTCGCTGCGCTTGGTGAAACCGGACAGACCGCCACCGGTGCGCAAGGTGCGGATGCGGTCGCGGCGGCCGGTGAGAATTTTGTGCGGATAGGCTTGGTGGCCGACGTCCCAGATCAGGCGGTCGCGCGGCGTATCGAAGATGTAATGGATGGCCGTGGTCAGCTCGACCACACCGAGACCAGCGCCAAAATGCCCGCCCGTCACCGAAACCGCATCGATGGTCTCCTGGCGGAGCTCGTCGGCCACCTGCCGGAGCTGGTCCACCTTCAGCCGTCTAAGGTCATCGGGCGTACGGATGGTATCGAGAAGCGGCGTTTTACTGAATGTGGTCACAGCGATATTCCAATTTTGCATGTCGGAGCGTTGGTCCGACGACAGACGGGTTGCGTTCAATCGGCACAGCAAAAGCTTGGGCCGTCGGTGTCACCTGCACGGGCAGAAAGCCAGTTTCAGAGCCTAGTTTGTTCCCCAATCGGTCAACGTGATCGATGTCACTTTCCGCGGCTTAGCCCCGTCCCGGCCGCATTCTCTGAGTATTTGCAAGCTCTTAAGCCCGGAGTTGCCGACGGCCGAAAGAGCCCGCAAAAAGCCCGTAGTTCCCGAAGCTTTACACCAAAGCCGCGGCCAAAGCCAACCCGCACCACAGCCTGCCGGCCATGAGCAGGGTTAACAGGACGCCAAAAACCCTAACCACTGAGCCGCGCGGGAGGTTCCCCATCGGTCAAACCGACGGCATTTCCGTTGCCGGGAGCGCCAGATTCGAGGGTAAGCCACGCTTGTTCCCTCAAATCCGGCCCCTGCGCAGTCACGACCGTTAACGCTGCTTCCGGAGAAGCCATGCGCTCGCGCAGGGGAACCGGCCCGCACACGATCATGAAGAAGTCGTAGGCATGCGGCCGTTCGTTCGCCATCACGAACTGGAAGTGCACGCGGAAGAACTGCCAGCGGAACAGGTTGTAGTGGCTCGCGTCGATGATCTCGCGAAAACGGACTGGGACGATCTTGGGGTTGCATCTCGTCGCGCCGACCTCGATGCCATGGCTCGCCAGCGGATCGAGCTGGAAGAAATTCATCACGTCCTTGCGGGCCTGGCAGTCGATCCACTCGACCGAGTGCTCGATGGCGAGTTCGCGCAGGTGATCGCGGAAGTGTTGCGCCGCCGCGTGAAAACCGACGATCGGATAGTTGCCGCCGAGCGTCAGCAGCATGATGCGCGGGCCGTGCCGGCCGAGCGCTCCGTCGCGCCTCAGCGCGCGCGCCAGCATCTCGGTACCGAGAAACGATCCCGAACTGTGGCCGACGATGACGATCTCGTCGGCACAGCTGGTGCGCGCGACGCTGCAGAGATAGTCGGCGAAGCGGTCGAGCCGCTCATCCCATTCGGGGCGCTGCTTGTGCGCGAACTCCCAGGTCCAGATCCAGTCGCACAAGAGATAGAGCACGTAGGTCTGGTTCTCGGTGTATTTGAGCAGGAGCCCGAGCACGGCAATGAACAGCGCAGAGGCGAGCGGCGCGGTGACGAAGAGCGGCAGGCCGAGCGCCTGCAGGCCCTTTTCGAACACGAAGGCGAAGGCCGCGACCGCGAGCGCCTCCAGGAGCAGGATGAAATGAGGGTAGGTGATGAAGGTCGCAAAGCGCCAGTTCGCGCGGGTGAAGCGCCCCATCGTGCCGTTGAACACCAGCCGCCAATAGAAGAAGACCGCACGCAGCACCGTGCGCCAGATCGGCGAGGCGAGGTCGCGCTGGATGAAATCCTCAAAGCGCAGGAAATCGTAGGTGGTGCGGGTCTTCCAGCCCTCGGCCTCGGTGGCGATGGTCCAGGACGTGATCTCGTCGTCGGAGCGGCTCTGCGGACGGCCGAGTGTGGTATTGACCTGATAGAGCCGGCCGAACTTGCGCAGTTCCGTGCGGAACATCCGGTAATATTGCGCAAGGCCGCGGGGATCATAGCCCTGCACGTAAATGATATGGCGCTCTTGGACGCGCAACGTCGCTTTCCCCCGCCGGGCTCGCCGGGTTCAAGGTCGTCCGGCAGCACGTCCGACTATAGCAGGCCGGAGGGGGCGCCAAGAGGTTTTTGACCGCCATCATGACCGGGCCGTCGCATCAGCGCCTTTTGGCCGGCCATGTTGCCCAAAAGTGCCGGGCTTAAGGTCGCGAACGGCTACTGCACGTCTAGCGGTTCGACGCCGGTGACCTCGCCGGTCGTATCCGCGGTGATCTTCTCGACCCGCGCCTCGGCCTGCCGCAACAACTCCTCGCAGCGACGCTTGAGCGCCTCGCCGCGTTCGTAGATGGCGACCGATTCCTCCAACGGCACCTTGCCATCCTCCAGCCGCTTCACGATCGATTCGAGTTCTTCGATCGCGCGCTCGAAGGAGAGCTTCTTGACGTCGATGAGGGTGTTTTCTGCCATGCTGCTTTCTCTGGTTTGACGCATTCACGCGTGGGCGAATCCGGCCGGTCCCTCCTGGGTTCCAGTGCCCGCTCTGATGCAGGAACTTGTGGGGGGCCGCAACAGCTCCGGCCCTTAAAATGGATCAGTGCGGACAGATTGTGACAATCCGCTCGCGCACGCTGTCCGTTCATCAATCCGGGAATCCTCGGCTGCCCGGCAAATCAGCCGTTCATCAGGGCGGTGACGTGGGCCGCAACCGATTCCTTCAATCCCTGAAGATCATAGCCGCCTTCGAGCACCGAGAC
This sequence comes from Bradyrhizobium sp., assembly GCF_019244115.1. Classification (GTDB taxonomy): domain Bacteria; phylum Pseudomonadota; class Alphaproteobacteria; order Rhizobiales; family Xanthobacteraceae; genus Bradyrhizobium. The sequence continues at coordinate 3,444 of NZ_JAFATE010000193.1, forward strand.
AATTCGCCCGCTGGCGGAGGCTTCCGCCACATCCATCAGCTTTTTAGTGACCCAGCCAAAGTCCTCGGCGCGCAGATTGAGCGAGGCCAGGGGATCGCGGAAATGCGCGTCGAAACCGGCCGAAACGATGATCAGCTCGGGCGCGAATCTGGTGAGCTGCGGCAGGATGACGTTCTCGAAGGCGCTGCGGAACTGCTGGCTGCCGTCCTCGGAGGCGAGCGGCGCGTTGACGATGGTATCATGTTCGCCGCGCTCGCCGCGGGCTCCGGTGCCCGGGAACAGCGGCATCTGGTGGGTCGAGCAGTACATCACGCTGGCATCGGACCAGAAGATGTCCTGTGTGCCGTTGCCGTGATGGACGTCGAAATCGACGATCGCGGCGCGGCCGATGCCGAACTTGCGCTGCGCGTGACGGGCGGCGATCGCGACGTTGTCGAAGAAGCAGAAACCCATCGGCTTGTTGTGTTCGGCGTGATGGCCGGGCGGGCGCACCGCGACGAAGGCGTTTTGATGCGTCCCGCTCATGACCGCCTCGGTCGCGGTCACCGCGCCGCCGACGCCGCGCATCACGGCTTCCCAGGTTCCCGGCGACATCGAGGTGTCGCCGTCGATGTAGATCATGCCTTCGGTCGGTGCGATGTGGCGCAGCTCGGTGACGTAGTGCTCGTTGTGACAGAGCGTGACCAGATCGAGATTGCCTTCCACGGCCTCGCCGCGCACCAGGGCTGCAAAACGCGCTTCCGACAGCACCTGGTTGACCACGCGCAGCCGGTCGGACCGCTCGGGATGGCCCTCGGGCGTCATATGATCGAGGCAGGCCGGATGGGTCAGGTACAAGGTGGACATTGAAAACCCTGGATAGCGTGACGGGCGCCGTTTGGGCCAAGCGGCTAATTTAAGGCGTCGCCGCCCGCTCGGAAAGGGCGGAAGTCTCCGGAAACGGCTGGGTTGCATACCGTCATTGCGAGGCGCAACGCGCCGAAGCAATCCAGAGTCTCACGAGTGGTGTCATTCCGGGGCGCGCGAAGCGCGAACCCGGAATCTCGAGATTCCGGGTCCGGCTCTTCGAGCGGTCCCGGAATCACTGTCGCCTGGATTGCTTCGGCGCTTTGCGCCTCGCAATGACGGCGTCAATTCACCCGCGCGATGCGATCGGGCGTGGTCGGCGTGATCTCGCCCTTGGCCAGAAAGTAAGCGAAAAGCGCGTCGCTGTCGTAGGCACCGAACTGTGCGTTGGTGCCGTCCTTCAGCGCAGCAAAACCATCGCCGCCCTGCGCGAGATAGTTGTTGACGGTGACACGGTAGTTTTGCGCGGGCGCGATGCGCGCGTCGTTCAGCATCATGCGCTCCGCGATCACGCGCTCGCCGAACGGCTTGTCATTGTCGAAGGCATAGCTGAATCCGCCGGACACCTGCAGGATCCGCGGCCGCCTGGGATCCAGCCATTGCTGCTCCAGCATGGCCTTGATCTGGTCGCCCGTCAGGGTCAGCGTCACCAGCTGGTTGCGGAACGGCTGGCTCGCGAACAGGTCGGCATAGCTCACGCCACCGTCTCCTTGCTTGACCACATCGGTGCGGATGCCGCCGGGATTGGTGAAGGCGACCACCGCGCCGCCGTCCTTCTCGCTGCGCGTCGCGGCGAGCTGTGCATCCGCGATGACGTCGCCGAGCACGCTCTCGCCGGCTTCGTTGGGCACGCGCGACAGCGTCTCCGTGATGGTGCCGGCGCGGCGGTTCGCGAGCGGCGCCGCCACCTTGTCATAGGCCGCGATCAGCGCGGTCTGCTCGGCGTCTTTCGCCAGCGTGTTGTGCACGATGACATTGTCGGCTCTGGCGCTGATCACGTCGCGCGTCGCTGGATCGAGTTTCAGGTCGATCGCAGTGACCAGGGTGCCGAACTTGTCGCCGCTCGTGACCAGCCGATGATCGATCTCGCAGACATAGGCCTGGTGGGTATGGCCGGAGATCACGACGTCGACCGCGGGGTCGAGCTTTTTCACGATGTCGACGATCGGGCCGGAAATCCCCGGGCATTCGTTGTAGTCGCCGGTCGGCCAGCCGCCCTCATGGATGAGAACCACGATCGCCTGCACGCCGCGCGCCTTCAGTTCGGGAACGAGTGCATTCACGGTCTCGGCCTCGTCGCGAAATTCGAGCCCGGCGGCGGCCGATGGCGAGATGATCCCGCTGGTGCCTTTCAGCGTCAGCCCGATGAAGGCGACGGCGACGCTATCGAAGCTGCGGATCTCATAGGGCGGAAACACCGTCTTGCCGGTCGCGGTGTCGACGGTGGAGGCTGCAAGGTAGTGAAATTTGGCGCCTTCGAACGGATGCGGCCCCCGGCATTTGTCGACGGGATGGCAGCCGCCATTCTGCATCCGCAAGAGTTCGTCCTTGCCTTCGTCGAATTCATGGTTGCCGACGGATGCGACCGCGAGCCCCATCATCGACAGCGATTCGATGGTCGGCTCGTCATGAAACAGGCCTGACAGCAGCGGGCTCGCGCCGATCAGGTCGCCGGCTGCGACGAAGATCGTGTTGGCGTGACCGTCGCGGAGCTGTTTGACCAGGGTCGCCATGTATTCGGCGCCGCCGGCCGACACCGCGATCTTTTTCGCCTTGTCATCGGGATCGGCGATCCGGATGCCGCCCGGGGGCGGGCGCAGATTGCCATGAAAATCGTTGATCGCGAGAATGCGGACATCGACGGGAGGGGACTCCGCGGCGCGTCCGGGCGCGGCGATGGCGACAAGGAGGAGCGACAGCGCTGCAAGCGCGAGACGAAGCACGAATTTCATGGTCCGATCATAGACCGAGGCCACGACGATTTCACGAAACATCCCGCGGTGTGCCGGCTTTGCCCGAGCTCAAAATAAAAGCGCCCGGCAGGCCGGGCGCTCCTTGCGGGATCACGATGTGATCGCGGCAGCCTTAGCTCGAATATTTGAACTCGGGCAGGTTCTTCAGCTCATCCTTGGTCGCGTCGAACATCGCGTGATCGGGATACCACTCGTTGGATTTCGTGGTTGTGGTGCTGGTGGTCGCAGCGCCCGTCGTCGTGCTCGAGGCCGGCCGGTTCGGCGCGGCGCCCGGCGGATTCGCGTTCGGCGTGGTCGTCGTCGAAGCCGTCCTGGCCGGCTCGTCCACGAACTTGATCTTCTCGAACGGGATCGCCACCAGGTGCTCGCCCATGCCGAGGAAGCCGCCGACGCCAACCACCACGGCTTTGATGTTGCCGCTCTTGTCCATCAGCAGATCGTTGATCGCGCCGATGTTCTCGTCCTTGCTGTTGTAAACGCTCAAACCCACGACCTTGGACGTGCGCCAGTCGCCGTGATATGGCTCCGCGGTGGTGGAGGCGCCGACCTTGTTCATCGCACCCGTATCCTCCGCGAGCACAGGCGAGATGAGCAGCGCGGAACCGATCAGGCCCGCTGCCAGAAATTTCGTCAACATTGATCTTCTCCTTGATCAGGAAACGGTGAAGCTAAGAACGCTCCACCGCGCTTGCCGTTCCCGTTTCGCCCAAATTGTCGCAGAGGAAACTCCGCTTGCTGCAGAGCAAAATCGGCGCGTCATTCGGTGCATGTGACCCGGAACCGGCAAGGTGCCTGCGTCGATGTTTTGCGCGTAACGGCGCGTTAACCATTCGAAAGCTCCGTCCGTTCGATGGCGCACGCTTAACGCGCGCTTAAACGTTTCGCTCAAAACTGCATCGTCCAGCGCATATCGTTCGACGCAGCAAGAATTGCTGGCGGAACCCAAAAAGCCTCCACGGAGCGACTGCTTGAGAAAGCTTCTCATCGGCGCGCTGGGTCTGAGCTTGACCGGCTGCAGCCATTCACCGCCATTGCCGACGCTCGCCACGTCCTGCCGTGACGGCGACCGGCTCACCTTTGATGGCAGGAGCGCCGCGAACTCGCCGCTCAATTTCCTGTCGTTCAGGACGAAATCTGCAAGTCTGCACGGCAAGCCCCTCCATGCGGCGAAAGGCGCGAAGCGGCCGCCGGATCACGCCGGAAAGGATCGCGCTGCCAAGACGGCTCCAAGGGTAGCCGCGGCGAGGGGCGAGAGCGCACCGACCCGCCCGCTTGCCCCGGCTCCTCCCGAGGCGCCTGCACCCACGCCTGAGCCGGTCACCACGGCGACGACACGTGCTGTCTCCGCTCCTGCTGAGGGCGTAGCCTCTCCGTCCGCGCCACCGCGTGACGTGCCGCGGCTCGCGCGATCGATCCAGCAAGAGGTCGCTGACGCCACAGCGGATGTGGAACGTAGCAACCCTCCGGCGACGGCGGGCGAGGCCGACGGTCTCGTCGCCGTCCTGATGACACGTCTGAACATCACGGATGTTTCCGACCTCACCGCAAAAAGCGTCGCGATCGATGGCAGGTTTGCCGCATCCGCTGCCATGATCCGGACCGCGATCGTGGCCGCGGGTGCGAGCGAGGTGCAATTGAGCGAGGCGACGACGACGGCGATCGATCGCCTGGCGAGCGGCGAGGTGCCGGCCGCTATCGTCGCGCTGGCTGCTCCGGAGGCGGCGGACGCATTTCCTGACGTCACCGGCTTCCGAACGTTTCGCGTGCCGTTGTCGCCGCGCTCGCTGAAACCGCGTCGGTGAGCGGGACCACGACCCACGGACTCGTGCTGCGGTCCTGAGTGACCGTTGCGGAACGCGCGTCTTTGCGGTTGCAGGTTCGGCAAATCTGACGCAGAGTTCGCCGCCAACGCCGGACTTCAACCGGCAAGCATTTTTGGGAGGAAGCACGCCATGATCAAAGTCAGCGTCATGTATCCGAACAATCCGGGCGCCCGCTTTGACCACGACTATTATCGCGACAAACACATGCCGCTGGTCAAGGCGCGGCTCGGCGATGCCTGCAAATACTACACCATCGACAAGGGCCTGGCCGGCGGCGCGCCGGGAGCGCCCGCAACCTATGTCGGCATGTGCCACATCTTCTGCGACTCGGTCGAGGCGTTCCAGAAGGGTTTTGGGCCGCACGCGCAGGAGATCATGGGCGACATCCCGAACTACACCGATCTCGCGCCGGTCATCCAGATCAGCGAGGTCGTCGTCGGCCACTAGCTGCCGGCGCGCGCTTCCCGGCGGATTGGCGTGGCTTGGCGTCTGAGCTGCGCGGCCCGTAACAGCAGGTAGGGTGGGTTAGCGGAGCGTAACCCACCTCTTTTCTTTCCGCGGCGACTATGCGCCGATGGGCGGCAAGGTCCGCACCGCGATCGCCGCGGCCGGCACCACCGAAGTGCAGCTCAGCGAGGGACGGGCCACTGCGATGACCAGGCTCAGCGATGCCGAGGTGCCGGCCGCCGTCGTCGCGCTGGTGACGCCCGAAGCGGCGGAGACGTTTCCGGTGGTCGCCGGCTACGAGATCTTTCACGTTCCGCCGTCGCCGCGCTCGATCAAGCCGGCGCGCGAGAGCCTTTCCGTTCCGATTGAATCGGAACGGAGGCTCTAGAGTCTCGTTTTGGCGCGTTTTCTTCACGCGAACCGATGCCCACTTCGCTCGAAAACGCTCCAGTCCATCCGCACACATTTTGACGGAATGTTCAGAGGCCGCCGCCTGTTGGCGGCCTCTATCGTTTTTGGTGTCACCCGTTGCGGAGGCTCGGCCGCCGAATACGCGCCGTCTCTCGAGGGTTCGATCCTGCGCCGATGGGAGCCTCACCTATCCGACATAGTCCGCCCAGCACCAGCCCCCCAGTGGCCCAAGGTGATAGTTTTGCGGGCATCCTCCATACGGGCCTGGGCGCACCTGCCGTATCCAACACGCCTGCCTTCCACGACCGAGCCAATAGCCCGGTGGACACAAATCAAACGGGCCGGCGGGGACTGATAATGGTGCAGCTTCTGCGTAAGTGACGCATCCAACAAGGGTGACAACGAGCGTCACTGCACCAATCACGGCAGAACCAAACTGGCGTCTTTTCATCGTTTCCTCTTCGCAGTTGAGTGGGCTCCCGACACTAAGCGGTCTCGTACAGGGCGGACACGGCGATCGCATCCGCTCGTCATACGTGTCGTTTCCGGACTGAACGGTCGCTGAACAATATGCTATGATGACTAGCGTTATGCATCATAGCATTTCACAAATGCGCGAGTTGCCCGCGTGGCCTCCGACGAGGAGGTGACGATTTCCGGTTATCTCGAGCGGCTCGCCCAAGGCTCGGTCAGCGAAGCGTACGACCCTCCTTCTCTCCCCGGCGACGTGGTGAGTCACGCCGTCGGCCGACCCGCCTTGCGAGTCCCGGCGCGCAGGTGTCGCGCCCGATGACTGCACGACGGGCAGGTCAGCTCGTAGCTGTCATAGGGTGGGTTAGTACTCCTGCGTCACGCAGCGCCGTGCTGCCTCAGAATGCGCAAAATCGCTCGCTGCTGCTCTCTGGCGCCTGGAGACCCTGATCCACTCTTGCCGGTGTTCATTGTCGCGAGCCGCATCGGGGTTGACCCGCTTCTGTTGGGAGCCCGTGGATCGGCGCCGCTTTCGATGAGCGCCCTTACCGCAGCGGCACAGCGATTGCGCACCGCCCGGTGCAGTGGAGAGACCCCGCTTTTGTCGACGGCGTTCGGGTCGGCGCCGGCTCGAATGAGCGCGCCGATGATCCTGGCCTGCTCGTCGGGATTCCACGCAGGCGAGCCTGGCCCGCCGTCAGCGGCATAGTGAAGCGGTTCTGCACCGCGCCGGTTTCTCGCATGAACGTCGGCACCCCCGGAGATCAGTTGCTCTGCGATGCGCGTCTGGTTTGCGGCAGCTGCCATATGAAGTGCAGTATCACCCTCGTAGATGTAGTGCCTGATCCGATCGAAAAAATTCTCCTTCGCAGCTTGCCGAATTGCGCCTCGGGCAGCGCGTTCGTTGGCGAGGTTTGGCGAAGCCTCGAGCAACCTGACGGCGGCGTCACTATCGCCGCAGACGATGAGGTCCACGAATGCTCTGAAGGGGTCATCCTGAGCATGGTGGGTCGGCAATTCCAGACTCCTGACCTCGGGACGGTCCTTTTGTGCAGGGGACCGAGAGTAGCACATCTTGAATGATGTCCATTCTGTGCCGAGGGAGCTGTGGACCTTTCGCCTGCAGCTAACGCACGCGTGCCATGCGCCAACTGCCCGTCCTGCCATTCCGTCGCAGCGTTGCGGCCTTCCGATTTTCAAAAAACAGGCTTGACTTTCACGTAAATCAGAAGCATGATCCGAGCCGTCCCGCGCTCGATACCGAGGGGCGCTTCGCGGTCGTCACGAACGTGGGGTGCGGGATGCGATGGACGTTTCGGTGCCGCGCGCGAGTTCTTCGTGCGGACGAACGGCCCGGAAGCGGACGTGAAAGCGTGTGGTCCTGGCCTCCCGACGCTGAGGCCAAGCCCGCGAGAGATGGTCTCGCGGGCGATGGGAGCAATCAAGCCCGGTTCCCAGCTATTCGATTCACACATTTCGGAGCTTCAGAGTGGTCCCGTGTTTGATGCGGCGGAAGGCTTCGAGGCCTAAGCGCATGATCTTTGGGCCGGGCTTTCCGTAGTAGGCGGTCCATCCTCCAAGCCGAGCAATGACCCAGGCCGCG
>NZ_JAFATE010000231.1 GCF_019244115.1 Bradyrhizobium sp.
GCGCCCGGGTGATGCCGTCGATCGCCGATTTCGAGGCACAATAGGCCGAGTAGCCGGCTGGATGGCCGAGCTTGCCGCGCGCCGAGGACATCAGCACAATCTTGCCGCCGCGACCCTGAGCCAGCATTTGCTTGCCGGCGGCCCGCGCCATCAGCCAGGACTGGGTGACATTGGCATCCATCACATCGAGAAATCGTTCGGGCGCCATGTCGACGATCTTGGCGACATCGTTCTTGCCCGAGGCAACCACGAGAATGTCGAGGCCGCCAAAAGCCTCGACCGTCTGGGCGACGATGTCCGCGCAGGCGGCCTCGTCGGTCGGGCGCGCGGCGATGGTCAAAACCTCGGCGCCGAGCGCGCGCCCCGTCGATGCGGTTTCGGCCAGTGCCTCGGCGTTGCCGGCGACGGCGGCGACCTTCGCGCCGGCGCCGGCCAGCACCTGCACAGCCAGCGCGCCGAAGGCACCCGACGCGCCGGTCACGACGGCGACCTTGCCGCGGATATCGAACAGCGACAGCGGATCCTTGAGGAATTCGGCGGAGGCGGTCATGGCTTCGCTCCCGGCGGATAGGGTATGACGACCAGCATGGTGCAGACGTCGTTGCGCCGGTTGACGATCTGGCGCACCTCGTTGGGCGCGATGGTGCAACTGTCGTAGCGGCCGAGCACGGTCTCGTGGCCGTCGACGATCACGGTCATCTCGCCGTCGAGCACCACATAGACTTTCTCGAAGGGAGTGGAGTCGGGGCCGGCGCCACCGCCCGGCAGAAATTGCGAGAGGCCGATCCATTGGTTGGTCGGGCCCCCCGGCTCGAAACCTTGGAGGCGCAGCCCCACCACGCCGTAATGGTTTGGCGCATCGTAGGGTTTGGCTTCCGCAAAGCGCTTGACGTGCATCAGAATGCCTCGCCTTTTTCGATCCGATAGGCCTGCTTCGGATCGGTGATGGCGACGAGGCGGATGATACAGCCGTCGCCGCGGTCCCAATTCCATGGGAAGAAGGCGAAGGTGCAGCGCTTGCCGGTGACCTCTTCGAGGTCGCCGCCGACATTTTCGATGCCGAGGATGCCGTGCTTGAAGAGCTTGTTGTGCACCGGCTCCCATTCCGGAAAGTCTTCGGACCAGTCGCGTCCGTTGGACCAGATGCGATATTCTTCCTTGAGGTGCGGCAGCAGGGGACCGTTGCGATGCGCGCCGATGGCGGTGGCGAGCGGGTGGTCGTTGGCCTGCGTGTCATGGCCGAGCACCTTGACGTGCTTGTCGACCATCCAGTCTGCGGCGGAGGGCACCAGACCCGGGCAGTAGGCGAAGTAGTCGCCATCCTCATAGATCTTGTGCCAGCCGGTGTTGATGATCAGCACGTCGTGCGGGCGGATGGCGTGCCCGCAGGCTTTCTCCAGGTCGTCCGCGGTGATCGATTCCCACTTCTTCTTCGGGATCGAGACCACGATGCCTGAGCCGAAGAAGTGCGGCAATGGCACCTCGTCGATGAACGGAGTGCCCTGCACCACGTGGGCCGGCGCGTCGATATGGGTGGTGGAATGCATCGAGGTCGTAATGCGCTGCGACAGCACACCCGACTTGGCCATGTAGTGGATGCGCTCGATCTTGACGTCTTCGAAATAGGGCCAGTTCGGACACTGGAAGCCCCAGCGATGCGAGAGGTTGGTAAACCTCAGGCCCATGGCATTGTCGGTGTTGCTCTGAAAATCGATGCCCCGAATCTTGACCGACATGCGCATCCTCCCTTTAGAAACCGGTTTTCCTTGGAGCAATCCGCACAATCCCGCTTGCCCCATGTTGCGATACACATGTATCATATCGTGGAAAAGGTCAACCGCAATTCGAAGCACCCCCGTCACGAGCGGACGAAGCTGATGTGTGGCAGCCCGATGCATGGCGCCAACCCGGGCATGCCGCGTCGCCCTGCATGTCGCGCTGGGCTAGAGTGTCTTGCTACGAGATTCCGATCGTGTGATCGGTCCAATCGGAGGACAGTAGACTGATGTCGAAAGCCGCAGCACGGGCGTTGAAAGCAACATCGTCCGCAGCGCCACCGTCTGATGAGCGTGGCAGCAATGGGATTCAGGTACTGGCGCGTGCCGGCAGCATTCTGCGCACCCTGGAGAGCCACCCGAACGGCTTGAGTCTCGGACAGATCGCGAAATCCGTGGGGCTAGCCCGCTCGACCGTGCAGCGGATCGTGGCGGCGTTGACCGCACAGGACTTCGTCACGTCGAGTGGGCCTGGGCAGGTGAGGATCGGCATGGGTCTGTTGCGGATCGCAGCTTCGGTGGGCGCTAACTCCAGCGAGATCGTTCGGCCGCACTTGATGACGCTAGGCGAGGAGGTGGGAGAGACGGTCGACCTCTCGGTTCTCTCCGGCGGCTCAGTCGTGTTTGTCGATCAGGTACCAGGCCGCCGCCGGCTGACTGCGTTATCCGCGGTCGGCGAGCGCTTTCCACTCCATTGCACGGCGAATGGCAAGGCGGTGCTGTCTTGCTTCTCGCCGGAAGAGAGCGAGGAACTGATCGAGAAGAGCTTGGCCGAGCATCCCGACTATTCGCTTGCCAGTCGCAAGCGTCTGATCGATGAGCTCAACGACATCCGCCGCACCCATCTCGCCTATGATCTGGAAGAGCATGGCGCCGGAATAAGTGCGATCGGTACCGCAGTGATCGATCATTTCGGTCGTCCGGTCGCAGTCTCGATTCCAGTGCCGACGCAGCGCTTTCTGGAAAACCGGGATGGCCTGGCCGAAAAGCTGCTTGGGTTCCGGCGGCGGGTGGAAGGCATTCTGTCCCGCTGAGCGGGTAGAGCGGTCCCCTTGCGGTGCTAACCGCAATACGATACAAATGAACCGTATTGCAGTACTATGCCGGATGTCCGAGAGACAAGCGGGTGGCGCACCGAGGCGAATAAGCTCCGGGCGCAGTCGGGAGGGAGAAGCGCAATGGTTACACGTCGTTCGGTCCTGCTTGGGGCCATTTCTGGCGCGGCGATCGGGGGGCTTGGCATAGCGTCGGCCAGGGCGGAGCCGATCAGCCTCAAAGTCTCGCATTATCTCCCGCCTAACCACACGTTCCACCGCGAACTGACCAAGTGGGGCGAGAGCCTGAGCGAGCAGTCGCAAGGCCGGTTGACGCTCAACATCTTCCCGGCCTCGCAGCTAGGGCCGGTCAACCGGCAATTCGATCTGGTGCGCAACGGGGTCGTGGACATCGCGGTCGGCTTGCACGGCGCGACCCCAGGCCGCTTCCCGATGACCGATCTCATCTCGCTGCCCTATTTGGCGCCGAAGGCGGGCAGCAACAGTGCGGTGACGTCGCACCGTCTCACGGAATTGGCGCCGACCTATCTCTTCGCCGAACATCCGGGCATGAAGATCCTGTGGATGGCGGTGACCAATCCGCTGATGTTCCATACCAGCAAACGTCCCATCACCAAGCTTGAAGATTTCAACGGATTGCGGGTGCGCTACGCCGGTGAGCAGTTCGCGCAGATCATTCCACTGCTCGGCGCTACGCCGCTTGCGGTGCCGCCGGCGGAGACCGCGGACAGTCTCTCCAAAGGCATCATCGATGCCGCGACCTTCCCGTACGAGGCCTGCCAGAGCTTCGATCTCGGTACCGCGATCAAATATTCGCTGGAGCCGGGCGTGAGCACTGCGACTTTCGCGGTGGCCATGAATCCGAATAAGTTCAAGGCACTGCCGGCCGATCTGCAGCAGATGATCGAGCAGACCACCGGGCCTGCAATGGCCGAGCGCTTCGGCGCCGCCTTCGATGCCAGCGAGAAGGCGGGTCGCGCCTATATGCTCGAGAAGGGCGTGCAGATTTCGCAGCTTGCCGATGCCGAGCTTTCCCGCGTCAAGGAGATTCTCGTGCCGCTCCTAGACAAGGCGCTCGCCAATCTGGAGAAGTCCGGAAAACCGGTGAAGGCTTTCCTTGACGCCTACACGGCTTGAAGCGGACATCGAAGCAGCGGCCGTGCCGGCCGTGACTTACAAAGGAAGCCACCATGGCCGTTCCGCCGCTGGAAAATTTTGCCGAGCGCCTGAAGACCGCACAGGTCCGGCTCGCCATGATCGCGCTCGTCGTCATGATGCTCACGACCTGTGTGGACGTCACCTTGCGCTTTCTCTTCAACCGCCCGATCCGCGGCGCTTATGACATCGTCGAGGCCTGCCTCGTCGTGTTCGTCTTTCACGGCATGTCGGCGAGTTTCTTTGCCCGCAAGAACATCGTGATCGACGTCATCGATTCATTGGTCAGTCCGCGCCTCGAGCGCGTCCTCGTACGGCTCTCCGACATCGTCTCGGTCGCTCTTCTGGTTCTTGTCACAGCCGCGATGATTGCTCCCGCCTTGCAGGCCCATGATTACGGCGACCGCAAGCTGGAGCTGGGCCTGCAGCTCTGGGTGCTCTGGGTTTTCGCCATCGTTGGATTGATCGGGACGGTGCTGTGCGCGCTCGGTCCCTTGTTCCGGCCGGTGCCGGCCTCGCGCAGGATAGCTCATGCCGAAAGCGAGAATAGCACATGAGCGTCCAGTGGATCGGCGCGATCGGTGTTCTCGCACTGTTTGCGTTGTTGTTCTTTCGCATCCCGGTCTGGGCGGCGCTCATCATCGTCGGCCTGTCCGGCAATACCGTCATCAACGGTTGGGCCGCTGCCTTCACGACCCTGGGCACGACACCGTTCGACGTCGCCAATTCCTATCCGCTGTCGGTGATTCCGCTGTTCATCCTGATGGGTGACGTCGCCTCGAGCACGCGGCTGTCGGCCGATCTGTTCAATGCGGCCCGCCTCTTGCTGTCGGGCGTGCGCGGTGGATTGGCCGTTGCGGCGATCGGAGCATCGGCCTGCTTCGGCGCGGTGTGCGGCTCTTCGATCGCAACCGCTGCCACGATGTCGCGGATCGCGCTGCCCGAGATGCGCAAGGCGGGCTATGACGACGGTCTTGCCGCAGGCGCGATCGCGGCGGGCGGCTCGATCGGCATCCTGGTGCCGCCTTCGATCATCTTGGTGATTTACGGCGCCATTGCCGAGCAGTCGGTGCCGAAGCTGTTCGCGGCCGCGCTGTTCCCGGCGATCATCCTCACGGTGTCCTATGTCGCGCTGGCGCTGCTCGCCTCGCAGCTGAACCCGAAGCTCGCTCCGCTTGGCAAGCCGGTCAGTTGGCGCGAGCGACTTGGCGCGCTGCGCCAACCCTGGCAGTTCGTCCTGCTGTTCACGCTGACGATTGGCGGCATCTATGGCGGTATCTTCAGCCCGACGGAGGCCGCAGCGCTCGGCGCCTTCGGGGCCATCCTGCTCGGCGTGATCGGCCGCAGGCTGTCGCCGGCGCAGCTGTTTCAGGCCGTGGAGGGCGCGGTGTCGACCTCGGCACTGCTGTTCGCAATCATCATCGGCGCTACCTATTTCGCAATCTTCGTCGTTCAGACCGAGCTGCCGCAGCTGCTCGCCGCCACCGCCAGGTCGCTGCATCTGCCGGGCCTTGCGGTGATGGGCATCATCATCGTCGCCTATGTCGTGATCGGATGCTTCCTGGAGGGAATCGGAATGGTGCTGATCACCGTGCCGGTGTTCCTGCCGCTGGTGAAGCAGTATGGCTATGATCCCGTCTGGTTCTCGATCATCGTGGTCATCGTCGTCGAGCTGGGCCTCATCCATCCGCCGGTCGGCATGAACCTCTTTGTGATTCAGGCCCAGGTCCCGGACATTCGGCTCGGCAGCATCTATCGCGGCATCCTGCCGTTTCTGATCGCGCCGTTCGTGCTGCTGGCGCTGCTTTTAATTTTCCCACAGCTGGCGCTGTGGCTGCCCAAGGCGCTTTATGGCTGACGATCGGCTGGAAATTCTCGTCATCACCCAGGATGTGCCCACCGTGGCGGACCGGATCGGGCAGGCGTGCCCCGCCGTCCGGGTCCATGCCGCAGAAAGCGCAGCGGCGCTGCTCGACCGTGCGGGGCAGGCCCGTGCCGTGATGGGGCTTGCGCAGGCGATCACGCCGGAGGTGGTCGCTGCGATGCCGCGCCTGCAATGGATCCAGGCCTTTACCACCGGCATCGACCCTCTGCTGAGCTTGGAGCTCCCCGAAACCGTCATGATCACCTCGGCGCGCGGCATTCACGGCCCGCAGATGTCGGAGATGGCGTTCTTGCACATGCTGGCGCTGGCGCGCGATCTGCCCCGGATAGTCGGCAATCAGCAGCAACAAAGCTGGCAGCGTTGGCCGCAGCGGTTGCTGCTGGGCAAGACTGTGGTTGTGGCGGGCATCGGCGCCATCAGCGAGGAACTCGCGCGCCGTTGCAAGGCATTCGGAATGCACACCGTCGGAATCAGCGATGCCCGCAGTTCGGCGGATAGCTTCGACGAGATTCGGCCGCGCCGCGATCTGATTGCTTCGGCGGCGGAAGCCGATTTCCTGATCGTGCTCACAGCCTATACGCCGCAAACGCACCATCTGATCAACGCCGATGTGTTGGATGCGCTGCGCCCGGACGCCTTTCTGATTAATCTCGCGCGTGGTCCGGTGGTGAATGAAGCGGCACTCGTCGGCCGCCTTCAATCGAGGCGGCTCGGCGGTGCTGGTCTCGATGTGTTCGATCGCGAGCCGCTTGCCGCCGACAGCCCGCTATGGCGTCTCGACAACGTGCTGATCACGCCACATCTAGGCGGCATGAGCGATTGCTACGACGAGCAGCTGTTGCCGCTCGTTCTGGACAATCTGCGCGCCTTTGCCGCGGGACAATACGATCAGATGCACAATCGGCTTTCGCTGGCTGAAATCGGAGTCAAAGCATGACGGCAAACGAGAGAATTCCCGTTCGTATCAGCAATCAGGAGCTGGAGCGGCGCTGGACGGCGCTGCGCAGGCTGATGAGGGCACGAGAGATCGATGCACTGATTGTCCAGGCGACCAATGATTGGCTCGGCGGAAACGTGAAATGGCTCACCGATATCCCCGCCAACAATGGCTATCCGCGCACGCTGCTGTTCTATGCCGACGACTTCATGACCGTGGTGCAAATGGGGATTTTCGATGGTCGCCGAACGCTGAAAGGCGATGATCCGATCCACCGCGGCGTGGGCACCATCCTGACCACGCCGTCGTTTCCGTCGATCGGCTACAGCGTGCGTTACGACGCGGAGTTGGCGCTAACCGACCTGCGTGAGCATGCGGTGCGCCGGGTCGGCTTTGCAAACGGCACCGGCTTTCTCGCCGGCTTCAGCGATGTGCTGCGGGAGGGCCTTGGCAATGTCGAGATCGTCGACATGACGGAGGAGCTCGATGCGCTGAAGGCGATCAAGAGCCCAGAGGAGCAGGATCTGATCCGGCGAACCGCGGCGCTGCAGGACGAGGTTTTCGCCCACGTCTGCACCGTCATCCGGCCCGGTCTGCGCGACATCGACGTCACCTCCGCCGCGCAGATGCAGGCGCAACGGCTCGGCAGCGAGCAGGGCATCTTGCTCGGCGCGTCTGCGCAGGTGGGCGTGCGTTCGCCCTTCATGGGGCGTCACTTCCAGGGACGCTCATTGTCGTCGGGCGACCATCTGTCTCTACTCGTCGAGGTGAACGGTCCCGGCGGCTTCTTCTGCGAGATCGCCCGCACGCTCGTGCTGGGGAAAGCATCCGCCGAGCTGCATGATGGTTTCGCGGCAGTGAAAGCTGCGCAAGAGCACACGCTGTCGCGGCTTAAGCCTGGGGCGAGCGCGCGCGATATCGCGGCCGCCCATGATGACTACATGACCGCGCGCGGCCTGCCGCCCGAGACTCGGCTCTATGCGCACAGTCAAGGCTACGACATGGTGGAGCGGCCCCTGATCCGGCGCGACGAAACCATGACCATCAGTCCGGGCATGCACTTGGCCGTTCATCCCGGCTACGAGACCGAGACACTGTTCGCAGTGATATGTGACAACTACCTGGTCGGTGAAGATGGGCCCGGACCATGCCTGCACCGAACCGAGAAGAAGATCTTCGAGCTGTGAGAGGAGATGCTGGCCGGCATCGCGTGATCGTCAGCGATGCTTTGGCAGGACCATTGCACTATGGGGCCCCCGCTTCTCAAGAACCATGTTCTGCAAAGCGCACGGCCTGAGCAGGCGCTTTGGCTCGACTCAGAATCCGAACCTATGGCGGTCCATATTTTGTATATTGGATTTTCTGACGACGTCGCGGTCAAGCTCTCTTCCGACGAATCAAGATCACATTGGAGAGGAATGTCCGGAGCGTCATCTGGTCGGCAGCGTGGCGACGATTGGCGGCATGATCGCCGGCTTCAATTCATCCGCACGTCAGTTCGTTCCTATCCAGATCGAATGCGGGAGGTCGCCCTGCCGCGGCCGCCCAACGCGAACGACGCGTTCAAGATACGACAGAGCCTTCGTACGCGTGCGAACGCGCTCGTTCGATCTGTGGAACCCGTATGCGTCAGCAGGACGAAGCTGACGAGATCCTCGCAGGCATCGCGTGAAGCGTGAAAGCGTTTGCGTATTGCGCTCGAATGAACGAGCGGGACTGTAATTCTACAGGCATTGTCGTTAAGGCCGCTCTGGCAGATGAACGGCAGACAAAGGTTACGAATTGAGGGGACGTACCATGCGGATCAGTCGGCTTTTCGCCGCATCAATGCTTTCTGTTACGGCATTGGCGGTTGTTCTGGGCGGGGAAGTTCTTGTCCCGCAAGCTCAGAAATATCTCAGCAAATCGGAGGCGATCAGGAACGTCGAGGCCTTCGGCGCGGTTCTTGCCGTCTCTCAGCGTGTGGTCGGTAGCCGTGCTCCCTATATCACCGCCCTGTTTCAGGATGACTCCGCGACGCAGGCCCAACGCGACGCGATGGCAAGAATGGCCCAGGCGGACGAGGTGGTGATCGCCAAGGCGCGCGTCACGGTCGCTGTGCTCGATGGTGAAGGCATGATTCTGGATGGATTGAATCATGCACTGGACAAGTTTTCCGATATCGAGCCGTTGCCGTCTTACACTTGATCGGCCGGTCGATTTCGTCGCCCCGCGAGTTTTGCAAACGGCTCAGAAGTGCCCGGAAATGGCCGGATCCAAATGGAGGGTGATTGCAAAATCTGGTGAGGGACTTCAATGGCTTTGGCCCGAAAGCCGTTGTGCTGGCCTTAACGCAGGGAAGGTTCGCGTCGTTCGGCCAATCATTCGACGATGAAGCGGGAACTGAAGGGCAGGCTGGCCGCGCCGACTGCCTTGGGTGACGGCGTGATGTTGCCTGCAACTGCCCTGACGCCGGTCTGCGCCTCTAGCTTGCGACATATGTCCCCGCAGATCTCGGGCGGCGCATACGACGACAGGACAACGGTCTCGAACTCGACGAATTGGCTTACCGATTCGAGTGATTGGGCCATTTGATCGATCAGCCGTCCTTCCCAGGCGATCAAAAGATCCCCGTAGTCCGGCCATGAGCCGGTGCGCTCCCACAGCGGCTCCAACGGCTGGCGGTGCTTGGCGAGTTCCTTCTCCAGCGCGGCCATACCGACGTCAAAGCTAAGAGGGGAATTGCCGTTGTAGATTTGATGATTCAACACAAGGCGACCATGCAGATTTGCGCCAAGGTAGAAGTACATGTAATCGGAAAGTGGCTTGGCGACACCGAACATGCTTTCGCCACTGACGGCAGCGGTAATGTCATTCTGGACGAAGACGGAGACGCCGAGGTGCTCCTCAATTTCGATTTGTAGAGCATTGAAGTAGCCCTCTTGGTCGCGTCCACTCGAGAAACTGTAAGGTAGCGCGAGACCAACACCGGCAAGGCGTTCTCGTGCCTTCTTGGGCAGCATTGAGATCGCTTTGCGAATGGTGTTCAGAAACTCAGAATGATTGGTGGAACGGTTGACCTTCGGATTTGCGAGCATCGTGTGGAAGCGAACCTTACCAACAAAGTCGATCAGCACAACGTCGGTACGCCGATTGCCGACGCTAATACCGATCGAGAATGCACCCTCGGAATTCAGGACGATCGGGACGGTAGGCGGCCCAACACGTCCCTTCTGTGCCTCCCCCTTGGCGACAAGGCCCTCCTGTTCCAACGAGCGCACCAGGACGGACACGGTTTGAGCTGAAAGACCTGTCCGTTCCCCTATTTCCAATCGCGTGGTCGACTGGTTCTGCAGCAGCAGAGACAGGACCAGACGCTCATTATAGCTGCGCACGCTCGTCGCGTTCAGGCCTGACGCGCGGTCGGCAATACGAAGCGGATTCGGCGGCGCGAAGCGCATATCAGGCATGGCGGTCGCCTCCGCGCCGGAAAGAGCGGCACGCCCGAACGCAGGTGAACGAAGCGGCAAGTAGACAAATCATTTCCAGCCGATCAACTCCACTTCCCGCGCCAGAGCAATCCCGAGCTTTTCGTGTGCATCGCGGTTAATATGGAAGCCGTCCAGTGTATCGCAAGCGACCACCGAGTCGGAATCGAAGAAGTGCACCTCCTGTGAATCGGCCATGATCTCGAGTTGCAGGGCGAGCTCACGCGATTTCTGCGGCGCGTCCCGAAATATCCCCGCCCAAGCTTTGATGTCATCGAGCATTGGCGGCGGCGAGACGATGAGGATTTCCGGCACGTGACCGCCTGGTCCGGGCGCCAGTTCCTTGATGTCGTGGATCAGGCAGCCGATACCCATCGCGACCTCGGAGGGCGGTTGGTGGAAGCGGGTCTTCAGGTCGTTAGTCCCCAACATCATGATAACCAGGTCGAGCGGCGCGTGGCTCATGAGGCACGGGCGCAGGTAGGTCCTGCCATTCTTGCCGGGGCCTTCAATGGGATCGTCGTGGACGGTTGTCCTGCCGCTGAGGCCTTCCTCGATCACGCGCCAATCATTGCCCAGTTCTCGATCGAGCACGCCCGGCCAGCGTTCATGGAACGCGTAGCGGTCGAGCGTCAGGCCGCCAGGAATCTGGCCGTGTGTATTCGAATCTCCGTAGCACAGGACGGTGCGCATCGTAGGACAATAGGCTCACCAAACGAAATTCATAGCTAGGGTTGCGAGGCATTTGGACACATTCATGCATCGTCGATGCCTTCTTCCAAGGTAGATATTCATTCATTCTGAATAATTATTGACAAGGAGTCGCCGTCGTGTTCCTGATGAACGTCGGGGGACGTTCCAGGAGAGGCGGCTAGCGGGGTGAAGTTGCATTGCGCAATTGCTCCCTGCCTCCGGCCCCGGGGACGCCGATCTACCCAAGAGAGGCAAAGTGAGACCTCGCTCAAGGAGGAACCTTATGAATTTCAGGAACATAGCCGCGCCAACAATGCTCGTTCTCTGGTCTGGTTTGTCAGGCCCATCGCTTGCACAAGACTTTTACTCGCCAATGGCGGAAGTGGTGCCAACGGCGGGGGATAACCCGGTGGTTCAAGCCGGCAAGTACAAGAAGCCCTGCGGATGGAAGATCGGCATGAGCCATTTCGGGGTCAACGCAAACACATGGACGGTCCAAGTCGCCCATGAAGCGCAGGCTGCCGCAGACCGCGAGAAGTGCATCAATAAATTCATTCTGCTTGATGCCAACTTCGACCAGAAGAAGCAGGTTGCTGACATCGAAGACCTGATCGCCCAGGGCGTGGACGCTCTCATCGTTCAGCCAGTGACGGCGACTTCGGCCGATGCGGAGATTGAAAAGGCCGCCGCAGCCGGCATTCCGATTGTTGTTCACACCGGGCTAGTAGGGACGAAGGCCTTCACCACTGAAATCCGGGCCGGTGGCGTCTATTTTGGTAAAGTCATGGGCGATTGGCTGGTCAAGACGGTCGGCGACAATGGAAAGATCTGGGCGCTCCGCGGTCTCGCCGGCCACCCGGAAGACACCAACCGTTAC
>NZ_JAFATE010000315.1 GCF_019244115.1 Bradyrhizobium sp.
GCTGTCCAGGATGCCGCGCAGCGGCACCGGCGCTATGCGCCGGCGTGTAACGTCCTGGACAGTGCGAGCACGGTGCTATGTTGGATCAGTCGGAAGGGTCAGTCGAACCGGTACGCTGGCGGGGTTACCGCCCCACCAAGTTTACCCTTGACCATTGGTAGGAAGTCCGATTCCCGCACAAAGAGCGTCCACACATGCCAGGGTCTTCGACCACGTCGGGTTGGGCAGGTGCTCGCGATGACGCTCCCGTCCATGTTGCCTTCCGTGTTTATGACCACGTCGGCACCCGAGATTTTCTTGCTTTCGCGGCTCAATGGCTGGCCTATGCGCTCCCCTACCGACGCTTCGCTGACACCCTCGAGAATGCCAACGCACGGCTCGGGGCCGATGCGGATCGCTACTCCTTCACCGTAGTGGACTCTCACCTCCTACTCTTTGCCGGTTTTGATCGGCGCACCATTAATCAAGAATTGTTCACCAGAGCAAGACCAAAATATCTCCTTATATCAAATGGTTGTGTGTTGCATAAACCTATTGCATTATAAGCGACCATCCGATGTGTAGATGGTCAGATGGAGACCCTGAACTTCACGTCTGGGACCGCGATGAAATTCACTGTCGGATTGAACGACGGGTTAAAGATCAGCTGGATGCCGGGTGTAATTGTGCTGTTCGGGGTCACTGCAATGTTCCAGTAGGTTTCCATCCCATACTGGGCACGCTGACCGCTGCCGGGCAAAATGTTCTTGAACGGCAGCGTCCACATTCCCGCCGCTGCAGCCTCGCCAACGATGCCGAAGGGGCGCAGCAGCGCCACGCCCGCCACTGAAGTGTTGCCAGAGAAGGTGGTGGAAATGCCGCCGCCCTGCGCCGTGTTGTGGGTGTAGGCCGCGAAGCCCACAATCCGGCCCCACTGCTTTTCGCCGAGGATCTTGAAACCGCCGCCCGCCTTGTTGGGAGTGGTGTTCGGAGAGAAAATGCTGCGCGTGCCGGCGTGAAAGACATCCAGGGCGAGCTGGTCGTACTCGCCGTCCGCGCGTCGCCACTGTTTGCCGACCTCGATCCCGCCGAAGAGCTGGCCGATCTGGAGATGCGACCAGTTGAGGCTGCCTTGGCTTGGGTTGCCATTCATGTCGTTCAGCACGCCGTTCATGAACAGCCCATTGCCTTGGATCGGGCGCCAGCGAAAGGACAAGCCGGCACCGAACGCCGGATACGGGATCGTTTCGGAAAACGCGAGCGGGCTCGCAGTAAAGCTGGTACGCGCGTCCTTAAAACGGAAGGTGTTAATCGTCGCTTGTGGGCCCTGGTTGCCGATGCGGAAGCTGAAGGTTGGTCCGATCCTCTGTTCCCAGAACAAGTCCTCGATCTCGAAGTGGTCGTTCCAGGAGGTAAACTCGTAGGCCGACCATGCCGAGCCAAGATTCGCCGGCCCGAACGGCGCCGGCCAGGGGTTGTCGCCTATAGGCCCCCTCCAGGCTCCACGCAGAACCAGCGAGCCCTGATAGTCGCCGCCCCGATCTATCGGCGTCCAGGTCACGCTGGGCGCGGCCCAGCCCCCGAGAGCCCAGTTCTGCCGAACGCCGGGAAGCGTCTGGGTGGCGTATTGATTGAGCTGCTGGTAACTGAACGCGTAGGTCAGGCCGTACTGATCGTAGAGCCTCTCCCGAAACGCCAAACGTTGGGCCTCTGCGGGCAAACCCAGGCCAGGAAACAGCACCTCACGTGGCTCAGGCAGCAGCGCCTGCGGCTCACCCTGGTCGGGATCGTAGAGCGCTTCAGGACCTGGCAGTCCTGTGAGAAGCTTATCGTCGTAGATGACCTGCGCGTGGGCAGCGCTTGCGAACGCGATCGCAGCCATGACAATCGCAGCGCACACGCCAATCCGCTTCGGAAGCCTGGTTTGCGGCACAGCAGGGCCTCCCCTATTGTCCTCAGACTTTCGCCCAATTTGTCCTGCCAACCGGGCCAATGGTGATCAACCGCTGATGTCCGTCCGACTATAGCCGAGATCGGCGCGCACTCCCCTGGCGTCGGAGCCGATGCGCGAGGCGGCCGTCGAACGCGAATTTCACGGTGACCGTCCGCTTTGCATGGTGACGATCGGCCAATTGCTTGCAGGTCTGCACCGGACTGATCGTAGAGCCTTCCCCGGAGAGCCAAAGACTGGACCTCCCGCGCGGAACCCCAGTCCGGGAAAGACTACTTCGCAGGGCTGGGGCAGCAGCGCTTGCGGCTGACCCTGGTCCGGGTCGTAGAGCGCTTCGGGGCCTGGCAGCCCCATTACGAGCTTGCCTTCGTAGATGACTTGCGCGCGGGCGGCGCCTGCGAACGCGATCGCACCCAAGACGATCGCCGCATTCACCCCAATCCGTTTCGAAAGCCTTATTTGGGACACAGGAGATCCTCCGCCCCAAGTTCTCAGACCTTCGCCCATTCTGTCCTGCCGACCGCACCGATAGCGATTAACCGCTCGATATCGGCCGGACTATAGCCGAGATCGGCGAGCACTCTCCCTGCGTCGGCGCCGATTCGGGAGGCGGCCGGCGGACGTTCCTCTGGGCGGCCGTCGAACGCGAACCAGCTTGGCGCAAAGCATTCCGTGGACCAGCCGTCCTTCTCCCGTTTTTCGAACTTCACGGTGACGGTCGGCTTTGCACGGTGACGATCGGCCAATTGTTTGCAGGTCTGCACCGGAACTGCCGCCATCTTCTGCTGAGCGCACCAGGCGAGCGCCTCTGCCTGCTTGCGGCCGCCGAGATCGCTGGTGATATCGCGTGGCGCCTGCACAAAAATCCACCCGTCGGAAAGCTGGTAGACGCGCGCGCCGGGGGTCATTCCTGTCGCAAGCTGGCCGCGCGCGCTTGCCGGCGGCTCGCTGCCGGCTCGCTGAAAGAGGAGCTGGATCAATGTGGCCGCGTTGCAGAGCGATGTTTCTGCCCAGTCGCCGCGTCCGTCGCGCCGCTGCTCGCGCGCGTATAGAGCCAGCACGCCGGCATAGGCGCCGAGATAGCCGCATAGATAGTCGACCGCGGAGGCAATGCCGTGAAAGGTCGGCGTCTCCGGCCCACCGTAACGCATCATAACGCCGGTCGTGCCCTGGATGGACGGGTCATAGCCTTTGTCGTGATGGCGCGGTCCGTGCCGCTCGCCACGCGTTGCGGTAATCTGCAACCCGATGCAGCGCGGATTGCGCTGGGCGAGCGAGGCGGCGTCGATGCCGAGCCGCGCCATTTGGTCATCCATCATATTCGCGACCACGATGTCCGATCGTCCGGTAATCTGGTGGATGATGCGAAGCCCGTCGGGGATTCTTCTGTCAAGAATAATGCTGCGCTTACCGACCGAGTTCTCGCCCGACCACATGACGTGAATGGTCGGCGCGTGCTGCGGGTCCATCACGTCGAGCCGCGTCACAGCGGCGCCGAGTTCCACGAGCATGCGCGTGCAGGACGGCCCGGCAAGAACGTTGGTCATGTCCACTACCGTGTACCCCTCGAGCGGGAGGCGCCCGTTAGGCCGCCCGGTGACTGGAGGCGACGCGGCGGCACGCGGAGGCAGCGCGTCTGCCTTGCGGCCAGCCGAGAGCGGCTCGTAAGGCTGGCCACTGCGCGTCCACACCGCGCGGCCGATCTGCACCCCTTCCATACCGGGGATCTCCGCGAATACCGCAGCCTCGCGCGCATCCGCATCGCGTTGCCACTGCTGCCATGTCATGATGATCGTGCCGGCAGCGCCGCGCGCGTCGAGATAGCGCTCCCATTCGGCCGCGGTGCGCGCGCGGAAGGCAACCTCGAGCATGTCGGCGAGTTTCGAGGTGTAGGTGAAGCCGAGCGAGAGACTGTCGCCCAGGTTGCGCCGCGCATCCTCCATATTGGCGGGATCATAGGGATCGACGAATACCGCACCGGTTGCGAGAGCCCGGTCCCAGATGCCCATCGCCTCAAGGAACCGCCGCGATAGGCGCCGGTTTGGCGCAGCCATAGGCAGGTACCATTGATCATCGCGTGCGTGATAAGGGGTTGAAAACGGGGCGAAGCGCCGCTCCAGCCACATCTGCCGTTCCGGATCGCGCAGTGCGTCGGCGACAAAGGTGCGGAATTGCTCGGGCGTCAATCCCGGCGGCAGACCGCCGATGACGATCGGCTCGAGGTGCTTGGGCAAGCCCTTTGAGGTCATGCTCAGAGCCCCGATAGCCGACAATCCTCCGGCCAGTCTGCTGGCTAGAATCTCTCGCCCGAGGCCTGTGCGCTGCCGATCCACCAGCGCGGCGACCGCTGCCACAACAGCGTTGACGCCGCAATAAACAGAGGGCAATGGCACCGGCGTATAGATCACCGGCCGATTGAGGATCGGCCCGGAGACGCTCATATTCGTAAAGAAGCCGCTGATCGCGTTGATCAGGTCTTCGGAGCAATCGGCCGGCAAATCGCCATACGCCTCGTCGCCCGGCAGCGCGGCGACAATCCGAATTAGCGCCTGATGCGGCGCGCGCGTCACCGGCTCGGTGCCGTCTACAATGACAATATCGGCCGAGCTCGAGTCCGCGGTGGCGCCCGGCGGCACCGCGCTCTTGCCGCGATCGAAAAACGCATCGTCGAGCCCGCCCGGTGTGGGGCCGGTACCGCGTTCCACAAATACCTCCGCGCCCTGGTCGGCAAGCAGCAATCCGGCAAGCCGTCCCGAGAGCGTCGCACTCCGCTCAATCACCCGCACGCCATGCAGCGGAGGCGTTCCGGGCCGCACCTCACGATGCCCTTGGGCCATTTGCGCCAGGGCGGGCACGCTGTCAGCGGCAATCGTGGCCCCTAGCGCGCTGCCAATGCCAAGCAGCACGTCGCGGCGGGTCGCGTCTTTGGTATTGCCGATGTGATCCGTCATGTTGGTCCCTTCAGAAAGCCCTCGTGACTGCGCGCGTGCCGTGGATGTGACCATCCCTTATTTCGGAAACACCAAGGTCAGCCTGAGCTGAAAGCCCCATTTCGGCCCGCCCGGCGGCGTTTCAGCGTAGTAGCGAACCAGACCGCCAAGCTGGAACGGCTGACCGCCGACACGAAGCAACTGATTGAGACCGAGCTGGAGCGGGACGATCCAGCGCCCGGAGTTCGCGTTGTAGGTGCTCTCGGTGCTCACGAAATAGGTCGTCCGCTGTGGCGAAGTATAAGCGAGCGCTGATTGAACATAGCTTTGGTTCACCCGCTCTCGTTCGGCCGGCACGCCGCCGACTGCCCAAACATGATTGGCGAGCAACAGCGCGAGAAACGGCCCCTTGGTGAGCACCCCGACGCCGGTCGGACCGGCACCCCATTGATCGGCACCTATCAGCTTATTGGTTGCCGTCGGATACAGGGCCGCCGGCCCGAGACCCCACGTCAGCCCCCAGCTTGTGGGCTTGCTGGGCGAAAACCAGAATGCCTGCAGGATGTCGCCGAGACCGCTCTCCTGGTTCGGGAAGACGCGCTCGACATGCGCGAAAGGTATGATGGTCCGGGTAATCAGGTTCCAGTCTGTGTTAAGATGGAACGGCACCACCGGCTGGGCCACAAGACTGTAGCGGAAGCCCTGTTCGTTGCGCCCTCCGCCATAATCGAAGTTGTTCTGAAAAGGAACGCTGATCAGGTCGGCGACCGGGTTGTTGAGTTGCTGCGCGAGCTTGTCGTCGGCGTCCATCTCGTACTCGAGGGGGAATGGCAACTCGTCGGACCACGCACGGGCCATAAGCAGGAGGCACGCAACCGCGATCATAGCCAAACCGCGTGGTGCGCGCCGGGTGAGGATCAGGTCAGCTCTCCCGCACCGACCGTCCCGCACCGCGCAAATCCAGCAGCGCCTCACGCCAGTGTTCTCCAGGATCGTTCGTCGTCATGTCCTCGGCTCCTCAATCAGCTCGAGGGCATTCAACTCAGCCACACCGGTAGGTCGCCGCCGCGAACTGCGACTAGGGGATCGCGCCATTTACCCGGAG
>NZ_JAFATE010000402.1 GCF_019244115.1 Bradyrhizobium sp.
CCAGCCGATCCTGACCGGCGCCCGCACCGCGACCGAACAGGCGGTGCAGGAACTGATGCAGCGGACGCTCGACAATTACGGCTCGGGCATCCAGGTGACCCAGGTGCAGATGCAGAAGGTCAGCCCGCCGGCGCAGGTGATCGAGGCTTTCAACGACGTGCAGAATGCCAAGATCGATTTCGAGCGGCTGCAGAACGAGGCGCAGACCTACGCCAACAAGATCGTGCCGGACGCACGCGGGCAGGCGGCGAAGATCGTCCAGACCGCCGAAGGCTACAAGCAGCAGGCGGTGGTCGAAGCCAGAGGCCAGAGCGCGCGCTTCCTCAAGGTTTACGAGGAGTACAAGAAGGCGCCCGACGTGACGCGCGAGCGGATCTATCTCGAGACCATGGAACGCGTGCTCGGCGGCTCGGACAAGCTGGTCTATGATGGCGGCGCGAATGCTCAAGGCGTGGTGCCCTATCTGCCGCTCGGCGAACTCTCGCCGAAGCGCCAGGCCACGACCGGGTCGGTCACGGGCCAGCCGCAGCAGCAGAGCGGAGGCACAAGATGAGGTCTCCGGTTACAGGCATTGTCACGCTGCTGGTTCTGTTCATCGTGGCGATCATAGCCTACAGCGCCGTCTTCACCGTACAGCAGACCGAGCAGGCCCTGGTGGTCCGGTTCGGCAAGCCCGTGGACGTCGTCACTGAGCCCGGCCTGCATTTCAAGGCGCCTTTCATCGACGCGGTGATCCCGGTCGACAAGCGGATCCTCGATCTGGAAAATCCGTCGCAGGAGGTGATCGCCTCCGACCAGAAGCGGCTGGTGGTCGATGCCTTCGCGCGCTACCGCATCAAGGACGCGCTGCAGTTCTATACCAGCGTCGGCTCGATCCAGGCCGCCAACCTGCAATTGACCACGCTCTTGAACGCGGCGCTGCGGCGCGTGCTTGGAGAGGTGACGCTGATCCAGGTCGTCCGTGACGAGCGCGAGCCGCTGATGGGGCGGATCCGCGACCAGCTCGACAAGGAAGCCGGCCAGTACGGCATCCAGGTGGTGGATGTCCGTATCCGCCATGCCGACCTGCCCGAGCAGAACAGCCAGGCGGTCTATCAGCGCATGCAGACCGAGCGCGCCCGCGAGGCTGCAGAGTTCCGCGCCCAAGGTGGCCAGAAGGGCCAGGAGATCCGCTCCAATGCGGACCGCGAGGCGACTGTGATCATTGCGGAAGCCAACTCGAAAGCCGAGCAGATCCGCGGCGAGGGCGATGCCGAGCGCAACCGTCTGTTCGCCGAAGCTTACGGCAAGGACCCCGATTTCTTCGCATTCTACCGCTCGATGACGGCGTACGAGACTAGCCTGAAGGGGGGCGACACCCGCTTCCTGCTGCGGCCGGACTCGGATTTCTTCCGTTTCTTCGGTCGCCCTTCGGGCAAGGTGCTCGAGGGCGGGCAGGGGGCTGGCGCCACTGCGGCAGCGCCGGCGGCCGCCGCGCCAAAGCCGTGAGTTAGAAACTGCCGCGTTTGTGGCGAGTTGACAGCGGCAAAGCGGCGCGGTTGCTTGGCTTGGCCAAGAATCAACTGATATCAAACGGGAGGTTGTCATCCGATGAGGTCCATTGCGTTTGCCGACTTCCTCATCGGTGTAGGCATCCTGTTCGTTCTTGAAGGCATCATGTTCGCGGCGAGCCCGACCTGGATGCGCAGGGCCATGAAGAGTGCGCTGGCGACACCGGACAACATCCTGCGCGCGGTCGGTATCGGATCGGCGGTTGCCGGCCTGATCCTGATCTGGGCGGTGCGCCGCTAGGGATCATTGCGAGCCGTTGCATGCGTGCCCGCAATCACACGGGGGCAAACGCGATCGTGAGGGCCACACGTCAGGTTTTTGCCGTATTGGGCGGCATTGTGACGTTGAACGTTTGAATGCTTGCGCCGCGTCGATTGTGGGCGCAGTGTGACGCCTGAAACGGATGTATTCCGCCAAGATGGGACCTGATTCTTGCCTGACAAGCGCGCTGCGGCGGCGGGAAAGATCATGCTCCAACAGCAGCTTAGGTTAAGGCGCGATGGCCGTTCCCGGCTACGATCGCGAAGCACCGTCCGGAGAAAGACTGACATGATTGCGACAGCAGCCCCGAGCCCTTGCGCGCGCCCCGCCCGGCGTACCGTCCTGTGCTCTTTCCTGGCCGTGCTCCTGCTCGGTGCCACAGCCGCAGTTTCGCCGCGAGCGGCGCTGGCGCGCGGTCCCGATGGCATCGCCGACGTCGCCGAGAAGGTCATCGATGCGGTCGTCAACATCTCCACCTCGCAGACCATCGAGGCGAAGGGTGGCGGCGAGGGCCGCGGCGCCGTCCCGCAGCTGCCGCCGGGCTCGCCGTTCGAGGAGTTTTTCGAGGACTTCTTCAAGAACCGGCGCGGGCCGGGCGGCAAGGGCGGCGGCGAATTGCAGCCGCGCAAGACCAATTCGCTGGGCAGCGGTTTCATCGTCGATCCCTCCGGCATCGTCGTGACCAACAACCACGTCATTGCCGATGCCGACGAGATCAATGTGATCATGAACGACGGCACCAAGATCAAGGCCGAGATCGTCGGCGTCGACAAGAAGACCGATCTCGCGGTCCTGAAATTCAAGCCGCCGAAGGATCTCGTTGCGGTGAAGTTCGGCGATTCCGACAAGCTGCGGCTCGGCGACTGGGTGATCGCGATCGGCAACCCGTTCTCGCTCGGCGGCACCGTGACGGCGGGCATCGTCTCGGCGAAAAACCGCGACATCTCCTCGGGTCCCTATGACAGCTACATCCAGACCGACGCGGCCATCAATCGCGGCAATTCCGGCGGCCCGCTGTTCAACCTCGAGGGCGAGGTCATCGGCGTCAACACGCTGATCATCTCGCCGTCCGGGGGCTCGATCGGCCTCGGCTTTGCCGTGCCGTCGAAGACGGTCGCGGGCGTGGTCGACCAGCTTCGCCAGTTCGGCGAGCTCCGCCGCGGCTGGCTCGGCGTGCGCATCCAGCCTGTCACCGACGAGATCGCCGACAGCCTCTCGATCAAGCCGGCGCGCGGCGCGCTGATCGCCGGCGTCGACGACAAGGGCCCGGCAAAACCCGCCGGCATCGAGCCCGGCGACGTGGTCGTCAAGTTCGACGGCAAGGATATCAAGGAGCCAAAAGATCTCTCGCGCATCGTCGCCGACACCGCGGTCGGCAAGGAGGTCGAGGTCATCGTCATCCGCAAGGGCGAGGAGCAGACGCTGAAGGTCACGCTCGGCCGCCTCGAAGACACCGAGAAGGCGCAGCCGGCGGCCATCAAGAAGGACGAGCCGGCGGAGAAGCCGGTGACGCAGAAGGCGCTCGGGCTCGATCTCGCCTCGCTGTCGAAGGATCTGCGCTCCAAGTACAAGATCAAGGACAGCGTCAAGGGCGTGATCGTCACCGGCGTCGATGCCACCTCGGACGCCGCCGACAAGCACCTGTCGGCCGGCGACGTCATCGTCGAGGTCGCGCAGGAGGCGGTAGCGAACGCTGCCGACATCAAGAAGCGCATCGACACGCTGAAGAAGGATGGCAAGAAGACGGTGCTGCTGCTCGTCTCCAACGGCGACGGCGAACTGCGCTTCGTCGCGCTGAGTTTGCAGTAGTTTGGTGTTGCAGTAGTTTGGTGTGTCGTGCCTCGCGAATGCAGGCACGCGCGGAAACTATAGGGTGGGCAAAGCGAAGCGTGCCCACCACCCAGCCTCATGCTTGCGGAGCGATGGTGGGCACGGCGCAAGTGCGCCTTTGCCCACCCTACGCGCTGCAGTAGTTGGTCCGAGATGGTCATCGCCCGGCGAAAGCGCGTCTTCGCTGAAGACCGGGCGATCCAGTACGCCGCGGCTCATCGGCTCAAATCAGGAACAACATGCGACGGCTCGCGTTCCATGATCGGGCCGCAGGATGCCAAAACCATGGTTCCCATCGCCTATGTCGAGCATGAGATTCCCGGCCGCCTGCGCTTGCGCGTGCCGGACAGGCGCGGCGATAGCGGATATTTCGAATCGATCAAGCAGGGCTTGTCCAAGCATCCCGGCGTCAAGCAGTTGAACGTCGCTCCGGCGACCGCAAGCATCCTGCTTCACTACGATGGAGCGGCCGAGCCGATTACCGCTGCTGCGCACCAGCACGGGCTGTTCGAGATCGTGCATCGGACGTTGCGGTCGGCAAGCCCATCCCCGCCGGCGGCGAACGAAAGCACCGTCTTGCCAAGCGCACTCAAGACAGTTGCAAACGGGCTCGCCGGGCTCGCCCTGCTGCAGGCAGGCCGCGGCCAGCCGTTCGGCAATGCGGTCGAGAACTTCTGGAACGCTTATGGCGCAATGCGCATCCTGCAGCGGCCTGGACTTACGGCACTGTTTGCTGCGGTCGGCGCCTACCAGGTTCTTCAAGGACGCTATCTCGGATCGGCCACCTCGCTGTTTTTCTATTCGCTGGTCACGCGTCACCTGGCGACCAATCACAGCAAGGCGAGCTCGCCCCGCATCGCGGCCCCGAACAGGGAAGAGCGCGGTCAGGACAAAAGCTCGGAAGGCTGAACGCCGAAAGCCGATTGTCAATTTCGGCTCGTGCTTCAAGCCCGGCTTTTCCGAATTTTCAAGACATCGGCAGCGATGGGCCGCGAGCTGGCGCCGACGGATGGACCAGGCGCGGCGCCCGTTCTCTCCACAGACTGCTCGGCAGCCGGTTCGGGTAGCTCTTCGCCAGATGCTGCATCTGGCGCTCGGCTGCTCATGCGCATGTCCGACGTCGGCTCTTTGCCCTTCAATAGCCTTCTGCCGTTGGCGAGATACGGCAATACGCCGCCGGCGATCATGGCCGCGACGTCGGACGCACCGATCGGTGCGACACCGAGAATCCTGCGCAGGCCGGGCACGAGCATTGCCAAAACCTGCAACAGCAGCGAACCGCCGACAATGCCGAGCAGCGCCCGATTGGAGGACGGCGGCCCGACGCGCCCCGGCGAGCCGTCATTGGCATAAGTGAGCGCGTGCAGGAGCTGCCCGGTCACGAGGCTGCCGAACGTCATCGTGCTCCCCTGGCTGGAGCCGGCACCATAGCGCGCAGCGCCGAGCAGCGCCGCTCCGCTGGCTCCAGCCGTGATCAACCCTGCTTCCCTTGCGAGGCGGTTGAAATCTGCGCGGTCCAGGATCGACTCGTCGGCGGCATTGGGTGCGTTGTCCATGATGTCGGGATCGGGCTCGCCCATCGCGAGCCCGATCCCCGGGAGCACGTCCGAGACCAGGTTGATCCACAGCAGCTGGACTGGTGTCAGGACCTCGCCGACGCCCGCAGCCGTTGCGGCAAGGACCAGCAGGATCTCGCTCGTGTTGGTGCTGAGGATGTAATGCAGCGCCTTGCGAATGTTGACATAGGTGGCCCGACCACACGCGATCGCGACTGGAAGCCCTCCGAGGTCATCATTCGCGAGGAATATGTCGGCCACCTCGCGGGCGGCCGATTCTTCATTTCGGCCGATCGCAATTCCGACGTTTGCCGCGCGCAGAGCCGGGCTATCATTGATGCCGTCGCCGATCATCGCAACGACGGCTCCGCTGTGCTGAAGGGCGGTCACGATTCGGAGCTTCTGGCTGGGCGTCACGCGCGCGAACGCGTGCGCACGCCTTGCTGTGCACACCAGTTCGACCGAGCCGAGTTGGTCCAGTTCGGCGCCGTCGACCACCTCCAGAGCGGCAGTGCCGCTCAAGCCCACTTCATGGCCGATCGTCTGCGCCGTGCATCGCTGATCACCTGTCAGCATCACGATGTGAATACCGGCGCGATGAAGCTTCGCCATGACGCCCCGCAGACCCGGTCGGACCGGATCGGAAAGCCCGGCGAGACCAAGCCAGACAAGATTCGCAACCTCCATCTCCGGCGCGTCCTGCTCGCGCCTTTCGACCGGCTCATCGCTTTCGAGATAAGCCGCTGCGAGCACGCGCAGGCCCCGCTCCGCGAGCCGATGGTTGAGGGCCTCGATTTGGCTGCGGCGGTCCGGCGTCAGCAACTCGCGTGCGCCCGCAGAACCCAGCTCCCATTTGCAACGCGCGAGCACCTCCGCGGGGCTGCCCTTCATCGCAATCAGGGACCCTGACGGTGCGTCGTGGTGGCTGACCATGAAGCGATAGGACTCGGTGCGGTGCTGAACGGCGCGGCGTGGATGGTCGAGGCGCAGCTTCGCAACATCCATTCCATTGGCGAGCGCAGCCTCGACAAGCGCCGTTTCCGTGCTTGATCCGCTGATTTCGGACCGCTGATCGCTTGGCAAGACCTTCGCATCGCTGCACAGGCTGACGATGGAGAGCAGCCGTGCCAGCGGAGACTCTCCGTCTTCACGTGCAGGCCCATCGGCCTCGACCAGGATGCCGTCCCGGCTGCGCCAGCTTCGGTTTCCGATCGCCACCTGGTCGAGCGACATGGTCCCATGCGTGAGCGTGCCAGTCTTGTCGAAGCAAATCACGTTCACGGAGGCGAGCGTTTCGATCGCCTCCAATCGACGCACCAGAATACCCTGTTGGCGCATCTTTTCCACGCCGAGTGCGAGCGTCGTGGTGGCGACCATCGGGAGGCCTTCGGGCACGGCCGCCACGGCAACGGCAAGCGAGGAGCGCACAAGCTGCAGCAACGCCAATCCACGGAGTAACCCGGTCGCGAAAATCACGCCTGTCGCACCGAGCGTGACCCAGACCAATTGCTGTCCGAGCTCGCGCATCTGCCGCATCGATGGAGTCTCGGGAGGAATGGCGGCGCCGACCAGGCGCTGCACACGTCCCATTTCCGTGTGCCGACCCGTGGCGACGACGAGCGCCGTTCCGCTACCGCCCGTCACGACGGTGCCGCGGTACACCATGTTGCTGCGATCCGCGAGCGGGACATTTCGATCCGCCAGCGGCCGTGCCGACTTCTCGACTGGCTGGCTCTCGCCTGTGAGTGCGGCCTCGCTGGTCATGAGCATATCGGCGCGCAGCAGCCGGCCGTCGGCGGGAACCACGCTGCCCCGTCGCAGCACCATCAGGTCGCCCGCAACCATTTTCGGCGTGGGCACCTCGATTTCGTTGCCGCTGCGGATCACGCGCGCGGTTTTCGTGCCGGCGCCGCCGAGCTGACTGATCGTCTGTTCCGTGCGTCTCTCGACCCCGAAGCCGATCGCAGCGTTCATCCCGACCACCGCGAGGATGGCGCCGGCCTCGAGCAGGCCGCCGGTCGCAAGAGAGAGCATGGCGGCGCCGGCGAGCAGGGCGACAGGGAGCCCCTGGAACTGCTCGACGAAGATCGACCAGTCAGAACGGCGCTGCAGGGAGGGAATCGTGTTCGCCCCGTCGCTCAGGAGCCGCTGCCGACATTCCTTGTTCGACAGCCCGCGCAGCCGCGATGTGCCGAGCGCCTCCGCGACGTCGTCCGCGTCCATCGCGTGCCACGGACGCAGAGACGCATCATCATCGCTCTCAACCTTGATCTCGCCCCGCAGCAGCGCGCCGATGCGTTGCGCGAGCTCGGGGACCGAGGTCTCCGCCTCATGAAAGACCAGGACATTGCCGGTGAGCGGGCTCGCCGAGGCCCGCGTGACACCCGGCGCCGCCAAGAGGCCATGCTCGATGGTGCGGGCGAGCGCCGGGACGTTCCTCAAGCCTGCAACGCTGAACCGCACGCGCCCGGCAACAGCATTGTGAAGCGGGGTGACATCATTCGGGGTCGCCGAGTGCGGGTCCGAGTGCGGTTCAGGAGCGGCCGGCATGGCCTTCCCCTGATCGCAGGAGGATTAGGGATTTTTCTGCCATTCGATTGGGTGGCTCTGGCTGCGGGCCGACGCCCGCCGACACCACGCACTCCCTCCGGCGCCTTTAGGTGCCGGACGTGACCCCGGAGGAGTTGAGTGCAATCGATCGCCGCGCGCGAACGAATGATTAGTGCGTCGTCCGTTCCGGGGTCTCCGCAGCGGCGTCGCGCGCGGCTTGTCCCGCCTCGGAGAGTTCGTGCCGCGCCTCGGCCAGGATGTCGCCCGTTTGCTCGTTGAGCTCCGCCAGTGCGACACGCCCCTGGTCATAGGCGATCAGCCCGGCCTTGAGCAGCGACTTCGCAACAGGGCGCAGCACGGGCGTGATGGCCGGAGCGATGACAGCCGCGCCGATGCCAATCGCGAGGCCCGTAACGATGTTGCCACCTTTGAACATGTCTTCGAAGATGCTCATTGCCCTGCTCCTCTCTGCTTGCGTTTGGTGAGGACAATGAAGCAAATTCAACAGCATCCGCAAGGTTCCTGGAGATTGCAACAAAAGCTTCACATTTTCTGTATGGACCCGTTCGCGGCATCAAGGGTTTTGATTGAGGGGCCAACCAGCGCCGGAGTGGTTCGATGAAAGTTCAAGATCTGCTCGAGATCGGCGAAACAGGTCCGCTCCCGTTCGTAGGTATGGGTCTGGTCACGCTGGCCGTGCCCTATGTCATGCCCTCACTCAGGCCTCAGATGGCCTCGCTGCTGAAGGCCTCGGCAAGGTTGTTTCTCGAGGCCGAGCTCGGCGCGGACAATGCGTTGACCGACCGTCTCGTGGATGCGAGCGTCGACGCGCTGATGAGCATCGCTCCGCAGACAACGAAAGATGAGCGCGAGCACCGGACCGATCGCGAGCTCGATCGCTTCTTCGTCAGGGCTCGTGCGGGCGCGCATCGGCGCGGCTTCGACCACGCGGACGCGGCACGACGGTATCACAAGCATCTCTCCAGATTCGAACGTGCGCTGAAGTCTGCGCAGGAGCGCGCCGGATCCGGGCACCAGCAGACGTTCGATCGCGCGCTTCACCGGATCGCCCATGAGCGGCTCACGCATGCGAGCGCCGAACGAAGAGCTGACTACCCCTCCACGAACTCCTCCCGCGTATAGCCCTGCGCATAAAGCAACGCGGTGAGGTCGCCGTGATCGATGCGCGCGGCCGCGGCCGCCGCGACCGCGGGTTTGGCGTGATAGGCGACGCCGAGGCCGGCGTGCTGGATCATGGAGAGGTCATTGGCGCCGTCGCCGGCGACCAGCGTATCGATGTCGTCGAGGTCGAAGGATTCCAGGAGCTCGATCAGCGTTGCGAGCTTCTTCTCGCGGCCCAGGATCGGCTCGCGCACCTCGCCGGTGAATTTACCATCGCGCACCACGAGCTCATTGGCGCGGTTCTCCTGAAAGCCGATCTTCGCCGCAACCGCATTCGTAAACAGCGTGAAGCCACCCGAGATCAGGCAGCTATAGGCGCCGTGCGCGCGCATGGTCATGACCAGCTCACGGCCGCCCGGCGTCAGCGTGATACGGCTCGCAAGCACCTCCTCGACCACGCTGACCGGCAGGTCCTTGAGCAGCGCGACGCGCTCGCGCAGCGCGGGCTCGAAGGCGATCTCGCCGCGCATCGCGCGCTCCGTGATGGCGGCCACATGCGCCTTGAGGCCAACGAAATCGGCCAGCTCGTCGATGCATTCCTGGCCGATCATGGTGGAATCCATGTCGGCGAGAAAAAGCTTCTTGCGCCGTGTCGCGATTGGCTGCACCACGATGTCGATCGGCAGATCGCCGCGCACCTCGCGCAGGCGGGCTTCCATCTGGTGGAGGTTCTTCAGAGCATCGCCTTCGGCCGTGAAGGGAATGTCGACCGCCACCTCGTTGAACAGCCAGCGCGGGGTGCCGGGCGAGGCCAGGGTGGCGAGCGCGCCATCGACGATGGTGGACTCCAGGGCGGGATTATTGGGGTTGCAGATCAGGGTGGCGACGAGCGACATCGAGGTATTTTAGCCTTGAATGCGGTGCGATCGAACAAGGCGGTGCTTATCGCAGGGCCGACGGCCAGCGGCAAGTCGGCTTTGGCGCTGCGCCTCGCTGAGGCGACCGGCGGCGTCATCATCAATACCGATTCGATGCAGGTCTACCGCGACCTCTGCGTGCTCACGGCGCGCCCGACGGTGGAGGAGGAGGCGCGCGCGCCGCACCGGCTCTATGGCACGGTCGATGCGGCGATCAATTTTTCCGCGGGCGCATGGGTCACCGAGGCCGCAAAAGCGCTGGAGGAGGCGCGTGCGCCAGGGCGGCAGCCGATCTTCGTCGGCGGCTCCGGTCTCTATTTCAAGGCCCTCACGCGCGGGCTCTCGGCCGTGCCGGCGATTCCGCCTGGCGTGCGCGATGGCGTGCGCGCGCGGCTGGAACGTGAAGGCGTCGAGGCGCTGCATGCGGAGCTCGCCGCGCGCGATCCGGCCTCCTCGGAACGGCTGAAAACGCGCGACCGCGCCCGCATCGCGCGCGCGCTGGAAGTGATCGAGGCGACAGGACGTCCGCTGCACGACTGGCATCGCGAGGGCCTGCCGCCGCTGCTGCCGGCCGGAGAGTTCACCGCGCTGTTCCTCGCGCCCGGGCGCGAGGCGCTGTACGCGCGGATCGATGCGCGTTTCGCTGAGATGCTGAAGAATGGCGCGCTGGAGGAGGTCGCAGCACTTGCCGCGCGACGGCTCGATCCGCTGCTGCCGGCGATGAAGGCCCATGGCGTGCCGGCGCTGATCCGGCATTTGGAGGGCGAACTCTCTCTGGAGGAGGCCGCGGAGATCGGCCGCGCCGACACCCGCCACTATGCCAAACGGCAGTTCACCTGGTTCCGGCATCAGCTGCCGGAGTTTGAGTGGGTCAGGCCCGAAGAGACGGATGTGTGGCTACACGCAGTCATTCCGGGGCGCGCGTAGCGCGAACCCGGAATCTCGAGATTCAGGGTTCGCCTCTTCGAGGCGCCCCGGAATGACGGGGGCAAAAACCCCTCGCCGAACGGGAAAAACCCGGTTACAGTTGCACAATCGCGAAATCGGTCGTCCGTGCCTTGACATTGGCACTTCGGCGGCTATGTTCGCGCAACCTTCGGGAAGTTCGACGCGTCGCATGCGCAACATTATTACCAAGCTCCTTATCGTCGTCGTAGCCGGGCGCACCGCCGGGGATGGCTGATGTCATCCTGAACGACAGGCGGTGCGCAACGGGGTCCTTTTGGGGCCCTTTTTTATTTCCTGAAACGGCAAGCCGCTCTCCGAGCCAGATCAGCAAGCCAGCCAAGCCCAACTGTGAGACAACCGTGATGAGCAAGACCAGCCACAACCCGAACCAGATGACCGGCGCCGCAATGATCGTGCGCGCGCTCGTCGATCACGGCGTGCAGCACATCTTTGGCTATCCCGGCGGCGCGGTGCTTCCGATCTACGACGAGATTTTCCAGCAGAGCGATGTCGAGCACATTCTGGTGCGGCACGAGCAGGGGGCGGGCCACGCGGCCGAGGGCTATGCGCGCTCAACCGGCAAACCCGGGGTCGTGCTGGTGACCTCGGGCCCTGGCGCCACCAACATGGTGACGCCGCTGACCGACGCGCTGATGGATTCGATCCCGCTGGTCTGCATCACCGGCCAGGTGCCGACGCATCTGATCGGCAACGATGCGTTCCAGGAATGCGACACCGTCGGTATCACGCGGCCCTGCACAAAACACAACTGGCTGGTGCGCGACGTCAACGATCTGGCGAAAGTGCTGCACGAGGCGTTCTACGTCGCAACGACCGGCCGCCCCGGGCCGGTCGTGGTCGACGTGCCGAAGGACGTGCAGTTTGCCACCGGCACCTATCATCCGCCGCGCAGGTCCGACGTGCATGTCTCCTACGCGCCGCAGGTCAAGGGTGATGCGCAGCAGATCCGGAAAGCCGTGGCGATGCTGGCCGGTGCCAAGCGCCCGGTGATCTATTCCGGCGGCGGCGTCATCAACGCGGGCCGCGAGGCCTCAAGACTGCTGCGCGGGCTGGTCGAGACGTCAGGCTTTCCGATCACCTCGACCCTGATG
>NZ_JAFATE010000455.1 GCF_019244115.1 Bradyrhizobium sp.
GCAGCCGATCCCGTTCGCGGTGCCGGCGATCGAGAACATCAACGGTCAGGGGATCACGCTCGCGCTCAAGCACAAGAACAGGCGTGACCCGAAGGATTGGAAAGGCATGAAGTTCGCCATTCCGTTCGACTATTCGATGCACAATTATCTGCTCCGCTACTACCTCGCCGAGCACGGGCTCGATCCCGACACCGACGTGCAGCTGCGCTCCGTCCCGCCGCCGGAAATGGTCGCAAACCTACGCGCCGATAATATCGATGGCTTCCTCGCACCGGATAACATCTGCCAGCGCGCGATCTACGACGGAGCCGGTTTCCTGCACATCCTGTCCAAGGAGATCTGGGACGGGCATCCCTGCTGCAGCTTTGCGGCGAGCCGCGAGTTCATCGCCACTTCGCCCAACAGCTTTGCGGCGCTGACCCGCGCGATCGTCGATGCCACTGCTTACGCAGCGAAGGCGGAGAACCGCAAGCAGATCGCCGAGGCGATCGCCCCGGCCAACTACATCAACGCGCCGGTGACGGTGCTGGAACAGGTGCTCACCGGCACCTATGCCGACGGGCTCGGCGGCATCAAGACCGATGCGAAGCGGGTCGACTTCGATCCGTTTCCCTGGCAGTCGTTCGCAGTATGGATGCTGACGCAGATGAAGCGCTGGGGCCAGATCAAGGGCGATATCGACTACAAGGCGGTTGCCGAGCAAGTCTATCTCGCGACCGATACGAAGACGGTGATGGCCGAAATGGGGCTCACGCCGCCCGCGACCGCGTACAAGTCGTTTTCGGTGATGGGCAAGACCTTTGACCCCGACAAGCCCGAGGACTATCTCTCCGGCTTCAAGATCAGGAAGGCGTCGTGAGCGCTGCTATCGCTCTGTCTTCACCTCTCCTCGCCAGCGCTGTCTGTGCTCTTTCCGTCATGCCCCGCGCATGCGGGGCATCCAGTAATCACCGGTGTTTACTGGATCCCCGCTTTCGCGGGGATGACGCCCCTTTGCCTTGCATGCCGTGTCGTCCATTTCTTGCCCCCCAAGCCGGGAGAGGGAGATGACCCTCCGTCTCCGTGCTGCAATCCTGTCGGTCGCACTGTTCGCCATCTTCCTGACGGTCTGGCAGATCGCCACGCGCGGCAGCGGGCCCGTCACCAACATGAGCCCGGAATACGCCAAGCTGATGGGCGCGACCGCGACCCAAGGCAAGTCGGCGATGCCCGGGCCTTTGGATGTCGGCGCGAAATTGTGGGAGCACCTCAAGCGGCCGTTCTATGACAACGGACCGAACGACAAGGGGCTCGGCATCCAGCTCTTCCATTCGATTGCGCGTGTCGGCTCAGGCTACCTGATTGCGGTGCTGGTTGCGATTCCGCTCGGTTTCCTGATCGGCATGTCGCCCTTGATCGGCAGGGCGCTTGATCCGTTCATCCAGATCCTGAAGCCGATCTCGCCGCTCGCCTGGATGCCGCTCGCGCTCTACACGATCAAGGACTCCGGAACGTCGGCGATCTTCGTCATCTTCATCTGCTCGGTCTGGCCGATGCTGCTCAACACCGCTTTCGGGGTCGCGAGCGTGCGCAAGGAATGGATCGACGTCGCGCGCACCCTGGAGGTCGGCATAGTCAGGCGTGCCTTCACCGTGATCCTGCCGGCGGCGGCGCCTACAATTCTGACGGGCATGCGCATCTCCATCGGGATCGCCTGGCTCGTCATCGTTGCCGCAGAAATGCTGGTCGGCGGTACCGGCATCGGCTACTTCGTCTGGAACGAGTGGAACAACCTCTCGATCACCAATGTCATCATCGCCATCCTGCTGATTGGCCTGGTCGGCATGTTGCTCGACCAGATCCTGGCGCGCTGCGCGCGCACCGTCACGTTTCCGGAGTAGGGCGGTGTTGACGTGGGGTACGAAGAGTGCGGCAGCTTCACCTCTCCCAGCGTTCGGGGAGAGGTCGGATTGCGCCCATCGGCGCGCAATCCGGGTGAGGGGGGCTCTCCGCACATTGCGCTGGTGGAGACTCCCCCTCACCTCAACCCTCTCCCCGCAAGCGGGGAGAGGGGGCGCAGCGCATTCTCGGAAAGAGCGTGCGCCATGACGGAGAAATTCATCTCCGTCGAAGCCATCGCCAAGCGCTATCCGGACGCGTCGGGCGCAACCACCGTGTTCGAAAATCTCTGGCTGTCGATCAGGCGCGGCGAGTTCGCCTGCGTGATCGGGCATTCCGGCTGTGGCAAGACCACGGTGCTCAACATTCTCGCCGGCCTCGATCGACCGAGTGAGGGCGCCGTCATCGTCGACGGGCAGGCGATTGACGGCACGAGTCTCGATCGCGCGGTGATCTTCCAGAGCCACGCACTGTTGCCCTGGCGCACGGTGCTCGGCAATGTCGCCTTCGCGGTCACCTCGAAATGGCGCAATTGGAACAGGGCGAAGGTGAGGGCGCACGCGCAGAAATTCATCGACCTGGTGGGCCTCACCGGCTCCGAGCACAAGCGGCCATCAGAACTGTCCGGCGGCATGAAGCAGCGCGTCGGCATCGCGCGTGCTGTCGATCAGCCCAAAGATCATGCTGATGGACGAGCCGTTCTCGGCATTGGACGCGCTGACCCGCGGCACGCTGCAGGACGAGGTGCGCCGTATCTGTCTCGAAACCGGGCAGACGGCATTCATGATCACCCACGATGTCGACGAGGCGATCTATCTCGCCGACAGGATTTTTCTGATGACCAACGGACCCGGTGCCGTGCTCGCAGAGATCGTGGAGAATCCGCTGCCGAAGGCGCGTGGCCGGACCGACCTGCACCGCCAACCGCTCTATTACGCCTTGCGCAATCACATGGTCGATTTTCTGGTCAGTCGCTCGCGGACGTTTGCATCGGACGTGCGAGATCACGATGCGCGCGACGTGCCGCTCATCAGGATCGGCAAGTCTGCGCTGACCATCGCGTCGATATCGGACACGTCGCAAGACGAAGCAAGACCGGCGTCATGGCCGGGCTTGTCCCGGCCCTCCACGTCTCTGTAAGAGGAAGGTAAGGCGGGGATGCCCGGCAACTTTTTGGATGAAAGACGCGCTTCGCGCCTTTGGCCGGGCGCACGAGATGGAAGAAGGAGATGCTCACATGAAACGATCCGACCTCACCGAAAAACTGCTCGACATCAAGCGTGAGAAGGGCTGGAGCTGGAAACATATCTGCGAAAAAATCGGCGGCTATTCGGAGGTGCTGATCGTCGGCGCCATTCTCGGCCAGATGAAGCTGACCAGGCCGCAGGCGGCAAATGCCGGCGAACTGTTCGGCCTGTCGCAATCGGAGATCGCGATGCTGAATGAAACCCCGATGCGCGGCGAGGGCATTGCGATGCCGCCGACCGATCCCCTGATCTACCGCTTCTACGAGCTCGTGATGATCAACGGGCCGGCCTGGAAGGCGCTGATCGAGGAGGAGTTCGGCGACGGCATCATGTCCGCTATCGATTTCGACATGGTGATGGAACGCCTGCCCAATCCGAAAGGCGATCGCGTCAAGATCACCATGTCGGGAAAATTCCTGCCGTACAAATATTATGGCGCGAGCGGCAACGTGCCGGAATACGGCTACAAGGAGGCGTGATAGAGCGGGCTGTCATTGCGAGCGAAGCAATCAAGCGAGCAAGACGCGGGGATTGCTTCGTCCCCACGCTTCGATGGC
>NZ_JAFATE010000539.1 GCF_019244115.1 Bradyrhizobium sp.
TTGGCGGCCAGCACCAGCATGGCGATGTCGTTGTCCTCGTCGATGGCGGCGAGGATCTGTTCGATCGGATCGCCCTCGCGAATGGCACGTTCGGGCGTGATCGCGGCGATGCCGTTGGCGCGGCCGGCGGCGCGGTCGAGCGCAGTGTTGGCCTCCTCATAGGCCTCGGCCCGCATGATGTCGGCAACCCCGAGCCATTGCTGGTTCTGGTCCTCGGTCTCGATGATGCGCAGCATCACCACGCCGCCGCCGCTGCGCACCGCCCAGCGGCTCGCGTAATAGACCGCGCGGTCGGCTTCCGCGCTGTCGTCAACGATCACAAGACATTTCGGCCTGTGACCGGTCTCGTAGCTTCGTCGTTGGGTAGCCATGGGTATCCCGATGAGCGCGCCAGAGACGTCAGTTGTTCGGCATGCGCACATGCTGCCACAACCCCTCTCCGATTGGGAGAGGGGATGGCAACGTCCACGGGTTCATCACCAGGATGATCCCGCTACGCAGCAAAGGCTACCGCTTGCGGACGAACCCGACGATGTCCTGGGTCGCCTTCATGGTCTCGGCGGCAATGGCGCGGGCGCGGTCGGCGCCCTCGATCAGGATGGCGTCGACATGGCCGGGATCGGCGACCAGGCGCTTCATCTCGGCGGCAATCGGCGACAGTTTTGCAACGCAGAGCTCGACCAGTGCGTTCTTGAAGCTCGAGAACTGGCCGCCGCCGAACTCGCGCAGCACCCCGGCCTTGGGCCGCTCCGACAGCGCCGCATAGATGCCGACGAGATTGTCGGCCTCGGGGCGGGGCTCCAGGCCCTTCTCTTCCGACGGCAGCGGCTCCGGATCGGTCTTCGCCTTGCGGATCTTTTGCGCGATGGTGTCGGCGTCATCAGTGAGGTTGATTCGAGAATAATCCGAGGCGTCCGACTTCGACATCTTCTTGGTGCCGTCGCGGAGGCTCATGACGCGTGTCGCCGGTCCGGTGATGAAGGGCTCCGGCAGCGGAAAGTACATGCCGTCATTGAAGCCGTGGCCGCGGATCGAATCGCCAAAATCGTTGTTGAATTTCTGGGCGATGTCGCGCGACAGCTCCAGATGCTGCTTCTGGTCGTCGCCGACCGGCACATGGGTGGCGCGATAGAGCAGGATGTCGGCCGCCATCAGCACCGGATAGTCGTAGAGACCGACCGAAGCGTT
Source organism: Bradyrhizobium sp. (assembly GCF_019244115.1). GTDB lineage: Bacteria > Pseudomonadota > Alphaproteobacteria > Rhizobiales > Xanthobacteraceae > Bradyrhizobium. The sequence continues at coordinate 1,189 of NZ_JAFATE010000539.1, forward strand.
CTCGCGGTCCTTGCCCGCTTTCTCCTTGAACTGGGTCATGCGGTTCAGCCAGCCGACCCGCGCCACGCAATTGAAGATCCAGGCGAGCTCCGCATGTCCGGAGACCTGGCTCTGGTTGAACACGATGTGCTTCTTGGGATCGATGCCGGCGGCGATGAACGCGGCCGTGACCTCGCGGGTGTTGCGCGCGAGTTCGCTCGGGCCGCCCCACACCTCGACGGGCTGGGTCAGCGCATGCAGATCGACCACGCAATAGATGCAGTTGTGGGTCTCTTGCATCTTCACGAAGTTGACGATCGCGCCGAGATAGTTGCCGAGGTGCAGATTGCCCGTCGGCTGGACGCCCGAAAATACCCGTTCCACGAAGGCCATGGTCAGTTTCCAGATCGATTTGTTTGGTCGCGTCGTTTGCCACGCTGGCCTCACGCGCGCAAGTCGCGGGATCGCGTTTGTCGGACGGCTCTGACGGCATCCGGCCAGGTCGTGACGCCAAGCAGCCCGAGCAGCAGGCCGTAGACCAGGAGAGCGGAGACAATCTGAGCGGCCAGGATGGCCGCCTGCGCAAGGCCGTGCGCAAACACGGGGACGAGGCTTTCCGCGAGCCACAACAGGGCGCCCATCGCGAGCGCGGCCGCGACAATGCGCGGCAGGCGGCGCCGCGCCGCCGCGTCGAGCGAAAACCCGAATGTCGCCGTGCCCCGCCGCACCAGGCTCGCCGCGTTGCTCCAGGCGCCGAGCGCGATGCCGGCCGCGACGCCGTTTGCGCCGAAGACATGCCCGAGCAGCAGCGCGGCCACGATCGCGACCACGAATCCCCCGACCGTCGCGAGCAGCGGTGCGCTCGTAGCCTCACGCGCGAAAAAAGCCGGCGACAGCGCTTTCACCAGGATATGCGCCGGCAGCGCCAGCGCCAAAACCGTCAGCACGCGCGCGGTCGCCACGCTGTCTGTGTTCGTGAAGGCGCCGTGCTCGAACAGCAGCCGCACGATCGGATTGCTCAGCACGATCAGGCCGAGCGTCGCGGGCAGCGCCAGCCCTGCCGCCAGCTCGAGGCCGCGGGATTCCGCCTCCGCAACCGCATCGGCGTCGCCGCTGCGCACCGCGCGCGAAAGCTCGGCGACCTGCACCGTTCCCATCGCGACGCCGACAATGCCGAGCGGCAGCTCGACCAGGCGGCCCGCGAAATAGAGCCAGGAGACTGCCGACGGTGACGCGGACGCGATTATGGCGCCGGCCAGGGCCAGCATCTGCGGGCCGGCGCTCGCCACCATCGCCGGAAAGGCGCGCGAAAAAAAGCCCCGCATCGGCGCATCGAGGGCAACGCGCACGCGCGCCGCCTTGCCGCCGCGGCGCAGCACCAGGATGCAGAGTTGCAACAGGCCCGCGATGCCGACAGTCGCGGCCAGCGCGAGTGCTGAGGTGACCGCATCGAGGCGCGCAACTGTCAGCGCGATCATCACGGCGATCAGGGCGATGTTGAACAACAGCGGAGAGAACGCGGTCAGAAGGAAGCGGCCCTGCGCGCTCGCGAGCGCCAGCAGCACGGTGGCGGGGCCGGCGAAGGCAAGATAAGGCAGCATCAGCCGCGCGTCGTCGATGGCGAGCTGCAGCGTTTCGTGCCCGATGAATCCCGGCGTCACCGCCGACATCACGAGCGGCATCGCGACACCCATCAGAAGCGTCACCGCGGCAAGCGCGAGGCTGACGGTGCCGAGCGCGCGGCCGGCGAAACGCGCCGCCGCCTCAGGGCCCTCGGTGTCGCGCAGTTTCAGCCACGCCGGCACCAGCGCGGCATTGAGCGCGCCTTCCGTGAGCAGGCGGCGGACCACGTTGACGAGCTGGAACGCGGCCAGAAACGCGTCCGCCACCGGGCCGGTGCCGAGCAGGCCCGCGATCATGGCATCCCGCGCAAAACCGAGCAGCCGCGAGGCCAGCGTTCCCAGGGAGACGGTGAGGAAAGAGCAGATCATGAGATGTCTATGAGCGTGGGCCGCTTGCTGTTCAAGGGGCCGTCGTGATAGGCCGCAAGCCACCTTCTGACCGGACCGTCCGGCCAATCGCAATCATCTTAGCGGGACCTGGTAAATGACCGACGCCAAATACGACGTTCTCGGGATTGGAAACGCCATCTTCGACGTGCTGGTGAGGACGGACGAGGACTTTCTCGCCCGGCACGGCATGGCCAAGGGCGGTATGATGCTGATCGACGAGGCGCGGGCGGCGGCAATCTACCGCGACATGGGACCGGCGACCGAAATGTCCGGCGGCTCCGCTGCCAATACCATCGTCGGGATTGCGAGCCTCGGCGCACGCGCGGCCTATGTCGGCAAGGTCAAGGACGACCAGATCGGCCGTCTCTACAGCCACGACATCGGCGCCGCGGGCGTCGCGTTCTCGACTGCCCCCGCATCCGATGGTCCGGCCACCGGCTGTTCCTACATCCTGGTCACCGACGACGGCGAGCGCACGATGAACACCTATCTCGGTGCCGCGCAGGACCTGACGGTCGCCGATATCGATCCGGCCGAGATCGCCGCGTCAAAAATGATCTATCTCGAAGGCTATCTGTGGGACCCGAAGAACGCCAAGGACGCCTTCGTCAAGGCCTCGGAGATCGCGCATCAATCCGGCCGCGAGGTGGCGCTGACGCTGTCGGACGCGTTTTGCGTCGACCGCTATCGCGCAGAATTTCTCGAGCTGATGCGCGGCGGCACGGTGGACGTCGTGTTCGCCAACGAGGCCGAGCTGCATTCGCTGTACCAGACTTCGGACTTCGACGGCGCGCTCGGCCAGCTCCGCAAGGACGCCAAACTCGGCGTCGTCACCCGCAGCGAGAAGGGCTGCGTGGTCGCCTCGCGCGAGGCCGTCATCGCGGTGCCGGCGTTTCCGGTGGAGACCATCGTCGACACCACGGGCGCCGGCGACCTGTTCGCCGCCGGTTTTCTGTTCGGTCTCGTGCGCGGCGCCGGCCACGAGAATGCCGGGCGGCTCGGCGCACTGGCGGCGGCCGAAGTGATCCAGCATATCGGCGCGCGGCCGCAGGTGTCGCTGAAAGAGCTCGCGCAGCAGCACGAATTGCCGGTGTAGGAGCGCGCGAACGAGTATCTCAACTCGTCATGCCCGGGCTCGTCCCAGGCATCTACGACTTTCTTATCTCGCGGCAGCAAAGACGTGGATGGCCGGGTCAAGCCCGGCCATGACGACGTGGAGAGGACGGCGCCTCTGGATCCAGAACCTACGCTGTCTTCGCGGCCTTCAGCCCGAGACGGTCTTCGACTTGCTGCCGCATCATGAACTTCTGGATCTTTCCAGTCACCGTCATCGGGAACTCGTCGACGAATTCGACATAGCGCGGGATCTTGTTGTGCGCGATCTGACCCTGGCAGAAGGCGCGCACCTCCTCGGCCGTCAGCGTCTCGCCGGCGCGCGTCCTGACCCAGGCGCAGAGCTCTTCGCCATAGCGGTCGTCGGCGACGCCGAACACCTGCACGTCCTGGATCTTTGGGTGACGATAGAGGAACTCCTCGATCTCGCGCGGATA
>NZ_JAFATE010000644.1 GCF_019244115.1 Bradyrhizobium sp.
TCCGTTCCTCATCGTGCTGGACGAGCCCAATTCCAACCTCGACACCGAAGGCGACGAGGCGCTGACCCGCGCGATCCGCGGCGCGCGCGAGCGCGGCGCGATCATTGTCGTGGTGGCGCACCGCCCGATCGGCGTCGAGGCGGTCGACCAGGTACTGGTGCTGAAGGATGGCCGCATGCAGGCCTTCGGTCCGAAGGAGCAGGTGCTCGCCCAGGTGCTGCAGCCCCGCGTCGCGCCGCCGGCGCCGATCAAGGTCGTCAGCGAAGGCGGAGTGGCCAAAGCATGAGCACGATGACGGTTGGCGGGACGAAGCCCGCCGCGACCAAGACGGTGCGGGCATCGATCCGGTTTCACCTGATGCTCGGCATCGGAATCGTGCTGTTCCTGGCCGTCGGCCTCGGCGGCTGGGCCTCGACGGTGCTGATCTCGGGCGCGCTGATCGCGCCGGGCCAGATCGTGGTCGAGTCCAACGTCAAGAAGGTGCAGCATCCGACCGGCGGCGTGGTCGGCGAGCTGCGTGCGCATGACGGCGATGTGGTCAAGGCCGGCGATATCGTGGTGCGGCTCGATGACACCGTGACCAAGGCGAGCCTTGCGATCGTGGTCAAGAATCTCGACGCGCAAATGGCGCGCTCCGCGCGGCTCGAGGCCGAGCAGCGCGGGCTCGACGGCATCATCTTCCCGCAGGAGTTGCTGGAGCGGACCAACGATCCCGACGTCTACAACCTGATGAAGAGCGAGATCAAGCTGTTTGACGTCCGCGTCAACGGCCGCGCCGGGCAGAAGGCCCAGCTGCGCGAGCGGATCACGCAGCTGAACGAGGAGATCGCGGGCCTCTCCGCGCAGGAAAAGGCCAAGGACCAGGAAATCGCGCTGGTCGAGAAGGAGCTCGACGGCGTGCGCCAGCTTTACGATCAGCACCTGGTGCAGATCTCCCGGATGACAACGCTGGAGCGCGATGCGGCGCGGCTGAACGGCGAGCGCGCGCAATACATCGCCTCGCGCGCGCAGGCCAAGGGCAAGATCGCCGAGACCGAGCTGCAGATCATCCAGGTCGACAAGGACGTGGTCAGCGAGGTTTCCAAGGATCTGCGCGAGACCAAGGACAAGATCGGCGAATTCGTCGAGCGCAAGGTCACGGCCGAGGACCAGCTCAGGCGCATCGACATCCGCGCGCCGCAGGACGGCGTGGTCGAACAGTCCAACGTGCACACGGTCGGCGGCGTGATCACCGCCGGCGACACCATCATGCTGATCGTGCCGCAGACCGATGATCTGCAGGTCGAGGCCAAGGTCAATCCGCACGATATCGACAAGCTGCAGGTCGGCCAGAAGACGCTGCTGCGGCTGTCGGCCTTCAACCAGCGCACCACGCCGGAGCTGAACGGTGTGGTCAGCCGTGTCTCGCCCGACGTCACTACCGAGCAGCGCACCGGCCAGAGCTACTACACCATCCGCGTCTCGATGCCGCCGGAGGAGATCGCGCGCCTCGGCGATGTCAAACTCATTCCCGGCATGCCGGTCGAGGCTTTCGTGCAGACCGGCGACCGCACCATGCTGTCCTATCTGATGAAGCCGCTGCACGACCAGCTGATGCGCGCGTTCCGCGAGAAGTGAGCATCATTGCGGCAACCGAAGAGCGAAGCTGCCGATGTAGATGTAGGGTGGGCAAAGCGCAGCGTGCCCACCATCTGACACACTTGAGAATTTGGACGGTGGGCACAGCGCGAAGACGCGCCTTTGCCCACCCTACCGTTCAGATAAACGTTGCAGCAGCAGATTCAGCGCCGCCTGCGCAAACACGTGCATGTTGGCGAGCCGGTCGTTGCTGCCGGTTTCCAGCATCATGACGCGCGTCTCCGCGTCCGCGATGGCGAGGCAGCAATGGCCGGCGGCATCGCCATAGCGGTTGCCGGTGGGGCCGGTCGCGCCGGTTTCCGACAGCCCCCAATGGGTCGCAAAACGGTCGCGAACGCGGTTCGCCAGCAGTTTGGCGTAAGGCTCCGAGGCGGAGCGGATGCCCTTCATCTCCGCGTCACCGATGCCCATCAGAATGCGCCGCGCATCGCGCGTATAGACCACGGCGGAGCCGAGAAAATAGCTTGACGCGCCGGGCACCGAAAGCAGCGCCGCCGAGATCAATCCGCCGCTCGATGATTCTGCGACCGCAATGGTCTCCTTGCGCGCAACGAGACGCGTTGCGATCTGCTCCGCAATGCCAACGAGTTCCTTCATCTTTTTGCTCCGGCCAGAGAGTTTTGGCAGATGTCCTAGCACGGCGATGCACAGCTTGCCGAGTTGCGCGGTGCGGCTGCGCCTGCTTGAATAGGTGAGAAATAAGCGGCGCGCGAAGTGCTGGGATCGCAGAGGAAACGAATCTCATGACGGAGCCAATTGCGGGCGGCGTGGATTGCGACCTGCACCCCGCTGTCCCGCATCTGACCAGTCTTCTGCCCTATCTCGACGATTATTGGCGCGACCAGGTCACGACGCGCGGCATGACCGACCTGGTCTCGCAGTCCTACCCGCAGAATTCGCCGATCTCGGCGCGGCCGGACTGGCGCCCGGCGCAGGGCAAGCCCGGGTCGCGTCTGGAGGACATGCGCGCGCATGCGCTCGATCCTTTCAAGGTCCGTTACGCCATCTGCAATCCGCTTTACGGCGTGCAGATGGTTTTCAGCGAAGACATGGCGGTTGCGTTCTGCCGCGCGCTCAACGACTGGCTCGCGAAGGAGTGGCTCGACCGCGAGCCGCGGCTGCGCGGCTCGATCGTGATCCCGGTCCAGAGCGTCGAACAATCGGTCGCTGAAATCGAGCGCTGCGCGGAGGACCCGCGCTTCGTCCAGGTGCTGATGCTCGTGATGGGCGACATGCCGCTCGGCAAGCGGGCCTATTGGCCGATCTACGCCGCGGCCGAACGGCTGAACCTGCCGATCGGCATCCACGCCGGCAGCGCCTATCACAATCCGCCGACATCTGTCGGCTGGGGCTCCTACCATATCGAGGACCATGTCGCGCAGGCCCAGGCGTTCCAGCAGCAGCTCACCAGCCTGATCGTCGAAGGCGTGTTCGCGCGGTATCCGAAATTGAAAATGGTGATGCTGGAATCGGGCTTCACCTGGCTGCCGCCGTTCCTGTGGCGGCTGACAAAATTCTGGCGCGGCCTGCGCATGGAAACACCGTGGGTCGACCGGGCTCCGGCAGAGATTGTGCAGAGCAATATCCGCTTTTCCCTGCAACCGGTCGATGCCCCGGGCGATCCTGCAACGCTGAACCGCCTGTTCGACCATATGCAGTCCGACGAATTGCTCCTATTCTCGACCGACTATCCGCATTGGCAGTTCGAAGGCGATGCGGTGCTGCCTGTGGGCTTGTCGGACGATCTCGTGCGCAAGATCATGATCGACAATCCGCATGCAACCTATCCCCGGCTGAAGCAGGCTGCCGTGAAGGAGACGACGCCATGAACATCCAGCTTCGCGAGCGTCCGGATCAGGCGCCTTCCGTGGCGATCAAAACGGCGATCGCGGACTGCGATGTCCATCCCTCGCGGGCGACGCCGACCGAGCTTTATCCTTACCTCGCCAGGCGCTGGCATGCGCATCTCGAAACGATCGGCGCCGGCCCCTATCACGGCATGATGATCGGCCCGCCTTATCCGAAGGGGCAGCCGAATGCCTCGCGACGCGATGCCTATCCGCCGGAAGGCGGTCCGCAGGGTTCGTCGCTGTCCTTCATGCAGAAGCAGCATCTCGACCCGAACAATGTCGCCGTCGGCGTGCTCAATCCGCTCGGCACCGGCCAGGGGCTGCGCAATCAGGACCTCGCCATCGCGGTCTGCGCTGCGATCAACGACTGGCAGATCGAGAAGTGGACGTCGAAGGATTCCCGCCTGAAGGCCTCGGTCGTCGTCGCCAATGAGGACGGACCGGCTGCGGCGAAGGAAATCCGCAAGCGCGCGGGTGACAAGAATTTCGTCCAGGTGCTGCTGCTCAGCCGCAACACCGAGCCGCTCGGCCAGCGTCGCTACTGGCCCGTGTACGAGGCGGCGGAAGAGGCCGGCCTGCCGATCGGCATCCACGCCTTCGGCTATGGCGGCAATCCGATCACGGCCTCGGGCTGGCCGAGCTATTACATCGAGGAGATGGTCGGCCACTCGCAGTGCCAGCAGGCGGTGCTGGCGAGCCTGGTGCTGGAAGGCGTGTTCGAGCGCTTCCCGAAGCTGAAGGCGGTCATGATCGAAGCGGGTTTTGGCTGGGCACCGTCGCTGATGTGGCGGCTCGACCGGGCCTGGCAGCGGCTCGGAGCCGAGGTTCCGCATTTGAAGCGTCCGCCGTCTGACTATATCCGCGAGCATGTCTGGTGGACGACGCAGCCGATGGAGGACCCGGAGCGCCGAGATCACCTGTTCGAGGTGATCGACTGGATCGGCTGGGACCGGCTGCTGTTTGCGACCGACTATCCGCACTGGGATTTTGACGATCCCTCGCGCGTGCTGCCGGCGGGCGTCAGCGAACAGAACCGCGACGCCTTCTATCTCGGCAACGCGCTAAAACTCTACGGGCTCGCGAAGACCTGACAATATGACGCGTCACGTCGTTGCCTCCGTCGAGGAACTGCCGCCGGGCAGC
>NZ_JAFATE010000838.1 GCF_019244115.1 Bradyrhizobium sp.
ACGTGTCGCCGAGAAGCTCGCGTGGCTGGGCGTATCCATCGATGCCGGCGCGAATGCCGCGCACGCGCTGAAGATATCGGGACCCGCGAGTTCTGTTCCGATCTACGTCGTTCCGACCGACGAAGAGCGAATGATCGCCGAACATACGTTATCCGTGCTGTGGACCACCCGCTCACATGCCAGACGCGAGAGGGCATATGAACATTCCGGTCTTTCCAGAAACCAAGGTCGCGCTGAAGGGGAAGAAGGGACTGATCGTCGGCATCGCCAATGATCAGTCGATCGCCTGGGGGTGTGCAAAAGCGTTCCGCGCGCTGGGCGCCGAGCTTGCCGTGACCTACCTCAACGATCGCGCGAAGAAACATGTCGAACCGCTCGCCAAGGTGCTGGAGGCGCCGATCATCATGCCGCTCGACGTCAACGTCGAAGGTCAGATGGAGCAGGTCTTCGAGCGGATTGGCAAGGAATGGGGCAGGCTCGATTTCCTGCTGCACTCGATCGCCTTCTCGCCGAAGGAAGCCCTGCACGGACGGGTCATCGACGTCGGGCGCGACGGATTTCTGAAGACCATGGACGTGTCGTGCTGGACTTTTCTGAGGATGGCGCATCTTGCCGAGCCGTTGATGACGAATGGCGGCACAATGTTCACCATGACCTATTACGGCAGCCAGATGGTCGTGGAGAATTACAACATCATGGGGGTTGCCAAGGCGGCTCTCGAAGCGGCAGTGCGCTACGTTGCCGCTGAAGTTGGCCCCAAGGGCATTCGCGTCCACGCGATCTCGCCGGGACCCTTGGCCACGCGCGCGGCATCCGGGATCCCGGAATTCGACGAACTTTTGGACAAGGCGCAGAGCAAGGCGCCGACGCGGAGTCTGGTCTCGATCGATGATGTCGGCGCTGCGACCGCGTTTCTCGCCCTTGATGGCGCAAAACTGATCACCGGCGATGTCATGTATATCGACGGCGGCTATCACATCATCGATTGAGCGGCAGCTCCCACCAGTCAGATTTTCATTTCCGGCACCTTGTCGGGAATCGCAAGCTCCGCTTCGGTCACTGCCATGACCTCGGCGACACTGACGCCGGGCGCGGTTTCCATGAGGGTCATTCGGCCGCCGGCAAGGCCGATCACGGCGAGGTCGGTGACCACGAGATCGACCGGCCGCGCCGAGGTGAGCGGTAGGCTGCATCTTTGCACGATCTTGGACTTGCCTTTCGCGGCGTGCTGCATGGCCACGATCACCCGCCGCGCCCCCGTGACGAGATCCATGGCACCGCCCATCCCGGGCACCATCTTGCCCGGGATCATCCAGTTTGCGAGATGGCCTGATGCATCGACCTGCAGGCCGCCGAGCACCGTGACATTGACGTGTCCGCCGCGGATCAGGCCGAACGACATGGCGCTGTCGAAGGTGCATGCGCCGGGCAGGGCGCTAATCGGCCGTCCTCCCGCATCCGTCAGGAGCGGATGGCCCATGCCCTGTTCGGGGATCGGGCCAGTGCCGATCAGTCCATTCTCGGACTGGAAGAAGATTTTCAGTTCGGACGGCACGTAGTTTGCCACCAGGGTCGGAATGCCAATGCCGAGATTGACGAGATCGCCCGATCGCAGTTCGAGCGCGACACGTCGCGCGATGATGGATTGCGGGTCCATGGGTCACCCGTTCGCTACGAGATAATCGACAAGGGGCGCGGGGGTCATGACGTGATCGGGCGCGATGACGCCGACCGGAACGATGTGCTCCGCGGTGACGATCACGGTATCCGCGGCCATCGCCATGACCGGGTTGAAGTTGCGCGCGGTCAGCGCGTAGGAAAGGTTGCCGAGATAATCGGCCAGGAAAGCATGGATCAGAGCGAAATCGGAGTGCAGGGCGGTCTCGACCAGAAAGCTCCGGCCGTCGATGTCGACCCGGCGCTTGCCTTCCTCGACGATCGTGCCGATGCCGGTCGGCGTCAGCACGCCGCCGAGACCGCAGCCGCCGGCGCGGATGCGCTCCACGAGGGTGCCCTGCGGCACCAGGTCGACCGCGATCCTGTTCGCCATCATCTGCTGCTGAATCTTTGGATTGAGGCCGATATGGCTGGCCGTGAGCGTCGAGACGAGCGCGGCGTCGAACAGTTTTCCAACACCCTTGCCGGGCACGGCGGCGTCGTTGCAGATCAGCGTCAACTCGGATTTCTGTTGCCGCACCAATTCGTCGAGCAGCCGCTCCGGCGTGCCGACACCCATGAAGCCGCCCACCATCACCGATGCGCCGTTGGGAATCATGGCGATGGCTTCTTGCGCGGACACGGATCTCATTTGGACAGCTCCGAACAGGGTACAAACGAGCGGAAGGCTCGATGTTCGCAGCGCAAGCTCGGACTGATGACGCGAGATTCCCTTGATCTGTATCAAAGGTCCGTATCCGGCAGTTAGGCCACCGTACGACTGCGTTCGACGGCCGCGCGGACTGCTTTGCGAACGGATCGAGCCTGTTCTTTGTCCGAACCGAATGGGCCGAAACGACCGACGAACTAGAGATCTAGTCTGGCAAGGCCGGGCCGGTCGAGCAGGATGATCTGTCGCTGGGTCTGGCCGAGGAAGCCCAGGATGCCCTTTCCGTGGAGGCATGACAGCGCGCGGGAGACCGTTTCCAAGGTCAGGCCGAGATAGTCGGCGATGTCGCGGCGGTTCATCGGAAGCGCCATCACGCCCGCAGCCGAGAGCCGGCGGTCCATTTCGAGCAGGAAGGCTGCCACCCGCTCCAGCGAGGTCTTGCGTCCGAGCAGCAGCATGTGGTCCTCGGCGTGCTGCAAATTGCTCGTCGTCATGCTGAGAAGATCACGGGCGACCAGCGCGTCGGTCTCGGCCACGTGCTCGAGGCTGACCCGTTTCGCAAGACGAACGGTCGTGTCGATGATCGCCTCCGCCGTGAAGCGATGCACGGGGCCATTCTCCAGGCCAAAAATGTCGCCGACGAGATGAAAGGCGCCGATCTGCCGCCGACCGTCGGAGAGCAGCTTGTAGCTGCGGACCGCGCCATCGATCACCTGGTAGACGTATTCCGCAGGCTCCGCTTCGCCGAAGATCTCGGCGCCGCGATTATACTTGAATTCGCTCAAAATGACCTCGGCCCGGGTGAGGCCGCCGAGTTCGCCGGTAAATTTTTGCCGGTTCGCCGGATTGGCGTTCACGTTGACAAACATGGACTATCTCCCTGTTTGGCTGAGCTTTTCGCTTCTTGAGGGAGCCGCCGCCCCTGTCCATCGACGTGTACGACGCGCGAGCCTCCACCGACTATTGGCTCAACAGGCATTGTCCCTTCGGACATTGCCCCAAAGGACAATGCCCGAACGTGCATGTCGCAACGCCGGACCATCGTGGCCAACTGTCGCGGGCATATTCCCGGTCCCGCAATCGGATGCTAGCGTTTCGACAATTTCAACCCGGTCCCGGGTGGGATGATGATGCGTATCCGAGGACTGATTGTTTGTCTCATTTTCGTCATGCTACCGGCAGAAGCACCGGCACAGGGCCAGCGCGCGCGGTCGATCCTGTTTCTTGACCAGTCGGACCTGCGAGGGCCGTTCTATTATGAAATCTTTCGCGCCTTTCGCCAGCGCATCGCGGCAGATGCGCAATCGCATGTGACTATCTACTCGGAGAGCCTCGATCTCAGCCGCTTTGGTGGCGCCGCGCACGAGCAGAGCCTGCGTGAGTATCTGCGCGAAAAATATCGCGACCGGCCGATCGGGGTCATCGTCGCGATTGGCACGGCGACGCTGGAGCTGGTGCTGCGCTGGCGCGACGAGTTATGGCCGGGACTCCCCGTCGTGTTTGGTCTGATCGATGACAACGATCTCGCCCGCATGAAGACGCAGCCTAATATCACGGGCGGCACGGTCAGCCTGCGCGTGGCGGATGCCATTCGAGCTGCCCGTGCTGTCGTGCCCCACCTGAACGGCATTGTTTTTGTCGGGGACGATTGGAGCCGGCAGGTGGTGTTCGGGCACTGGAGGGAGGAGATCCGTACCGCCGCCGCCGGGCTGCAGGTGACCGAGTTCATCGGCCTGCCGATGGACGAACTGCGCCAGAAAGTGGAGAAGCTGCCTGATCGAACCGCCATCATCTATTCGGCCGTTTATTCCGACGAGGAGGGCGGTTTCTATCCGCCGGCTGTCTCGCTCAAATTCATCTCGAAGGTTGCAAACCGTCCAATCGTTGTTGCTGCGGAAACCTTTCTCGAATCCGGCGGCATCGGTGGATTCGTCTTGCAACCCGAGGCGATCGGCATCGATGCAGCGGTCCGTGCCATCAGGATCATCGGCGGCGAGGCCGTATCGCACATTCCGATCGCACCGACGAACGCGGTCAAGCCGATCTTCAACTGGCTGCAGATGGAGCGCTGGAATGTGGGCGCATCCGATCTGCCTGACGGCAGCGAGATCCGCTTTCGCGAGCCGGGTCTTTGGCAGCAATATCGATGGCAGAGCGCACTGGCCGTGACCGTGCTTCTGATGCAGGCAGGTCTGATTTCGGTCCTGCTCCACGAACGCAGGCGGCGGAGCGATGCCGAGCAGGATGCGCGGCGCCGCCTGTCTGAGCTCGCCCATGTGCATCGGCAATCGATTGCGGGCGAGTTGTCCTCCTCGATCGCACACGAATTGAACCAGCCCCTGGGCTCGATCCTGACCAACGCGGAGACGGCGGAGTTCATCCTCGAACAACCGAACCCCGACTTGCGGGAGCTCAAGGATATCCTGGCCGATATTCGCCACGATGATCTGCGAGCCAGCCAGATCATCGGTCATATGCGCAGTCTCCTGAAGAGGACGCCTTTCGAGCTCAAGGATGTCGATCTCAACGACGTCATGCGCGAAGCTTTCGAGCTGATGTCGGCGCAGGCTGCGACGCGCAATGTTGCGCTTTATTTGAACACGGCACCGGGGGTGCTGCCCGTCAACGGAGACTCGATTCAATTGCAGCAGGTTATTCTAAATCTCCTGTTTAATGCCATGGACGCCATGACCGAGATACCATTCGGCCGAACCATCATCGGCAAGACAGAGATTGACGGAGGCAAGGCAGTGATCTCGATTTCGGATTCGGGGCCAGGCCTTCCCGCGGAGAACCCCAACGGGATCTTCGACCCGTTCTTTACGACCAAGGAGCAGGGCATGGGTATCGGCCTGTCGATTGCGCGCACGATCGTACAGGCCCACAAGGGGCGGATCTGGGCTGAGAACCAGCCCGAGGGGGGAGCGACTTTCTCGATCTCGTTGCCGTTATTGCCGCGATAGGAGGGGCCTTTGCCTGGCACGGTCCATATCGTCGATGACGACGCCTCATTCCGAACCGCGCTTGAGCGGCGCATGCGGAAGGCCGGTTATGAGGTCGCGACCTATGCGTCGGCGCAGCAGCTGCTCGATCGAATGCCCGCCGAAAGCGGACCGGCCTGCATTCTGCTCGACGTCAAGATTCCGGGCCTCAGTGGTCCGGATCTGCAGCAACGGCTGGCCGAACTGGGCTCGACGCTGCCGATCATCTTCGTGACCGGCTATGCCGACGTCCGCGCCACGGTGAAGGCGATCAAGGCCGGCGCGGAGGATGTGCTCACCAAGCCGATCATGTCGGAGCAGTTGCTGCCGGCGGTCGAACGGGCGCTGGCCCATCACCAGACCTCACGCGGCCTGAAGGCAAGGCTGGATGAATTGCGCGCGCGTCTCGCGCGGCTGACCCCGCGCGAAACGCAGGTGTTCGAGCTCGTCGTCCAAGGCAGGATCAACAAGCAGATTGCGCAGCAACTGGGCGCAACGGAGCGCACGATCAAGGCGCACCGGCACAGGGTGATGGAGAAGATGGGCGTCGACTCGCTTGCCGAACTGGTCTCCATGGCAGAGCGATTGGACGTGTTGCGACGCCTGTCCGCCGGCAATGGCAAGGCGGATTGAACAAGAGATATCCCGGGAAACATCCCGCCTTTTCGTCCCTATTGTTCCAAGGGACAATAGGAGCGCGGATGCGTGCGACCTATGGATGATTGTGGCTGGTCGCGAGTTGCGAATACCACGAGCTCGAAAACGAGCGAACGCATCTGCGAAGGTTCATCTAGTATTCATCTGGCTTACGCGAGCCTTACGCGACGAACGCTTGACGAAAGGGTATCACCGTTCCACTGATTGACCAGATCCGTATCAAGGGTTGCACGTTGTCCAACCAAGGACTCGTCTTTATCGTCGACGACGACGTCGGCATTCTGAAGGGCATCAAACGCCTGCTGAAGCAGCACGGCTTTGATAGCGCGCTCTTCGACTCGGCGGAGGCGTTCGAGAGCTGCGACGATTTCGATGCAGCGATCTGCATCATTCTCGACATCCAGCTGAATGGCGTTTCGGGGATCGAGGTGCGCCATCGACTGATCGATGCGGGCATTGCCTTGCCGGTCATCTACATCACGGCCAACGACAATGACGCGGTTCGGGCTGCCGCCGTCAAATCCGGGTGCATTGCCTATCTGACGAAGCCATTTGCTGCGAAATCGCTGATCGAACCGATTGAGAGAGTGGCGGCCGCCCGCGCTCATTAGGATCGGCGCCGACACGGGCGCTCTATTCATCGATGTCCTATTCGAAGAGCTGTGCCGGCGCACTCCCGCGGGCGGTCTTGCTCCTGCTTCCCGGGGTTGCCGTCCAATTGGGACCTTTGACACAGATCAATGGGGCAGCCGGCCGGATCCTCTCTGTGGCGTTGTGGGCCGAACCCAAATCAACCGGGATCTTCCGAGGGAAATGTCATGAAGACTTGCGATCGACGAATTGCTGCAACCGCGCTTGCTGGACTGCTGCTGGCGGCACTCCTGCCGGGCACGGCGCGCGCCGAAACCGGTGCCGTCCGCGTGGTATTCACCAAGGGCGGGTTCATCGTCGGGGTCGGCGGCGGCGAGGGCGTGCTGACGTTCCGCGGCCACAACTATCCGTTCAGCGTGTCGGGCATGAGCGTCGGCTTCACGATCGGGGCCTCGACCACCAAACTGGTCGGGCGCGCCCTGAACATTCGCAGCCCGGGCGACATCGCTGGAAGCTACGCGGTGATCGGTGCCGGCGGCGCGCTCGCGGCAGGTGCCGGCGGCGTGCAACTGCAGAACGAGAAAGGCGTGATCCTGCAGCTGCACGGCCCCAAGGTCGGTGTCGAGCTGTCCGCTGCGGTCGGCGGGGTGAGCATCGCGCTCCGCTGAGCGCGTCGACCTCGTCGAGCGACCGGCTCAATAGCGTTCGGTGACGAATGTCAGCCCGCGCAACGATTTCTGGTCGTCATAGCGGCCCTTGGCCGAGCGCTTCGGCAGGCGTATCCGCTCGTCCGGCAGGCGCTTGAAGGGGATCGTCTTCAGGAGATGCGCGATGCAGTTCAGTCGCGCGCGGCGCTTGTCGTCGGAGCGGATGATGTGCCAGGGTGCATGCTTTGAGTTTGTCGCCTTCAACATCAGGTCGCGTGCGCGCGAATAGTCGTACCAGCGCCGGTAGGATTCGAGATCCATCGGACTCAGCTTCCACTGCCGGACCGGATCGTCGATGCGGGCCTTGAACCGGCGTTCCTGCTCCGCCATTCCGACCTCGAGCCAGAGCTTTATCAGGATGATTCCGCCGTCGACGACGTATTTCTCGATCTGCGGGCATAGCGACAGGAAGCGGTCGTGCTCTTCGCGGCTGCAGAAGCCCATGACGTATTCGACGCCCGCGCGATTGTACCAGCTGCGGTCGAAGATCACGATCTCGCCGCCTGCGGGGAAGTGCGAGACGTAGCGCTGCAGAAAGAGCTGGCTCTTTTCCCGATCGGACGGCGCGGGGAGCGCGACGACCCGGAACACGCGCGGGCTGACCTTTTCGGTGATCGCCTTGATGGTGCCGCCCTTGCCGGCGGCATCGCGTCCTTCGAACAGGATGATGACCCGAAGTTTTTTGGCCTTCACCCATTCCTGCAGATCGCAGAGCTGGACCTGCAGCTTGCGCAGCTGTTTTTCGTAATCCTTGCGCTTCATCCTCGGCGCGGCAAGCTCGTCTCGTGCGGTGTCGGGGACGCGGAGCATGGGATCAATCCGTCTTCCAGCTGATGGTGATGCCGATGTCACCGGGCATGCCGCCCGGAAAATCGATGACCTGATAGCGGATGCGGTAACCGCGCGACTTCAGATAGTCGGACCAGAGCTGAAAGATTTCCTTGGGAATTCCGGTCAGCGTTTTCTCCCAGCCGGACTCCATCTGGTTGATGGCGCGCCCCTTGTCGGTGCAGAGAATATTGGGAAACCGATAGACCTGGACTTCACTGAGACCGTTGCGCACCGCGCGCTGGATCACGCTGGAGGCGAGCTTGACTTTCTCGTCTTCCGAAAGACCCGACGGTTTACTGAGCTTCTCGATCAGCGCGCGTTTCTCGGCCTCGGCCGCGGCGGCCGCCCTGGCGTGCTGGTCGGCCTTTTCCGCCTCCTTCAGAGCGGCCTGCTTCTGGATATCCTTCGCCGTCGGCAACAGATCGTCGAGCTTCTCGGGCATGGCGCTATCCCTTCTCTTGAGACCGGAATTCATGGCCTCCCGATGCTAGGGCGGCGACGGAACCGGCACCCTTGATTCAGATCAAGCCTGCCAGAGGCGACCTGCATCTCACTCTGCCGCAAACGGCTGTGGATCGAGAGCAGGGACCACAGCCCGGTGTGGAGGACGTGCATGAGACCTGTCTGGAAGGCCGCCCTTGCCCTATCGATGGTATCCGGCTCGTTCTGCACCTCGCTCGGACCAGCGTGGCCGGTCGATCTGACCGGCGCGTGGGCTACCAATGCAGATGAGTGCAAGAACGTGTTCGTTCGCAAGGGAAAGGCCAGCCAGATCGGCTTTGCGCAGCTTTCGGAGATGCACGGCGGCGGATTCATCGTTGAACCTGACCGCCTGGTCGGACGGTTCGCGAAATGCAGGATCAAGGCGAAGAAAGAAGACGGCCAGAACGTCAATATCGTCGCGGGCTGCGCCACCGATATCATGCTCTCCAACGTGCAGTTTGACCTGAAGGTCGATGACGAGAACAAGATCACCCGACTGTTCCCGGGCATGGAGGACATGGCCATCAGCTACTATCGCTGTCCGATCTGAGGGCGAGGCACCAGCATCGAGATGCCGCCCGCAATCGCGCGAGGGAGGGTCACTTGACCGATCAACTTCACCCGATGACACCTCACCATCTGCCTTTCTATATCGTCAAACCCGGCGAAACCGATGTCTTGATGATCGTAATGGGCATTTTCCTGATCCTGGTGGTTCTCGGCGTTGGTAATCTCTATCTGCGACTGCACACGTTGCCCGAGCGCATGGCGCACAAGTCGCAGAAGCTGCAGTTCGAGATCGTCGCGGTTCTCGGCCTGTTGGCGCTGTTCACGCACATCCATCTGTTCTGGATCGCGGGGCTGCTGCTCGCCCTGGTGGATCTGCCGGATTTCGGTACGCCGTTGCGCAGCATCGCGGGGTCTGTCGAGAGAATAGCGGATTCCTCTGACGGAGCGGTCGCAGACGAGAGGTGGGAGAAGAAATCAGCTCCGGCGGCGGCTGCCGAAAAGGCCGATCCGAGCGTCATCAAGGGGCCTCACGCTCCAAAGCAGGAGGTCGCAAGCCATGCTTGAACTCATGCTGTGTTCGCTGTTCACCCTGGTTCCGGACTACCTGTACCGCCGCTATGGTCAGGGCAAGCGCTTCGGCAGGGAAATCACGTTGTTCTCAGTCTGGTTCGAGCTGAGATGGGGAATCATCGGCTGCCTGATGCTGACCATCGGCCTAATCACGCTGATCTTCTATTTCCATCCGTCGACCACGTCTGCGATGCTGTTCTTCAGGACCGTTCCGATCGTCCCCGAAATTCCGGGGCGTGTTGCGGAAGTCAAGGTCGACTTCAGCGCGCCTGTCACCAAAGGCACCGTGCTGTTCACACTGGACAGTTCAAAGCAGCAGGCGGCGATCGAGGCGGCGCGCCGCAAGAGCGCCGAGGTGGACGCCCAGCTGGTCGCAGCCAAGGTGGAGGTGACCAAGGCGGAGGCACAACTCCAGCAGGCTAACACCGACTATCAGCAGGCCAAGGATGAGCTCGACGTCAAGACCGAACTGCAGCGGCGCAATCCGGGAATCGTTCCGCAGCGTGACATCGAGAAGCTTCAGGTCGCTGTCGATGGCCGGCAGGCTGCAATCGATGCCGCGATGGCCTCAAGACAATCCGCGGAGACCCGCGTCACCACGCTTCTTCCTGCGGAAAAGGACAGCGCCGAGGCCGCACTTGCACAGGCGCAGGTCGAGTATGACAAGACTTTTGTCCGCGCCGGTGTCGACGGGCGGGTCGAGCAGTTCGCGCTTCGACCGGGCGACATCGTCAATCCGTTGATGCGGCCTGCGGGCGTCTTGATTCCGGAGGGAGCCGGCAAGCGCGCGCTGCAGGCCGGGTTTGGGCAGATCGAGGCCCAGGTGTTGAAGCCCGGCATGATTGCCGAGGCCGCCTGCACCTCAGTGCCGTGGACGATCATCCCGATGGTCATCACCAGTGTCCAGGATTACATCGCAGCCGGTCAGTTCCGCGGCGGCGAGCAGCTCATCGACGCGAGCGCGGCGAGGCCCGGCACGATTCTCGCCTTTCTCGAGCCGATCGCGACGGATGGCTTAGCCGACGTGACGGCGGGCAGCAGCTGCATCGTCAATGCCTATACCAGCAATCACGAGGTGATCGCGGCGAAGGAGACCGGCGCCGTCCACGGCTTCGTTTTGCACGCGATCGATACGGTCGGCCTGGTGCATGCCATGCTGCTGCGCATCCAGGCGCTGCTGCTGCCGATCAAGACGCTGGTCTTGAGCGGTCACTAGGCCAAGGAGTTGCCGCGGCGTCCGCTTTCCGGCTCGCGTGGGCGCCTCGCCATCCCGGGCCGATGGCAACGGTCAGTTTCGTCGGTCGCATGTGCCAGCAGTAAGAAACAAAGGCGGCATGCAGGGAATGGCGGCGACGACCAGGATCCGTTGCTGTCGCGACGGTTGGGTCAAGTGAAACATGAACGGCCTAGCATCTGGTGTAGACGCGCCCATACGCGTCCGTGCGCGCAGACCGATGATCGCTGGCGCGATGACACTCGGCGTCAGGCCGGCTCGTCCGTTGATTTAGATCAATGGCGGCGAATACGCGCATCTCGAACGCAAGCTCGCGAGCTTGGGCCGCAAACAAGTTTCCGCAGCACGAACTGCTCCTCATTGCGTGGGACCCTTGATCTTGATCAAGCCCTGCGCCCGCGCGCGGCGGTTCGTTGATCCTCGATTTGGAGTGGAGAAATGATATGCTGCGTTGCAGAAAGCTGATCTTTGCCTTGGCTATTGTCCTTGCGACGCCGTTCGTCGCGGCCGCGCAGAATACGGGCGCCCAGCCATCAGCCTCACCCTCAGCATCTCCATCGCCAACGGACGAGCTGTTGAAACCCGAGCAGCTCGAAGCGCTCGTCGCGCCAATTGCGCTCTATCCAGATGCGCTGCTCGCCAACATGCTCGCGGCATCGACTTATCCTTTGGAAGTGGTGGAGGCCGATCGCTGGGCCAAGGAGAACAAGAAGTTGAAAGGCGATCAGCTCAAGACCGAAGCGGGCAAGCAGGGTTGGGATGACAGCGTCAAGGCGCTGGTTGCGACGCCGACGGTGCTCGACATGATGAGCGACAAGCTCGATTGGACGAAGAGTCTCGGCGATGCGATGCTGGCCCAGCAGGCGGACCTGATGGATGCAATCCAGCGGCTGCGGCAGAAGGCGCAGGCCAACAACAAGCTGGTCTCGACCAAGCAGCAGAAGGTCACGGTGCAGACCCAGGAGAACAAGCAGGTGATCGTGATCGAGCCGACCGATCCGGACACCATGTACGTTCCCTATTACGATCCGGCGGTGGTTTACGGCACCTGGCCCTATGCGGATTATCCGCCTTATTACTGGGGCTACCCGTCCTACATCGGCGCCGGCGTGGTTGCCGCCGGTCTGGCGTTCGGCGCCGGTTACGCACTGGCGCGCTGGGGCAATTATTGGGGCGGCGGCTTCAATTGGGGCAACCGGAACGTCTACGTCAATCATCTCACCAACAACTGGACGCACAATTCAATTCACCGCCAGGGCGTTCGCTACAACAACGCCAATGTCGCGCAGCGCTTCGGCAACAACAATCTGCGCGCCGGCAGCGCGGACCGCATGGATTTTCGCGGCCGCGGCGGCCAGCAGGTGCTCAATCCCGGGAAGGACCGCGCGGGTGCGGGTGATCGTAGCGGCGATCGTGCGGGTGATCGCGCAGGTCATCGGGCAGGTGCAGGCGATCGTGGCCGAAGTGACCGGGCCGGCGCGGGTGACCGTGGCGGAGATCGTGCCACCGCGCGGGATCGGTCCGGTGGAAATCGGGCGGATCGCGGCGGCGGCGACCGACCGGGCAGCAAGCAGGCTCGTTCGGCCGATCGAGGTCGCAGCGGCGGAGGCGCAGGCCGTGGCGGTGGCCGCGATAGCGCCATGCGGATGCAGTCGGGCAGGGCGGCGAGTAGCCAGGCGGCCCGTGGCCGGCAGAGCTTTGCAAGCATGGGCGGTGGTGGAGCGCGCGCGTCCATGGGAGGCGGCGGTGCCCGTGCAATGGGAGGCGGCGGCTTCCGCGGTGGCGGCGGCGGAGGCGGCTTCCGTGGTGGCGGGGGCGGGCGACGCTCCGATATCGCGCTGAAGCACGACGTGAGCTTGCTCGGTCATCTCGACAATGGCCTCGGCTATTATCGCTTCAGTTACATCGGTAGCGACACGGCCTATGTCGGCGTCATCGCGCAGGAAGTGCAGGTGCTGCGGCCCGATGCGGTCACGCGCGGGCACGATGGCTATCTGCGCGTCCGTTATGACAGGCTCGGATTGAAATTCCGCAGTTTCCACGAATGGCTCGCCGGCGGCGCTCGAATTCCGGCAACGCGAGGGAGGATCTGATCATGACCTCCCTTGTTTCAGCCCTGCTCCAGCGCTGCCGGACCTCGGGCCTCATCGCCGTAGCGTCATCGGTTCTGGTGGTGTCGTCCGTCTCGGCGCAGCAATCGTTCAAGTCACCAGAGCAGGCGGCGGACGCTCTGGCCGGCGCCGTCAAGTCCGGCGCCGCCAGGACCATGCTGAGGGTGCTCGGTCCCGATGCTGCCGAGATCGTGGAATCCGGCGATGCTGTCGCGGACAAGGAGTTGCGCGAGCGCTTTCTCACCGCCTATGACGCCAAACATGCGCTGAGCTATGACGGCGACAAGAAGGCCATTCTCATCGTCGGACCGGACGATTTTCCGTTTCCGATTCCCTTGACCCGCAACCGGTCGGGCTGGGAGTTCGACACCGCTGCGGGTCGCCAGGAAATCCTGTACCGGCGGATCGGGCGCAACGAGCTCGATGCGATCCAGACTGCGCTCGCCTATGTCGACGCACAGAACGACTATGCGGACAAAGATCCCGCCGGCGCCGGCAAGGGCGTTTACGCGCAGCGCGTCGTCAGCAGTCCGGGCAAGAAGGACGGCCTGTTCTGGTCATCTGAGGGTAACGAGAGTCCGCTCGGCGAACTGGTCGCCGAGGCCTCAACCGAGGGCTACAAACTCAGCGATCAGCCGCAGCCCTATCACGGGTACTTTTATCGGATCCTGACGCGGCAGGGACCGAACGCGCCCGGCGGTGCGCTGAACTATGTCGTCAACGGCAAGATGATCGGCGGTTTTGCGCTCGTCGCCTACCCGGCCGAGTATGGCAATTCGGGCGTGATGACCTTTTTGGTCAACCATGCCGGGACGGTCTACCAGAAGGACCTGGGCGAGCGGACCGAAACCATTGCCGGCCGCATGCGGGCGTTCGACCCCGATCAGACATGGAAGAAGGTTGAAATCGAGAGTCCGCAATCGCATTAGGACAAGGCACAGCGCAGGGCGGGAGCATCCTTGACCAAGTATGCAGCAAAGATCGGCCTCCTCGGGCTGCTTGTGTGGGTGACACTCGTTTCGCCAGCCCGCGCCAAGGACGGCTATCTCAGTGTCACCTTCACGAAGGCGGGTCTGGTCGGCGGTGTCGGTGCGGGACGGGGAGTCCTGACGTTCGAAGGCCGTGAGTACCCTTTCACGGTCTACGGCTTGAGCCTTGGTCTGGCGCTCGGTGGGGCCGTCACGCATCTCGACGGGCGGGCCTCCTATATGAGCAAGCTGGGCGATTTCCCCGGCAGCTATCGCGCCTTCGGCCTCGGCGGCGCGCTGGTCGGCGGCGCCGGCGGAGTGCAACTGAAGAACAGAAGGGGCGTGATCATCACGCTTCAGGGGCCGAGGGCGGGCCTGGAGTTCTCGGCCAATCTGAGCCGGGTCAGATTCGCGCTTGATTGAACGCGCCAAGAGCCTGTCGGAACACGTGTTCCGCCCCGGCTGGGCCGCTCTGGACAGAGCTCATTTCGGCCTATGCAAGTCGAAAAGGCTTTGTTATACGCTGCCCCGCGCGAACATTTTCGCTCATTCCTCGGTAGCTCAGCGGTAGAGCATTCGACTGTTAATCGAATGGTCGCTGGTTCGAATCCAGCCCGGGGAGCCAAACCCTCCCGCTCACCAATCGCCAGGTTCAGATACGGTGGCTAAGGCTCTGCGGAAGCAGCGTTTTCGGCGGCGTGACGGTTTGCCGCGGTTAGCAAGGGTTCGCCAGCACTCGGCAATTTCACAAGGCCGCGGCCGGGACCGTGCAAGCGATGCTCCTTTGGACCTCAAGAGACGACTTGAGTGTGCGGACAGTCACTGAAGCGCGATGTCATCCGCCTCACGCGATGGCGATTAGACTCCAAGACATCAGCGCATTAGAGCGGCTCCAAGGCTGCGCGCCGCACGCGCTGCTCATTGAACGCCAAATCGACGCATTTGACCGCGAGTCTTTTGCAAGCCGCAAGGTTATATGGAGTGATTCGATGTCAGTCATCCCAATCGATCGCAGCCGGCGCGCGCCTTCGATCGTTGCCGACGATGGGCCAGCGCTGAGCTATGAAGAGTGCCTCGAGCGATTGGCACGGGTCGTCGCCGAACCCGATTCCCGGCATCTCGATGAGGTCGCAAGGTTGATCGGCAAACTGACGGTGACCATCGAATAAGGCCAGCGCTTTTCCCGGCAACCCTGGAACGGTATGCGAGGGCGCCCCGACGCTCGCAAGGCCCTGCCGGGATTGCCCCGCCAGCGTGTTGCGTTTTCGCAAAGCCTGTACCAAAAGAGGAGCCATAGATCTTCCTCTTCGCGGCCATGCCGCCTTGGTTCTTTCGGGTCCGCCAATGTCCGGTTTTGCGAGCGCGCGCCAGAAAATGGTCGATGGCCAGGTGCGCACCAGCGATGTCACCGACCACCGCATCATCGACGCCATGCTGGCCGTGCCGCGCGAGGATTTTGTGCCGGAGAGCAAGCGCGCGCTGGCCTATCTCGATCTGGACCTCGAGGTCAGCGAGAATGCCGCCGTCAAACGTTACCTGCTGAAGCCGCAGCTGACGGCAAAACTGCTGCAGGCCGCAGGGATCGCCGCAAATGACAGCGTCCTGATCGTCGGATGCGCGACCGGCTATATCGCGGCGTTGGCCGCCCGCCTTGCCGCCAAGGTCACCGGCATCGAAACCGATTCGGCGCTCGTCGGGCGCGGACAGGCCGCACTGGCCGAGAGCGGTATCCAGAACGTGACGCTGAAGACGACAGAGCTCCTCCAGGGCGACCCGGAAAACGCGCCCTATGATGCCATCATCCTGGGCGGCGCAACCGAAACCACAACCGAAATCCTCTGCGAACAACTTAAGGAGGGCGGCCGGCTGGTCGGTGTGTTCGCGACGACACGCCCGCCGAGGGCCATGGTCGTGACACGATCCCATGGCGATTTCGGGACCCGGGTTCTTTTCGACGCAGCGGCACCGATTTTACCGGGATTCGAGCGGGTCCCGGCGTTCGTGTTCTAGGCCGGCCGAGCCACAAGTCCGTCAAAATATCGTTCTGAATCAGAAGTGTGGCTCGGATGCTGCACACTCACAGTTTCGGTGGGGTTAGGCCAGCGGGTGGTTCCTTCGCGCTTCCGCACCGAATATGTTGTCGGCTTGGGGTGGCGAATCCGCGCGCATGGCTGAAACGGCTCAGCGCGCGGCTCGTATGAGAATGAATGGAATAACAGGGATGTATGGGGTGAAGGTCGTCACCGGAGCAGCGGCTGCGGTCCTTCTGCTGACCTGCGCAGGGCCGGTCCCTGTGCTCGCAGATACGATCGAGGCTGCGCTGGTGCGCTCCTATCAGGGCAATCCGCAGCTCAACTCGCAGCGCGCGCAGGTGCGATCGGTCGACGAAAACGTGCCGCAGGCGCTGTCCGGCTACCGGCCGAAGGTCGCGCTGACGGCCAACGCCGGCGTGCAGTATTCGAGCCAGACGCAGCTCGCCGGTACCGACTTCGCTACGGGCAGGCCTCTAAAACCCGTGGCCAGCGGCGTCACTACGCCGCTCTCGGCGGGCCTCACGGTAAACCAGACGGTCTATGACGGGCAGACGACCGCCAACAGGGTGCGCGCGGCGGAAGGTCAGGTGTCCGGTGCCCGCGAGGGCCTCCGCGTTCTCGAAGAGACCGTGCTGCTCAATGCCGCAACCATCTACATGGATTATCTGCGCGACTCCGCGACTGTCGAGGTCCAGCGCAGCAACGTGCATGTGCTCGAGGAAACGCTGAAGCAGACCCGCGACCGCTTCAATGTCGGCGAGGTGACGCGCACCGACGTTGCGCAGGCGGAAGCCCAGCTCGCCGCCGGCAAGACTCAGGAGCAGACCGCGGAATCGCAGCTCGTGACGACGCGGGCGAATTTCCGCCGCATCATCGGGAACGAGCCCTCGAACCTTCAGCCAGGCTCACCGGTGGATCGTTTCCTGCCGAAATCGATGGCCGCAGCCGTCGATGTCAGCCTGATCGAGAATCCGAACGTCACGGCAGCGATGTACGGCGTCGACGTTGCGTTCCTGAACGTCAAGATCAACGAGGGCGCGCTGCTCCCGACCGTCAACATACAGGCTGCTGTCAACCAAGCCTACCAGCAGCAGCTGACGATCTTCAAAAGCTTCAACGCTTCTCTGACTGCGCAGCTCACCGTCCCGATCTATCAGGGCGGCACCGAATATGCCCTGATCCGCCAGTCCAAGGAGACGGTGACCCAGCAGCGGCTGGCTCTCGACCAGACCCGCGACCAGATCCGTGCCACGACAGTTCAGGCCTGGGGCCAGCTTGAAGCGAACAAGGCCCAGGTCGTGTCGGCGCAGGCGCAGGTGACCGCGGCCGAGGTCGCGCTCAACGGCGTCCGCGAGGAAGCCAAGGCCGGCCAGCGCACCACGCTCGACGTGCTCAACGCGCAGCAGGCGCTGGTCAATGCCCGCATCGCGCTGGTCACCGCGCAGCATGATCGCGTGGTCTCCTCGTACAGCGTGCTCAGCGCGGTGGGACGGCTGTCGCCGCAGGTGCTTGGACTTGCGACCCAGGTCTACGATCCGAGCGTGCATTATCAGCAGGTTCGCGACAGCTGGGTTGGCGTCCGCACGCCCGACGGCAAGTAATCGCTCGCGCCATTGCGCGCGAAGCTTTTTGCAAGCAGCAACTAACCCGGTTCTGACGTTCGCATCACTTTTTCAGCGGACGCATCGACGCGCGTCAGAACCAACCGACACTGGCACCAAAGATTCCGCGCGGCTTGCGTCCGACATTCGCTGATCGGACATCCTGAAGCCAATCTCGCACGCGCCGCAGCAGCCCCTTGCTTGCATTCGCGCGCTGCCATGACATAGCCTTTTCTTCGCGGCAGAGCGATTCGCGCGAATCACCCGCCAGTTGTGCCGCTTCCTGCCCACGCGGGCCGGAGGCGGGACGATGATGATGGGCGCAATCGTGCGAAGCGCGAACTGGGGACAAGTCAGGCCTGCGCGTTGAAAGTTCCGGCCAACACACCCGGAATCGGCGAATCTTGTCATAGCCAGTGGTCCGATTCTGAAGTGCCGGACGCCACCGTCGCGAAAAGA
>NZ_JAFATE010000751.1 GCF_019244115.1 Bradyrhizobium sp.
CTCGCCGCGCTCGCCGGCTCCGACCGCAAGGCGGCGCTGGCGCTGGTGACGGACCTGATGTCGATCGCCGGCGCCACCAATGTCGGCGGACGTACGGTGGCCGAAATCGCCGACCGCTTCCTCGAACAATCGACACTGAAGGGCGGCGCGCTGCCGCGCAACGCACTCGCGGTGCTCAAACGCTTCCTGGCGATTTCCGGCGAGCCGCAGGAGGCGCTGACGCAGTTGCGCGCGCTTGCCTCCGACACCCACCTTGCCATCGGGGCTGCCATCGACCAGCTCGAGAGCCGCATCGGCTTCATGGCGGCGCGCGGCATTGATCTGCGGAAGACGCGATTTTCCACCTCGTTCGGGCGCGGCGTCGACTACTACACCGGCTTCGAGTTCGAGCTGCATGAGAAGAACAACGGAATCGAGCCGCTGGTCGCCGGCGGACGCTATGACGGGCTAATGACGCGGCTTGGCGCGGCCGCACCGATCCCGGCCGTCGGCTTCTCCGTCTGGGTCGAAGCGCTGACCAGGATCAGCCCACGACGTGCCGGGAGCAAGCCATGAGCGCGCCTTTCGTTCTGGCCGTTCCGTCCAAGGGCCGGCTGCAGGAAAACGCGGAGGCCTTCTTCAGCCGCGCCGGCCTCGGGCTCGCAAAACCGCGCGGCGCCCGCGAGTATCGCGGCACCATCATGGGGCTCGACAATGTCGAGATCGCCTATCTCTCCGCCAGCGAGATCGCCTCGCAACTGGCGAGCGGTGCGGTGCATCTCGGCGTGACCGGTGAGGACCTGGTCCGCGAATCCATCGCCAATGCCGACAAGCGCGTGCTGCTGATCGACCAGCTCGGGTTTGGCCAGGCCAATGTCGTCGTCGCCGTTCCGCAGGCCTGGATCGACGTCCGCACCATGGCCGATCTCGACGACGTCACGACAGGTTTTCGCGAGCAGCATAACCGCAGGATGCGGGTGGCGACCAAATACATCAACCTGACCCGCAATTTCTTCGCCCAGCACCGCGTCGTCGACTACCGCATCGTCGAGAGCGCCGGCGCGACCGAAGGCGCCCCCGCCGTCGGCACCGCCGAATTGATCGTCGACATCACGACGACCGGCGCGACGCTTGCGGCGAACGGCCTGAAGGTGCTCGACGACGGCGTGATCCTGCGTAGCCAGGCCAACCTCGTGGCCGCACGCGAGGCCGACTGGTCGGCGGCGGCGCGCGAGACCGCCCGGGTCATCCTCGACCACATCGCCGCCCGCGCCCGCGCCAGCAAGTTCCGCGAAGTCCGCACCCGCTTTGCCGGCTGCGACGCAAAACTGCTCGCCGAGGCCCACAACCGTTTTGGCGTGGTGTCGCCGTTCGGCGGGCCGACGTCGTCAGGCATGCTCACACTGCACTGCCCACCTGCCCAGCTCTACGCGCTCGGCAGTTTCTTGCGCACCCATGGCGCGAACACGGTGTCTGTGGCCTCGCTCGATTACGTGCTCGACCGCGAGAACCCGCTATTTGCCAAACTCGAGGCGTTCCTGCGCTAATATGCCCATCGGGCACCGTCCTTATCTGGTTGGCGACAAGCTTTCGCCATTGCCATATGTTGTTGCCTGACAACGGGGAGTGGGAACCTGATCTGATGATGCTGGGTACGGACGTCTCGAACCTCACGACCGATGCGACGACTGCCAGAGCGCAGGGCCTCTCCATCGTCGTCCCCGTGTACAATGAGGCGAAAGGGCTTTCGCTCCTGCACGAGCGGCTGAACGCGCTGGCCGCGACGTTGCGGCAGCGCCATGGGCTGGCCTGCGAAGTGGTCTATGTCGATGACGGCAGCAGCGACGATACGCTGGCGATTGCCCGCGGCCTGTCGGCAGAGGCCCTGGACGTCCAGGTGGTGTCGCTGTCGCGCAATTTCGGCAAGGAAGCCGCGCTGATGGCGGGGCTGGATCACGCCCGGCGCGGCGCCGTGCTGTTCATGGATGGCGACGGCCAGCATCCGCCGGCTCTGGTCGAGCAACTGGTCCGCCACTGGATCGAGGGCGGCTATGACGTTGTCTATACCGCCAAGGCGCATCGCGACAACGAGTCGGTGCTGCGGCGGCTCGCCGTGCATGGCTTCTACGCGCTGATCAATTGGGGCGCGCGCCAGAAGATTCCCGAAGACGCCGGCGACTTCCGCCTGCTCTCGCCGCGCGCGGCCGCCGCGCTGCGTCAGCTCCCTGAGCGCAACCGCTTCTTCAAGGGACTGGCGAGCTGGATCGGGTTCCGCCAGATCAGGGTCGATTACGAACCGGAACCTCGCGCGCATGGTGTCACGACCTTCAACGTGATGCGGCTGCTCGGCCTGTCCATCGAGGGGCTGACATCGTTCTCGGTGGCGCCGCTGCGCATTGCCAGCCTGCTTGGCGTGCTGCTTGCCTCCGTCGCCTTCCTGTTCGGCCTCTCAATCGTTTGGGAGGTCTGGACCACCGGCAAGCAGGTGCCCGGCTATCCCTCGCTCGTGGTCGGACTGATGACGATCGGCGGCGTGCAGCTGATCATGATCGGGATCGTCGGCGAGTATATCGGCAAGATTCTCTCAGAGCTGAAGGCACGCCCGATCTACTTCGTGGCCGAGCACAGCGAAAAGCGGGTCGCGACCGAACCGGCCGACAGCACGGTCAGCAGGACCGCCGCCGAATGAACGAGACCGCGCCGCGGCGCGTCTGGTTGTGCGCCGACGACTACGGGATCAGTCCCGGCGTCAACCGCGGCATTCGCGATCTGATCGCGCGCGGCCGCCTCAATGCGACATCGGTGATGGTGGTCGGTCCGGCCGTTAGCCGCGAGGAGGTCGCAACCCTCCAGGAAGCCGCGGCGAGCAGTTCGCGCTGCGCAATAGGCCTGCATGTGACGCTGACGGCGCCGTTTCGCCCGCTGACCATGCATTTCCGTCCCTTGAACGGTGGGCTATTCCCTTCGTTTCCAAGGGTGATGATCGCGGGCTTTGCGCGCCGGCTCGATCCCGAAATCATCCAGAGCGAGGTCGCCGTGCAGCTTGCGGCCTTTGCCAGTCTGTTCGGCCGCGCGCCGGACTTCGTCGATGGTCACCAGCACGTGCAGGTCTATCCGCAAGTGCGCGATGCGTTCCTCGCGGCGGTCAAGCAGGCGGCACCGCAGGCATGGGTCCGCCAGAGCGGCCGCGCTCCGCCGGCACGCTCGCTGCGCGCACCTAAGGCGCTCATCCTCGATCTCCTGAGCGCGGAGTTTCGCCGTCGCGCTGCCGGCGCCGAGCTTGCGTTCAATCCCGGCTTTGCCGGCGCGTATGACTTTTCCAGAGAGCCCGATTTCGGCGCGCTGATGGGCGGATTCTTGGAAGGCCTGACGGAGCACAGCGTCATCATGTGTCACCCCGGCTTTGTCGACGAGACCCTGATCGAGCTCGATCCATTCACCGTGCAGCGCGAACACGAACACGCCTATCTCGCCAGCGACCAGTTCCCCGAACTGCTGCGGATGAACAATGTTACATTGGCGTGACGCGCAAGACGTGTGGTCGCAGGCCGCGAAGTTCGTGTCCCAAATTTAATTTCGAACCGCACTTCACCCGTCCCAAACCCCGCTTACGTCTTGTTCCGCGCTTCCCACCGAAGACGCATGGAGAACGTCATGACACCGCAAGAACGCCAATTGGTTGATGATCTTTTCGATCGGCTCGCCAAATTGGAGAGTGCCCCGCGCGATCCCAATGCTGCGTCTGCCATCGCCCAGGGCCTGCAAAAGGCGCCGAATGCCGTTTACGCCCTCGTGCAAACCGTGCTGCTGCAGGACGAGGCGCTAAAGCGCGCCAACAGCCGCATCCAGGAACTGGAAGCGGCGGTCAGCGCGCCGGAGCAGCAAGGTCAGTCGGGAGGCTTCCTCGATTCGATGCGGGACGCGATTTTTGGCCCGGGCCAAAGCCAAAACCGCGGCTCGGTCCCGAACGTTCCCCCACCGCAGCCGCAAAATCGTCCGGTCTGGAACAGCGGCCAGGTGCTGCAACAGGGCTCGCCCGGATACGATCAGGGGCATTATGGGCAGCCCCCCTATGGCGGATCGCCTTATGGCCAGTCCTACGGCGCACCGCCGTTCGGCGGCGGCGGCGGTTCCTTCCTCGGCACGGCGGCGGCGGCTGCGGCCGGCGTGGTCGGCGGCTCGCTGCTTTTGAACAGCATTCGCGGCATGATGGGCGGGCCGCATCACGGCTTTGGCGACGCAGACGCGCTCGGCGAGCGGGCCGCCAGCCCCTGGAGCGATCAATCGAACAGTTCGCTCGCCCGCGATGCCGGGATCGACGATGTCGGGCGCGGCGGCCGCGCTGACGACAACGCGAACCAGGGCCTGTTCGATCAGGCGTCCTACGACGATCAGCGCGATGACATGATGGATAGCAACGCCGACGACTTTGACGATGGCGGCGGAGATGATGGCGGCAGCGACTACGCGTAACTGCTCTTTCTTCCCTCTCCCCGCTTGCGGCTATCAGATTCACACATCGCGGAGCCCGAGTTGAAAGCCGTATTTGATGGAGTGGAATTCTTGCAGTCCGATGCGCATGACCTTGGGGCCCGGTTTTCCGTAGTAGCCGTCCCAGGCACCGAGGCGGGCGATGACCCAGGCGGCGTAGGCGAGCGTACCCTTGGGGTGCGGGTTTTTTTGACGCTGGGTTTTGCCTTCGAGCGTGGCCGAGATGGTCTCGAGGAGCGGTTGGTCGGCGGGATCGAAGGCATCCCGCAACAATTGATCGGTGGTGCCGTCGCGGGCTCGCACCAATTGCAACACGGTGACGCCAGTGACTGCCACGGCGGCGACCAGGCGCACCATCGCGTCGGGGTCTTGGATTTCCGCGGCCTCGATGTCGAAGCCGGCCGTCTTAAGCGTGCGGAAATAATCCTCGATGATCCAGCGTCGGCGGTAGAAATCGAGCATCATGCGGGCCTTGGCCGGGCTGTCGACCGTATGTGTCGTGATCAGCCGCCAATGGATCGGCTCGCCCTGCTCAGGCACGCTCGTCTCCGTCACGTCCACCAGGGTCAGAACGATGCTGTTCGGCAGGTCGGGCGCCGCGCCGTTCTTCGGCTTGCGCACCGCGACGGTCGAATAGCGAAGGGCAAGTTCTGCGGCACGCTCGCGGCGGCCCGGGGCCGCCGGGATGGTCACCACGAAACGCGCCTGTTCGGGCAGCCGATCGGAGAACGCGAACAGCATGGTGCTGCCGTCTACCGCCGCCTCGATCCGACGGTCCTGCGCGATCCTGGTGAGCAGATGGACATTGGCCGGCCGGCGGGCGAATTCCTCGTAGATATCGCTTTCCCGGTCAGCCACGACCGTAATCCGCGCCGCCTCATGCAGCACCCGCGATGCGCTGAACATTCCGTCCAGCCAGCGCTGCGATTCCTTGTCCGCCGTCGACCTCGCCCGGCGCGCCGCGACCTTGCCGCCCCGGCGATTGTGCACCTTCACGTCGACCAGGCCGAACAATGCCCCCGTCACCGCATCGACGGCCAGAACCGAGTGCAACAGCAACCCGCCGAGGTTCCCGCCGCGACCGATCGGACCAAACCCCCGCGCACGCGCCTCCTTGCCCCCGAATACCAGCTCGCTGCTGTCCTGGATGGCCAAGACGTCGCGTCCGGCGACCACGACCGCAGTGCGTGCTGCAGCTGTCTCGGCCATCTCCGTGACCGTTACGGCCCCATTGTGCAGAAACCGAGAAAACTGCATTTGGCGCGCCCGATCGCCCTGCGCCAGCCGACGGATGCACGAGCCCGGTCGTCGCACCAGTGCCTCCTGCAACAAGGCCCCCCTTTTTGCAGGCGGCGGTCGCCAAACCGCCCCAGTCCCACCACCTCGCAAGTAATCGTCACTGGCCTCTCCCGAATCAATCCGCCTCAAGGAATCAGCCATGTTCATCGCCTGCAATGCAGATGTGTGCACATGACAGC
>NZ_JAFATE010000852.1 GCF_019244115.1 Bradyrhizobium sp.
GTGAGGATCACGCCGAGAATGGCTAGCTTGCCGGTCACGGAGTTTGGCGAAACGGGGCAAGCCTTATCCTGAAGCCGGATTTTCAACCCCGCAACTTGCGTCGCACCCGCGGCATGGCTAAGATCGTTTCTGTTGAGAACACCTTAATGATCTTCGCCTCGACGGCATTCTCCCTCTCCCCCTGTACTCAGGGGGAGAGGGCCGGGGCTTAGGTTTACCCACAACTGACGAGAAATTGTCGCAGGTGGGAAGTGTCCGAGTGCGTAACGTTTTTTTGTAATTGTTTCCAGGGCGACGGACTTCCTTATGGTTGCGATGGCGCTGAAAATTTTGCAATCCGGCAGAATCGCAGCTCGCGCCTTGACGTTTGGCCCACACTGGACTGCGACGCGCGGGGGGCACCCGCGGTTGCTCCTCGAGGGTCAGGGCATGGATACCACGCTTTCGTTCGGCGAACGCACGTTCGGCGACATCGATCTCGGCGATAAACGACGCACCGATCGCCTGGTCCAGGCGGCCGATGACATCTGTCGTCATCCCGGCGGTACCTTGCCCGACAAGTTTCCCAAGCCCGCCGACTTGCGTGCTTTTTATCGCTTGATGAATTGCCCGACCGTCACGCATGAGCGGCTGTTGCAGGCGCATGCCGACGACACGCGTCGTCGTGTGGCCGCGTGTGGCGGCGAGGTGGTCCTGGTGCTCCACGACGCCACCGAGTTGGATTACACCACGCGTCACGCCCTTGCCGAGCGTATGGGACAGATTGGCCAGGGCACGTGCCGCGGCTACGTTGCTCACAACAGTTTGGCCGTGCGTCTGAGCGCCGATCCGGCACGCGGGACCGTGGTGCCGGAGACGCTCGGTTTGCTGTCGCAGCTTTTGCATCGACGGGCCCACGTTCGCAAAAACGAAACCACCAAGCAAGCACGCGAACGGGTCAGCCGCGAGAGCCGGTTGTGGGTACAGGGGGTCGAGCGTTGCGGTCCGGCGCCGGCCGGCGTGCGCGTGGTCGATGTTTCCGACAGTTTGTCGGACACCTTCGAGTACATGGCCCATGCCATCACGCACGATCGACTCTTCGTGCTGCGGGCCAAGGAGAATCGCCGACTCGCCGAGCCGATGGGCGAGGAGGCTTATCTGTTCGACGCGGTGCGTGCCGTCCAGGCGGTGGGCCGACGCACGCTCAAGGTGTGCTCGCCGGGCCGCAAGGCGCGGACGACCGAAGTGCAGATCGCGTTCACGCCGGTGTGCATCGCGCCGCCGGGCAAGAAGTCGGGCGAGTACGCCGCTGTGCCGTTGGATTTGTGGGCCGTACGCGTGTGGGAACCGAACACGCCCGCGGACGAAGAACCCTTGGAATGGATCTTGTTGAGCAATTGCCCGGTGCGGACGCTGCACGATGCCTTCGAGCGCGTCGATTGGTACGAGCTGCGTTGGATCATCGAGGAATACCACAAAGGGATGAAGACCGGCTGCGGCATCGAGACCTTGCAATTCGACCACCGGGAAGCCGCGGAGCCAGCGATCGCATTGCTGTCGGCCGTGGCGACGACCTTGTTGCGATTGCGTGACGCAGCGCGCGCGCCGGACGCCGACCGCCGCCGGGCGACCGAGTTGGTGGACCGCGTGTACGTGGAGGCCTTGGCCAGTTGCTACCCGGGCCGGCTCAAGAGCGACGCAACGGTGTTGACCTTTTACATGCATGTGGCTCGTCTCGGCGGTCACCAAAACCGCAAGGGCGACGGCTTTCCAGGTTGGCTGACCTTGTGGCGCGGCTGGACCAAACTCGAATCCATCGTAACCGGCTTCACCGCTCGCCCAAAAAACTTGTGGTAAAACCTAAGCCCCGCCCTCTCCCCCTGATTACAGGGGGAGAGGGAGTAAGGAATCAACGCAGGCATTACTTATGTGACCATCAATACCCGGCCCCTTACCGGGCACGGCTCGCTGATCCACTTCAAGAAAATCGGCAGAAAATTCTTCCTCTCGACGAAAAATAACCTACAGTTGCGCGGAAATAGAGTGGAAGACCTCCAGGCGCAAGGACTCAGGTACCATGTCGCTGGTTTGTCCGCAATGCAAGCAACTGTTTGAGAAGAACGGCCAATGCCCGTTGTGCAACGTGGTGCTCTTGTATCACGCGCCGAATCTTCAATGTTCCGCGGCGCCAGCGTTGCCACACGAGCAGGAGGAGTCCCCTCGCTGGCAGCATACGCCGTGGGGGAAGATCGTCATCGGATTAATCGTCACGCAGGGCGTCATCTTTGGCCTGCAGCAGCTCCTGACGGCTGGATTCTTGATCGGCGGCGACGGGACCGATGTTTGGCCGACGCTCCTGGGTTTGGTCCTTCATCATGCGATCTATGCGGTGGCGCTGCTTCTGGGGGGCGCGCTGACGGGCGCCGGGCAGGTGCGGGGCATCG
>NZ_JAFATE010000033.1 GCF_019244115.1 Bradyrhizobium sp.
TGGCGAGCGGCGTGTTTCTCACCGAACAGCGCAATGCCGTGCTGATCGGCGGAACCGGCACCGGCAAGTCGCATCTCGCCATAGCTATTGCGCGCGCGTGCATCCGCGGCGGCGCCAGAGGCCGCTTCTACACCGTCGTTGACCTGGTCAATCGGCTTGAGAGCGAAGCCCGCGCCGGCCGGCCGGGCCGCCTCACCGAATATCTCACGCGCATGGACTTCATTATTCTTGACGAACTCGGCTACCTGCCCTTCGCTCAGAGCGGCGGGCAGCTGCTCTTTCATCTCGTCAGCCGGCTCTATGAACGCACCTCGCTGATCATCACGACCAACCTAGCCTTTGGCGATTGGCCGAGTGTGTTTGGCGACGCCAAGATGACAACCGCGCTCCTCGATCGTCTGACACATCATTGTGAAATCATCGAAACCGGAAACGAGAGCTGGCGCTTCAAACACCGCGGCTGAGTGCCACCCCGGCTTGCCCCGGTGGGCAAACAGGCACCTCCCACGCGCGCCGCTCCGTCGCTCGTGAAGGCACTGCGCGACGCGCGCGGGGCCCTCCTGTTCGCTACTGGGACAAGCCTGCCCCAACGCCCCAACACCGCAGAGGGGTCCTTTTTGGACGCCGATCAGGGGTCCCCTTTGCAAGCCGATTGACAGTGGGGCATAAAGAGCGGCTCCCGCACACAAGGCTCAGTGCCGGCTACGGGTTCGGAAAGACGATCGCCGGAGTGCACCACAACGGGCGAGAGGCGGTAGTGTCCAGGAAGTTCAGCAAAAGCCGGTGATGATGGTCATGGTATGCGGGTGATTGGGCCATCACCGGATCCTTTGGCGAGGATGCACACCATGACCGAGAGGAAAGGTAAATCTGGGACGATTGACGTGAAAGCCCTTCTGGCGGGGGACGAGGAGTTTCTCCGGGCGCTGGTGCGCGCGGCCCTGCAGGAGGTGCTCGAAGCGGAGATGACCGAGGCGCTGGGGGCCGCGAAGGGTGAGCGGACGGCAGGCCGCCTCGGCTACCGCTCGGGGTATTACGGCCGGACGCTGATCACGCGGATTGGCAAGCTCGAATTGCGGGTGCCGCAGGACCGAGTAGGACGGTTTTCGACCGAGCTGTTCGAACGCTACCAGCGCTCGGAGCGGGCATTGGTGGCGGCGTTGGCAGAGATGTACGTGCAAGGGGTTTCGACCCGCAAAAGCCTGCCCTCGCGAAAGCGGGGGTCAAAGCAATCACCGAGGAGTTATGCGGTCACAGCTTCTCGGCCTCGTCGATTAGCGCGATCAACCAACGACTGGATGCGAGCCTGGCGCAATTCGCCGGCCGGCCGTTGGCCGAGGCTTTCCCCTATCTGATCCTTGATGCCCGCTACGAGCGGGTGCGCGAGGCCGGGGTGATCGTCAGCCAAGCGGTGCTGATCGCGATCGGCATCGATTGGGACGGCCGGCGCCAGGTGCTGGCTGTCGAGCTCGCCAACCGGGAGAGCCGCTCGAGCTGGCGGGACTTTCTGTTGGCGCTCAAGGCGCGCGGGCTCACTGGTGTCGAATTCGTGGTTGCCGACGATCACGCGGGGCTACGGGCCGCGCTGCGCGAGGTTCTGGCGGAAGCGGCTTACCAGCGCTGCTATGTGCATTTCTTGCGAAACGCGCTCGATTACGTGCCGCGCCGGGTCGACGACGACTGCTTGCAGGAGCTGCGCTGGCTGTATGATCGGCGCGACTTTGCCGAGGCGCGTCGTGATCTCGCCGCCTGGCTCGCCAAATGGTCAGGCAAATACCCCAAGCTCACTGGCTGGGTTGAAGAAAGCATCGACGAGACGCTGAGCTTCTACCGGCTGCCGCGCCAGCACCATAAGCATCTGAAATCGACCAACATGCTGGAACGCTTAAACGAGGAGATCAAGCGCCGCACCCATGTGGTACGGATCTTCCCCAATGCTGAGAGCTGCCTCAGACTGGTGCGGGCGCTTGCGGTCGAGACCCACGAGAACTGGCTGGAACAGCACCGCTACCTCAACATGGAGGATCTGCACGAGCACAAAAAAGAGGCGTTGCGTCGTGCTGCCTGACCGCCACCAGCTCAGCCTAGCACCGTGCTCGCTCGGTCAAGGACGCTGCGCGCCGGCTGCGCCGGTGCCGCCGCAGTCGCGACGACATCCTTGACTGCCGCTGCGCGCCGGCGCTCTTCCGGAAGGCAGGTCGGGACGAAGGGATGGTCGTTTCCGATCGAACAAAGGGATGCTGCTTTGATCTGA
>NZ_JAFATE010000138.1 GCF_019244115.1 Bradyrhizobium sp.
GGACAATAGAACGGCCCCATCGCCGACTGCGCCATGCCGCAGCGCCCGCCATTGGTGGCATTGCGGAACAGGACGATTTTCGGGCCGGTGTAGCTCTGTCCGGAAGCCTGGAACACTTCGCTCCAGCGATCGTCGATTTCGCCCAGAATGCCGGAGATCATGCTGCCCATCTCGTCGGTCGGCGCGCCGGTCTTCGCCGGGCCCGAGCGGCGATCGGTCTGATAGGTCTGCGAGCCGCCGCCGGTGAGAATTTCGGCGCCGCCGATCAGGATGCGCGGATCGATGCCGAAGGCGTAGCCGATCAGGCCGAGCACGATGACGGTGCCGATGCCAAGTCCGCCGCCGCCCATCGGCAGCCCCATGCCGCCGCCACCGCCAAAACCGCCGCCATCATCGCCACGGCGGTCCTCGATGTCGTCGCTGCGTCGGAAATCGTCGTAACGCATGGCTTTTTCCTATCGCATTCCTATCGCGTCTCAATCGCAAATCATCGGCAACGCCAGGCGCGTGCCGGGGCGCTATGAACGTAAAATTTGCAGCGCATTAATCAATAACCTGCCCCGGCAAAAATTGCCTAGCAAGAAAGAATTACCGGATTAAGTCGATTTTTACTTTGCCGGGGCAATGTAGCCGCAGTCGGTTGTTTTGGTCCCGCGTCGCCGATCGCGTCGCCTGAGTCAGAGTTCATGAGTCATGGTTGTGTCGCGTCGCGGGGCGTCTGCAAGGGCGCCCCGCACTAAATTCGAGGCCCCTTCGGATTTCCAAATCATCGTTGGCGACTGCGTCGCCGAGATGTCGAAACTGCCGGCCGCATCGGTCGATCTGGTGTTCGCCGATCCGCCCTACAA
Source organism: Bradyrhizobium sp. (assembly GCF_019244115.1). GTDB lineage: Bacteria > Pseudomonadota > Alphaproteobacteria > Rhizobiales > Xanthobacteraceae > Bradyrhizobium. Next base: position 849 of record NZ_JAFATE010000138.1, read on the forward strand.
TCTTCAGCTCAAGGGCGAACTCAAGCGCCCCGACGAATCCCATGTCGATGCCGTCAATGACGACTGGGACAAGTTTTCCTCGTTTGCCGCTTATGACGACTTCACCCGCGCCTGGCTGCTCGCCTGCCGCCGCCTGATGAAGCCGTCGGCGACGTTGTGGGTGATCGGCTCCTACCACAACATTTTTCGCGTCGGCACGATCATGCAGGATCTCGGCTTCTGGATCCTCAACGACATCGTGTGGCGCAAGTCGAATCCGATGCCCAATTTCCGCGGCCGCCGCTTCACCAACGCCCACGAGACCATGATCTGGGCGGCGCGCGACGAGAAGGCCAAGGGCTACACTTTCAATTACGAGGCACTGAAGGCCGCCAACGAGGATGTGCAGGCGCGCTCGGACTGGCTGATCCCGCTGTGCACCGGCGAGGAGCGGCTGAAGGACGGCGACGGCCGCAAAGTGCATCCGACCCAGAAGCCGGAAGGCCTCTTGGCGCGCGTGCTGCTCTCGTCATCGAAGGTCGGCGATCTCGTGATCGATCCGTTCAACGGAACGGGCACCACGGGCGCCGTGGCAAAACGTCTCGGGCGCCGCTACGTCGGTTTTGAGCGCGACGAGGCCTATGCCAAGGCGGCGCTCGCGCGCATTGCGGCGATCGCGCCGCTGCCGGAGGCAACGCTCGCCCCGTTCATGACCGCGCGCCAGGCACCCCGCGTCGCCTTCTCGGAGCTGATCGAGCGCGGCATGATCAGGCCCGGCACAAAACTGGTCGACGCCAAGAAGCGCCACGGCGCGCTGGTGCGCGCCGACGGCGCCATCATGCTCGGCGACAAGGTGGGCTCGATCCACCGCATCGGCGCGGTCGCGCAGGGCGCCGAGGCCTGCAACGGTTGGACTTTCTGGCACGTCGAGACCAAGAGCGGCCTGCGGCTGATCGACGAACTGCGCGCCGAGATCCGCGCCGGCATGGCGGCGGGTTAGCTGCCGCCGCGAGCCGACCGTCAGGCCGGACCGGGGCTCGTCGCATCCGCGATCCGGCCGCGCAGATTTTCCGGGCGGCGCACCACGCGCGTCAACAGCTGCTCGATCTGATGCACGTCGCTGTCACGCTGCCCGTTCGGCGGCGTGCCAGCGCGCGGATAATCAGGTTGGTGGGCGCGGCTCGGCGCCGGCGCCGATTCGTCGGCGAACGAACCATGCGCCAACAGTTTCAGTGACGACGGCAGCCGGAACGGCTCGGGCGGCCAGTGCGGCAGGGACAGACGGCCGTCCACCTCGCGGCTCCGCGTGCGATCCGTGAAGAAATAGGCCAGCCCCGCTCCGAGCGTCACGAAGATGAGCGCGCCGAACGCCGCCAGGAACAGCGCCGAGAGCGATGTGGCACGGCCCATCGCCGACACGTCCGGCCTTGCAAGTGGTGCAGCTGGTGCGGCAGAGACCGATGGCTGAGCAAGCGCCGGCGCGCTGACCGATGCAGACGGCGCGGCGGGCGCAGGCGCTACCTCCTGCTCAGAGTCCGGCGCTGCATCCGCCGTCGCCACGGACGGCGACGGCTGGAGCGGCGGCTCGCTCGTCGTCGCAGGCTTGAAATTCGCCGCATCCAGCGCGCGCCAGACGTCGGGCGACTTGGATGATTCGCCACTTGCATCACTCGACGCGCCCTGCGGGGCATTGCCGCTCGCCGGCGCAGCCGGAGCGGCAGACGCGACCTTCGCGTCATCGTCGCGGCCGATCTGCGGCATTGGAATCTCGGCATGCACGTTCGCGACGGAACGCGCGAGCGCTGCCTCGCGATCGGAATCGGTGAGCGTGCTGCGATGCTCCGATGCCGCTTTCGCGGTGCGTGACATCGCCTTGCCCGCATCGCCGAGATACCAGCAATGGCGCTGGGTCGCGCGATCGATCCGATAGTACCAGTGCTGACCGGGCGATGACGCCTTCTTCGGAGCGGCGGGACATTCGTCAGCTGCGCCGGCGTCGGCCAGATGCATCGTGACGAACGAGGTGCCCGCCAACATGCACGTCAACACACCCACCACAAAGCTCGTCGTTCGGTTCATCATCAAGACCTCTGACAAATTTTGACGCGTCCCCAACCTGACGATCCCACTTCGGCCGTTTCTGTGATGAGTTGGGTCACAATGTGGCTGAACGCGGCGATGTCAGCGCGGAACTGTTGATAAGCCCAGGGAACCGTCACATACCGATCACAATCTGTCGTCAACCGGGTGGTTGACACGGGATGTCAGACGTGCAGTGGCAACGCTGCGAGCGTTGCGTCGTCGCGCGAAGCGAGCGCTGGTGCATCGTTCGTGGATTCTCGTCCTGATTCAGACGGCTTGCGTATCGGCCTCATCCTGATGCGTCGACCGGGCGAAGCGGTAGGGATAGCGCGCGGACAAGCTCACCGTCGTATCAACCCATGTCTTCAACCGCGCCACGTCGAATGGTTCGAACAGCCAGCTCTGATACGTGCGCTCCGGCGGGCAGGTCATGACAAAGGTCGCGCATCCCGAAAGGGCCACGATGACGAGGGCTCCGCAGAGCGCCCAGAACAGCGAATAGAGCGACTTGGTCCGTCCGCCTGCGCGCGAGGCCACCTTGCTCGGGGCCTGCGCTTCTTCCTTGTCCATCCTGTCCAATAAGGGGGGAGACGTGCCGCCGTCCGGATCGGTGGCCGTGACACCATTGACATCCGCCGATGCCATGGCGCCCGCCAAGGACACGTTCGTCAATCCGCTCGGGGGCAAGAGCACACTTGCGGAATTGGGCCAGCGGGTAGCGACCAGTGACTGCAGATCCTGGCTGGCCGCGACGTCAGGCAAATCCTGCGTGCTTCGTGCTGCGATCAGGCGCTTCTGATCGTTCGGCGTCGTGATTAACGTATCCTCGGCACGCAAGGTGTCGTTGGCGCGTCGTTGCGCCAATTCGGCACGGGCGTCGTCGGCGGGATGCGAATTTTCGCGCCTGAGCCTCGCGAACAGCGCCGCTCGTTTGGACGTTGATCTTGCGGTGTGCGAGACGGCCCTGTCCATGTCGCCAAGATACCAGCAATGGCGCTTGGTGCTGCGGTCGACCCGGTAGAACCAGTGATGGCCAGCGGGCGATTGCTTGTTCGGCCCGGCGAGACATTCGTCGGCAGCGCCTGCAAACCGCGGCTGCATCAACTCTACGGAGGCGCCCGCCACAATCCAGGTCAGGGCGCCCAGTGCCAGTCTCGTTGCTCGGCCGGTCATGGAGACCTCACGCAATTTTTACGAGTTATCCACCGGAGCATTTCCACGAGAAGTTGCTTTGAATGTGGCGAAATCCGTAATGTTACGGAAAAACTGTTGATAACTACAACATCTAGTATGGACCCGAACGCGGCGCCACTAGCCCGAAAGGGGTACTCCAAGTCCATAAGATGGCTCCGTTGCCCGGCGAACCACTGCAATTCATGAACCTCGGCGTTTGATGCCGCTTCAACTTCACCTCCCGCGCAAGCGTGGCGCGCAAGGCATGAGACCGATCCGCGCAGCTGCAGCTCTGCTCGCACGGCAGATCAAACCTTCTCGCGAGGACGAGGCTTTTCAGTTTTATTCCTGACGCCCAAGGCATAGACTCTGAACGGCCCTCTGCTGTCCTGATTGATCGTCCGATGCGAAGACAATCCGAGACACTGCTTATGCTGATGCTGCTGCCGATCTTCTTTCTCGGCATCTTCCCCATGCTGCTGATGGCACTGCTCGGTTTTCTCGGCCTCTGTATCCTCGGCGTGCTGATGATCTGCGTCGGCCTCGCCGACGGCCTGACCGAGGATTGCGATTTCAACCGCGAGCTCATTGTCGGCGGCTTTACCCGGCCATCGGAGCGCGCCGCCCAGGCCTCTCGGCTATGTTCGGCGAGAAGGCTCGCGACCTGGTCGGCGGTGGCCGGCGCCGGCATGGTGATCGCGGGAGTGGCCGGCGCGCTCTACTCCTGACAACGTGATTCGCGCGGGATTTGAAAATCCCAGAGCTTCCGCTAACGATCGATCGAGGCCGCAACGGCGTCGGGCCAAGCATGACGTCCGCGACATCGAAACGTCACAGAATCCCTGGGGAGACCATATGCTCAAATTCTATTTCAACGGCGCGCCGAATCCGAACAAGGTCGCGCTTTTCCTGGAAGAGTCTGGATTACCTTTCGAGCCCATCGCCGTCGACACGCGCAAGGGCGAGCAGTTCAAGCCCGAATTCCTCAAAGTGAACCCGAACGGCAAAGTGCCGGCGATCGACGATGACGGCACCTTCGTGTTCGACAGCAACGCCATCCTGCTCTACCTGGCCGAAAAGACCGGAAAGTTTCTCCCCGCGAGCACGCCGCAGAGCCGCGCGCAGCTGTTGTCCTGGCTGATGTTCATCGCGACCGGCCTCGGACCCTATTCAGGACAGGCGGTGCATTTCAAGCATTTCGCACCGAAGGAACTCGACTACGCCCACAACCGCTACCAGTTCGAGGCGCAGCGCCACTACAAGATCCTCGACGACCATCTCGCAAGCAGCCGCTACATGGTGGACGACAGCTACAGCATCGTCGACATGGCGTTCTGGGGCTGGGC
>NZ_JAFATE010000235.1 GCF_019244115.1 Bradyrhizobium sp.
TTTTCGGCGGAATATTCCGCCTGCGCCTGGGAGCGCAGGATCACCTCATTGACCAGGGCCTCGTAGTCCGCGCCCTGCACGTTGGCGAGCACGCGATTGAACAGCGACGGGCGCAGCGGGCCGCCCTTGGCGAAAGGCAGATCGAGCGTCCGCAAAAATTCCTGCAGCGCGTGTACCTTCTCCAGGCTGGGCTCGTCGTGCACCCGGTAAATCAGAGGCAGCGCCTTCTTCTCCAGCATCTCGGCCGCGGCGACATTGGCCAGGATCATGAATTCCTCGATCAGGCGGTGCGCATCGAGCCGCTCGGGCACGATGACGCGGTCGACCGTGCCGTCCTTCTTCAGGAGGATCTTTCGCTCGGGGATGTCGAGGTCGAGCGGATCGCGCGCGTCGCGTGCGCGCTTGACTGCGGCATAGGCGGCATAGAGTGGTTCGAGGATGGGCGAGAGCAGGGGCCCGGTGACGTCGTCCACCTTGCCGTCGACCGCGGCCTGCGCCTGCGCATAATTCAGTTTCGCCGCCGAGCGCATCAGGACGCGATGGAACGAATGCGAGCGCTTGCGGCCGTCGGGGGCGATCACCATGCGCACGGCGAGCGCGCCGCGCGGCTCGCCCGGCACCAGCGAGCACAGATCGTTGGAGATGCGCTCGGGCAGCATCGGCACGACGCGATCGGGGAAATACACCGAGTTGCCGCGGATGAGCGCGTCTCGGTCGAGCGCCGAGCCGGGGCGGACGTAGAAGGCGACGTCGGCAATCGCGACATGGACAATGAAGCCGCCCTTGTTGTTCGGATCGGAATCGGATTCGGCATGGACGGCGTCGTCGTGATCCTTGGCGTCGGGCGGATCGATCGTGACCAGCGCTATATCGCGCCAGTCCTCGCGGCCCTTCAAGGTCGCGGGCTTGGCCTCTTCCGCTTCGCGCAGCGCCTCCTTCGAAAAGGCCTGGGGGATATCGTGGGCATGGATCGCGATCAGGCTGATGGCCTTTTCCGACGCGACCGAACCGAAGCGTTCCTTGACCCGGCCGGAGGCGAGCCCAAAGCCGCGCGAGCGGACGATGTCGACGGCGACGAGATCGCCGTCCCTGGCGCCGTGGCTGTCACTGGCCGCAATGTTCAGTTCGCGGCCGGCCTGCTTCTTGTCGACCGGGACGAGCCGGCCGCCGCCATCGGGCAGGGCGCGGAACACGCCGAGCACGCGCGATTTGGCGTGATCGATCACCTTGATGATGCGGCCGCGATAGGCGGGCCCTTCGGTGTCGTCTGTCCGTTCGACGCGCAGCAGCGCGCGGTCGCCGACGCCTGCGATCGCACCCGGCCGCGGGTGACGCGGCATGTGAATGCGGATCTTTGGCGGTTCGGAGTTCTCGACCTCGTCCCATTCGGCGGGCGTGGCGATCAGTTCGCCGTCGGCATCGCGCGAGGTGATGTCGGCGATCACGGTCGTGGGCAGGGCCGCGGTTTCGGCCACCTTCTTGCCGCGCTTGGAAATCGTGCCGCGGTCGGCGAGCTCGCGCAAAATCCGCTTCAGCTCGGCGCGGTCGGCATTTTTGAGGCCGAACGCGCGCGCGATCTCCTTGGTCCCGACTTCGCCGGGATGAGCGCGAATGTAGGCGACGATGGCGTCCGTACTCGGAAAGACGCTGTCGCGAGGCTTCATCCGCGTGCCTTGCCGGCGCTCTTCTTGGCAGGCGCTTTGGTGGCCGGCTTTGCCGCCGAGGTTTTCGCGGCGGAGGCGACCGGGGCGCGCGCCTTGCTGGTCGACGCCGATGTCGGCTTGGCGGCGGCCTTCTTCACCGCGGCCTTTTTCGCCGGCTTTGCGGCCTTCTCCTCGCCCTCGTCGATATGTTTGGCCGGCTTCGCAGCCTTAGCGCTGCCCTTGGGGACCTTGCTCGTCTTGGCCTTCGCAGCCTTGCCCTTAGCCCCGCCCTTAGCCGCGCGCTCGTCGATCAGCGCGATCGCCTCGGCCAGCGTGACCTGATCCTTGTCGCGGTCGCTCGGAATGGTCGCGTTGACGCCGCCGGCGCTGACATAGGGGCCGTAGCGGCCGTTCTTGAGCGCGATTGCACCGAGGGTCGGATGGTCGCCGAGCGCCTTGCCGGGATCGGCGCCGAAGCGGCGGCCACTCGGGCCTTTTGCGATCTTCTCGGCGATCAGCGTCACCGCGCGGTTCAAGCCGATCTCAAAGACCTCGTCGCCGGCCTCGAGGCTCGCATAGGTCTTGTCATGCCGCACGAACGGGCCAAAGCGCCCGAGGCCGGCCGTGATTGGCAGGCCGCTCTCCGGATGCTTGCCGATCTCGCGCGGCAGCGACAGCAGTTTGAGCGCAAGCTCGAGCTCGACATCCGCGGGCGTCGTACCCTTCGGGATGCCGGCGCGCTTCGGCTTTTCGCCTTCGCCATAATCCTTCTGCTCGCCGAGCTGGATGTAGGGACCAAAACGCCCGGCCTTGACCGCGACGTCAAGCCCGGTCTCCGGATCCTTGCCGAGCACGCGGTCCGCCGTTGCCTCGCCGTCGGCGGCAAGCGGACGGGTGTAGCGGCACTCCGGATAGTTGGAGCAGCCGACGAAGGCGCCGAACTTGCCGGCCTTCAGATTGAGCCGGCCGCTGCCGCAGGTCGGACATTGCCTGACATCACCGCCGTCAGTGCGCGGCGGATAGATGTGCGGCCCGAGCATCTCGTCGAGCGCGTCCAGGACCTGGGCCACGCGCAGGTCCTTGATGTCGTCGACGGCGCCGATGAAGTCGCGCCAAAAATCCTTCAAAACCTGCTGCCAGGAAATCTCGTTGTTGGAGATCCGGTCGAGCTGCTCCTCGAGATCGGCGGTGAAGTCATATTCGACGTAGCGGGCGAAGAAGTTCTCCAGAAACGCGACGACGACGCGGCCCTTGTCCTCGCCGTGCAGCCGCTTCTTCTCCAGCTTGACATAGCCGCGGTCTTTCAGCACCTGCAGGATCGAGGCATAGGTCGAGGGCCGGCCGATCCCGAGCTCTTCCATCCGCTTGACCAGCGAGGCTTCGGAAAAGCGCGGCGGCGGTTCGGTGAAATGCTGGGTGACGGAGAGATCGTGCCGCTTGAGCGGCTCGCCTTCGCTCATCGAGGGCAGGCGGCGGCCGTCTTCGTCTTCCTCATCGTCGCGGCCTTCCTGGTAAAGTGCGAGAAAACCGTCGAACTTGATGACCTGGCCGGTTGCGCGCAGCTCCAGCACGCGGGCGCCGGCCTTTGCGGTGATGTCGACCGTGGTGCGCTCGAGCTCGGCCGATTCCATCTGGCTGGCGATGGTGCGGGTCCAGATCAGCTCGTAGAGGCGAGCTTGATCGTTGTCGAGCCGGCGGCGCATGTCGGCGGGACGGCGTGAGAGGTCAGTCGGACGAATCGCCTCGTGGGCCTCCTGGGCGTTCTTCGCCTTGGTCTGATACTGGCGCGGGCTGTCCGGCACATAGGCGTTGCCATAATCCGCGCCGATCACCTTGCGGGCCTGGGTGATCGCTTCATTGGCGATCTGCACGCCGTCGGTTCGCATATAGGTGATGAGGCCGGTGGTCTCGCCGCCGGTGTCGATGCCTTCATAGAGGCGCTGGGCGATCCGCATCGTATGCGCCGGCGCAAAGCCGAGTTTGCGGCTCGCTTCCTGCTGCAGCGTCGACGTCGTGAACGGCGCCTGCGGATTGCGCCGTGCCGGTTTTGCGTCGACCGCGGTGACGACAAAGCTTGCCGCCTCGATCGCGCGGCGAAAATCCTCGGCTTCCGCGCCGGATCCGATGTCGAGCCGCTGGATCTTCTCGCCGTCGGCACCGACTAGACGTGCTTCAAAGGTGTCCCCGCGCGGCGTTGCCAGCGTCGCGATCAATGACCAGTATTCGCGGGGCACGAATTTCTCGATTTCCAGCTCGCGGTCGCAGACCAGCCGCAGCGCGACCGACTGCACCCGCCCCGCCGAGCGGGCGCCCGGCAGCTTGCGCCACAGCACCGGCGACAGCGTGAAGCCGACCAGATAGTCCAGCGCGCGGCGCGCCATGTAGGCGTCGACCAGCGCGCCGTCGATCTGGCGCGGCTGCTTCATGGCGTCCGAGACGGCCTGCTTGGTGATGGCGTTGAACACCACGCGCTCGATCTTCTGATCCTTCAGCGCGCGCTTTTCCTTCAGCACCTCCAAAACGTGCCAGGAGATCGCCTCGCCCTCGCGATCAGGGTCGGTGGCGAGAATCAGGCGATCGGCACCTTTGACGGAACGGGCAATGTCGTTAAGCCGGGACGCAGCCTTGGGGTCGACCTCCCAGATCATCCTGAAATTGTGGTCCGGATCGACCGAACCATTCTTGGCCGGGAGGTCGCGGACATGACCGAAGGAGGCCAGAACCTCGTAGGACGAGCCCAAATATTTGTTGATCGTCTTGGCCTTGGCCGGCGACTCCACGATGACGATATTCATGTAGTTCCAGTGACTTACGGGAAAAAATGAGGCCGATTCCGCGGGATTCGCGTCGGCCGTGCTAGCCCGAACATGGGTGTATAGGTGGCGCCTGTCAAATCGACAGATGTTGAAATTGGGTTTTCAAGGACGCACTTCCTATCTAAGGAGTTGCAGAGCGCCTCCTTCCGGTTGCACTCTTCCTGAGGGTATTTTGTGTACCACGCGGATTCGGAACAGTTTTTTGAAAAAGGCAGCGCGAAAGAGTAAGCGCGTACCTCTTCACAAGCGTCGGCGGTCGCGGATCGACGAACTGGCGGGGGATGACGGCCCGGACGAGGCCGTGGCGCTCATTTTGGAAACCCTCCCGGGGCTCACCCGGCTGGCGGAACGCCATCACCTTGATCTGCTCGCCTACCTGCTCGGCATGACCCAGATGGAAGCCGAGGAGCATCTTCGTGTCCGCAGCAGGCGCAAGCTGTCGTAAGCGCACCAGGCGTCAGGCTGGAGCCCGCCGGACATTGCGGGCGGACGGCCGGGGCTTCAGGGTCGTGTCGTCAGCCGCGAGCTGCCGTCCATCCTGAGAATGAAGCGCAAGCGGGCGGACCGGCTTCCCTTTACTGCGATCGACCAGCAGGGTTCCAATCTCGTCGGGCCGGTCGTCGAACTGCTCGCTCCACTGGCGTAGCGCCACGAGCACGGTGAACAGGCCGCGTCCCTTCGGCGTCAGCACATACTCATGATAGGCGCTGCCGTCCGAGGCGGGCGCCGTCGCCAGGATGCCGCGATCGATAAGGGCGCGGAGCCGCGCGCTGAGGATGTTTTTGGCGAGGCCCAATTTCTTCTGGAACTCGCCGAAGCGCCGTGCGCCCAGAAACGCATCGCGGACGATCAACAGCGACCACCAGTCGCCGATCACGTCGAGCGCCCGCGCGATCGGGCAGGCATCGCCCTCCAGGCTCGTCCGCTTGACCATGTCCGTTCTCCCCGATCACGGGCTTGTGTAGTTGCATCATTAAACCTCGTCACTTAGATAGGCAATCGGTTTAATAATGCAACCACATGGAGGATGTCGTGAGACTCATGAACAAGACGGCGTTGATCACCGGCGGCAATAGCGGCATCGGCCTCGCGACCGCGCGACTGTTCGTGGCGGAAGGCGCGAGAGTGGCGATCACCGGCCGCAACCGTGACACGCTCGCGGTGGCATCAAAGGAACTGGGACCGCAGGCGCTCGCACTGACTGCCGACGTCACCGATGTCGCGGCAACCGAGGCTGCGATTTCCGCCGCTGCCGACAAGCTCGGCAAGTTCGACGTGCTGTTTGCGAACGCCGGCATCGCCGAGCGGACGCCGGCCGGCGGAAGCTCGCTTGCGGTGTTCGAAGACGTGCTGCGCACCAACGTCACCGCGGTGTTCTTCACGGTGCAGTCGGCGCTGCCGCACCTCAATGACGGCGCCTCCATCATTCTCAATGGTTCGGTGATCTCGCGGCTCGGCAATCCCGGCTATGCGGCCTATGCCGCGAGCAAGGCCGGCGTGCGCGCCATGGCGCGTGTCCTCGCTTCAGAGCTGTCGCCGCGCCGGATCAGGGTCAACGTGGTCTCGCCCGGCGCATCGCGGACCCCGATCTGGAATGGCACGGCACCGACTCCGGACGCGTTCGCCGCCTTTGAAAAGCGAATCTCGGGAGTCATTCCGCTGGGGCGGATCGGCGAGCCGGAAGAAGTCGCCAAGGCGGTCCTGTTTCTTGCCTCGAACGATGCCTCCAACATCCAGGGCGCGGAACTCTTCGTGGACGGCGGCGCAACCGCTGCACCGGCGGGAGCCCCGGTGTTTCGCGGCTAGCCGGGTTCATTTCTCGAATAACCAATACGACAACGGGTTCCCTCGCGGATGCGCCGCGAGGGTGCACCGATTCTTCTGCTCTTCTCTTGAACGTATTTTGTGCAAACATTGAACCTTGGTGGCCGCTCGACAGACCTTCTTGCGGGCTAAGATTTGTATTCGCCGACCTGGAGAGTCCGTAATGTCGAAAGCCGCTCGCCTTGTTGTTTCGCGTTCTGCGTCGACTGCCTCATCCGATACTTCCGATACTCGTGAATTGATTTCGATCGCACTATTTTCAGGGATTGGACTTTTGATCACACTTATCGCAGTCCTGTGCGGCGTGCAGGGCGTGTGGTTCTAACTTTGTCCGGTCAGATCCGGACCTGTCGGCCGGCCGCTTTGCGAAGGCGGCAGGCCGATCGCCTTCAGATGATCATGCGTGGAGATCGGTCGGGGCTTTCCAAGGCCGCTCGCCAGCGCCTTCTCGAGCTGACGAGCTCGGCGGTGGCCTGGCCAAGTCGGTGATGGCACTCGGCGAATGCCAAAGGCCAACCAAGGCGAGATCGAAGGCGCGCGCATGCACTTCGATCAGAGAAGCGATTCTTAGATCAGCGAGACCATGCCGCCCCCATGGCGTTCGAGCCGGCCGGCGAGCTCAAGCTCGAGCAGCACCATGCGCACGATGGCGGGCGACATGCCGGCCATGCGGATCAGATCGTCAATCAGCACCGGTGTCGGTCCAAGCAATCCGGTCACCCGCTCGCGCTCGCCTGCTTGCGGATCGGAGGCGGGTAGCTCGTCGTCTTCCTCGCGCAGGCCGAGCGCGAGCGGCCGTTCCATGATAGGCGCAACCGCGTGGATGATGTCGGCGGCGTCCGTGACCAGGGTCGCGCCCTGTTTGATCAGGTCGTTGGTACCCGCGGCGCGCGGATCGAGCGGCGAGCCGGGCACGGCGAACACCTCGCGGCCCTGTTCGGCGGCCATGCGGGCCGTGATCAGCGAGCCGGAGCGATGCGCGGCCTCCACGATGACGACGCCGAGGGCTGAGCCCGAGATCAGGCGGTTGCGGCGGGGAAAATCCCGCGCGCGCGGTTCGTGGCCGAGCGGCATCTCCGTGATCGCGGCTCCCGGACCGAGGATGCTCGCGAGCAGGTCCTGATGCTCCGGCGGATAGATCTTGTCGTGGCCACCGGCCAGCACCGCGACCGTGCCTTGCGCAAGACTTGCGCGATGGGCGGATTGATCGATGCCGCGCGCGAGACCGGAGACGATGATGAAGCCCGCCTCGGCCAGATCATGCGCCAGGCGGCTGGCGAATTTCAGCCCCGCAGCCGACGCATTGCGCGAGCCGACGATCGCGATCATCGGCCGCGTCAGCGCCTCGGTGGCGCCGCGCACGCCGAGCAGCGGCGGCGCGTCGTCGATGGTTGCCAGCCGCGGCGGATAGCCGGCCTCGCTGGGCGCCTTCAGGCTGATGCCGAGCCTTTGGCAGGCCGCGAGCTCGGCGCGCGCATCATCCTCGCTCGGGATGCGGGCACTGCCACCGCCGCGCCGGGCGAGCTCCGGCAGCCGCTCCAGCGCGGCGCGCGCACTGCCGAAATGGAGAACGAGCGAACGAAACGTCCGCGGCCCGACATTGTCGGAGCGGATCAGCCGCAGATGGTCGATGCGCTCGGCCTCTGTGAGCTGACTGGTCGGATTGAACGCGTCCACGCTGGCCTCCCCGCACCAGCATGGCGCAACCTGAGGGCGTGGGGAAGGGGGCTTGTCTCATCACGTGAGCGCGTGCGCCGGATCGCTTGCCCGTGTCATACCCGTGCCGGCTCCGTGAACGACTGCAACGCCGCGGTGACGTAATCCCAGGGCTCCGGGACGGTTGGCTTGGCCTGCCCGGTGCCCTGCCGCAGCCAGCGCTCGGCCGCAGCATGACCGCGCTCGCACAGCAAGGTGATCAGGCCGCGATCCATCTCCGCCGAGCTCTGCCGCGCCAACCCCTCGACCTCGTCTTCGGCAGCGATCCGGTGCAGCCGGAAGCGGTGCAGCGAGGTCGAGAGATCGCGCGCCCATTCGATCGCAGCGATCTCGGCCTGCAGCGCGGCATTGGCGGCGATCTGGTCGAGGCGGCGATCGATCGCAGCCGCGGTAGCTGGAACGGTCTCGTCGCGCGCGGGCACAGCCTGCACGACCAGGAGGTCGGCGGATTCCGATTCCTGGATCAGTCGAACCAGCGGCGGATTGGCGCTATGGCTGCCGTCCCAAAAAACCTCGTCGCCAATCTCGACCGCGCCATGAACCAGCGGCGGACAGGTCGACGCCAGCACCACGTCGGCCGTGATGTCGGCATTGCGGAAAAGCTGCGGCCGGCCATCGCGCACGCGCGTGGCCGCGATCAGCAGCTTTGGGCACGCGGCGGTGCGCAAGGCGGTGAAATCGACGTATTCGGTCAGCTCCTGGCGCAGCGGATTGAGATCGAACGGATCGATTGGCGAGAGCCGCAGCGCCGACCCGAAGGACACCGAGGTCGAGGCCGGCGCAAAGGCGCCGATCAGCATCAGCGCGCGGAACGACGTCGCATTCAGCATGCGGTTCCAGAAGCGCGCGAGCAGCGCGCGGGCGTGCTCGCGTCCGCCCTCGGCGAGACCGCAGGCGAGCAGAGTAGCGTTGACGGCACCCGCGCTGGCGCCACTGATGGCGTCGAACGAAAGGTCGGGTTCTTGCAGCAGGCGGTCGAGCACGCCCCAGGTGAAAGCCGCAAAAATGCCGCCGCCTTGCAGGGCGAGCGACAGTTTTCGCGGCGGCCAGACCGCGGGCTCGGCCGTGCGCGGTTGAAATGCAGCTTCGGTCTGGGATTCGGTCTTGGCTTCGGCGACCTGTTGTGCGCTCGAGCAGGCGGCCTTGGCCCGCGCCAGAAGCTCGGACGGCCGCGCGCGCGGAGGTGGCGCGGCCGCGGGCACGTCGGCCTGATCGGGGGCAGGGGTTGGTGGGCGGCTTTCGCCCTGGGTTATCCGCGCACTCTCCGCTGTCGGCACGCTCCGCGTTGCCGGCACGCTCCGCGTTGCCAGGACGCCGGGTGTCGACCAGATGTCGGTGGCGGCGAGCAGCGCGCTCGCGCTGGTTCGCACCGGCTCGGCCGTCGCCCGCGCGGCGTCGCCCTGGTTGTGATCACCGTGCGCGACGGAAGGCAAGATCGTGCTCATCTGACGTAACCGCTGTTCGTCACTCAGGATGACAGGCCCGCAACTCCTTCACCAGCGCCTGCCTCGACTTGCGAACAGGATACGCCGAACCTTTCACAGGATTGAAGACGTCGATGTTACGGGCTTGCAATCGCATCAGGAGCTTTTCGAATCATCCTCACGCTGCACTGCATCCGCTTTCTTTGCCCCGACCTTGCTTTCGGTTCCCGCCACGAGCCGCTTGATGTTTTCGCGGTGCATATAGAACAGCAGCAACGTCAGGACTGCGAAGAGCATTGCGAACGCGGCATGGCCGGACCACCACAGAAGCGGCGGCGTGATGACGCTTGCGACCAGCGCGGAAAGCGAGGAGTAGCGGCTGGCGAAGGCGGTCGCGAGCCAGATCAAGCAGAAAACCAATGCCGCGGGCCAGAATAGGCCAAGCAGGATCCCGATATAGACCGCAACGCCCTTGCCGCCCTTGAACTTGAGCCACACGGGGAAAAGGTGGCCGAGAAAGGCGCCGAGCGCGGCGAGCATCGCCGCAGTCGGGCCGTCAAGATAGCTTGCGATGAGGACGGCAGCGGTTCCCTTCAGCATGTCGCCGATCAGCGTTCCCGCAGCAAGTCCCTTGCGCCCGGTGCGCAGCACATTGGTGGCGCCGATATTGCCGGACCCGATCGAGCGCAGATCCTCTGTGCCGGCGACCTTGGTCAGGAGCAGCCCGAACGGGATCGAGCCAAGCAGATAGCCGATGACCAACGCGATCGGCAGAGCGACTTCAGGTGCCATCGGTGGAACTCCCAACGCCATCGACCCTCATGGTGAGGAGCCGCGCTCCTGCGCGGCGAACTAAGAGGCCGAGATGCGGGCCTCATCCTTCGAGACGCGGCGAAGACGCCGTTCCTCAGGATGAGGGGTGAAACCGCCTCGTCGACGCGCCCATCACACATGCTCATACACCGTGCGGCCGCCGACGATTGTGCGGACCACGCGTCCGGAAAACCGCGCTTCGTCGAACGGCGTGTTCTTGCATTGCGACTTCAGGTCGGCGCGATCGAGGATCCACGGCGTATCCGGGTCGATCACGATGACGTCGGCGGGCGCGCCGGCGCGCAAGCTGCCGCCGGGCAGGCCGAGGACTTCGGCCGGCCGCGTCGACATCGCCCGGATCAGCGCCTTGAAATCCATCTCGCCATTATGCACCAGGCGCAGGCCAGCCGGCAGCATGGTCTGCAAGCCCACAGCCCCGAACGCAGCCTCCGCAAAGGGCAGCCGCTTCACCTCGACGTCCTGCGGATTGTGGTCGGACATGATGACGTCGATCAGCCCCGAGGCCAGCGCGTCGACCAGCGCGCGGCGGTCGCTCTCGCCACGCAGCGGCGGCGAGAGTTTTAGAAACGTGCGGTAGGGGCCTATATCGTTCTCGTTCAAGGTGACGTGGTTGATCGAGACCGAAGCCGAGACCGCAAGGCCCGCATCGCGGGCGCGCTTCAAGATCTCCAGCGAGGCGATCGAGGACAGCGAGGCCGCATGATACCGCCCGCCCGTGAGCGTAACGAGCCGCATGTCGCGCTCCAGCATCACGGCTTCGGCCGCATCGGGGATGCCCATCAGCCCGAGGCGGGCGGCGAACTCGCCCTCGTTCATGACGCCTTCGCCGACGAGGTCAGGGTCCTCGGTATGGTGCACGATCAGCGCGTCGAAATCGCGCGCGTAGGTCAGCGCGCGGCGCATCACCTGCGCATTGGTCACGCTCTTGGCGCCATCACTGAACGCGACCGCGCCGGCGGCCTTCAACAAGCCGATCTCGGTCATCTCCGCGCCGGCGAGCCCCTTGGTCAGCGCGCCCATGGGATGAATGTTGACGATCGCGGTGTCGCGGGCCCGCCGCAGCACGAAATCGACCGTCGCCGAATTGTCGATCACGGGCGACGTATCCGGCTGGCAGATGATGGTGGTGATGCCGCCGGCCGCGGCGGTCTGGCTCGCCGAGGCAAAGGTCTCGCGGTGGCTCGCGCCGGGCTCGCCGACGAAGGCGCGCATGTCGATCAGCCCCGGGGCCACGATCTTGCCCGCGCAATTGATCACGTCGGTGCCCTCGGGCACGCCGGCCGCGCCGATGCCGCGCTTCAGGTCGCGGACA
>NZ_JAFATE010000305.1 GCF_019244115.1 Bradyrhizobium sp.
AGGATTGCCGGGCCTTTTCCGAAAAACGGTTCATCAGCGGCACCGCCGGCGTGAGCAGGCGTTTGAGCGGCGGATGGCGCGCGCCTAGCGCGAACAGCTTGTAGCTCAGCGAGTAGCGATCGCCTTCGAGCGAGCGCAGCACGTAATGGCGGGCCACCAGGCGCTCCAGCATGCGGTAGATCTCGCTCTGGCTGCGGCCGAGCTCGCGAACGATCTCGGCGCGGGTCAGCCCGGCCGGCGCGCTCGAGAGCAGTTCGAGAATGTCCAATCCCTTGTCGAGGGCCGGTGCGCGATATTGATCGGCGGCGGCCTTTGCATCACGCTGACGCTTGTCGGGTCCGGCCGGCCGCGCCACCTCAAAATCCTCCTGCCTGGTGTTTCCCTTTTGTTGCGCCGATGACGCGCAACAAGGAACTTGCCTTTTTCATTAGTAAATATATTATTTGCTAATAGAAAACGCTGGTCAACAAGCTAGGCCAAGATAAACAGGCGAAGAGCCGTGCGTACAAATCAAGGGAGGCGCACATTGTCCTGCCGGCGCGGGCGCCCAGTCGAATCTCGCTGCATCGCCGTGCGCGAGGCGCGTTATGCTGCTGGTTGAAGCCAAGGACATCTATAAATCGTTCCCCGGCGTGCGCGCGCTAGCGGGTGCTCGCTTCGAGCTGATGCCGGGTGAGGTCCACGCGCTGATGGGCGAGAACGGGGCCGGCAAGTCCACGCTGATGAAGATTCTGGCCGGCATCTATACCAGGGATTCCGGCGAGATCCGCTATGATGGCGCGCTCGTCGATTTCGCCGGCCCGCGCGAGGCGCAGCAGGCCGGCATCGGCATCATTCATCAAGAACTGCAGCTGATGAACCATCTGACCGTCGCGCAGAACATTTTTATCGGCCGCGAGCCGAAACGCGCGTTCGGCCTGCTGCTCGACGACGACAGGCTCAACCGCGACGCGTCAGCGCTGCTCGCCCATCTCAATATCGGCATCGATCCGCGCACAGTGGTCGGCGGTCTCACGGTCGCCAGGCAGCAGATGGTGGAGATCGCCAAGGCGCTGTCGTTCAATTCCCGCGTCCTGATCATGGACGAGCCGACCGCGGCGCTCAACAACGCCGAAATCGCCGAGCTGTTCAAGATGATCCGCGAGCTGAAGGGCCGCGGCGTCGGCATCATCTACATATCGCACAAGATGGACGAGCTCAAGCAGATCGCCGACCGCGTCACGGTGCTGCGCGATGGCGAATATGTCGGCACCGTCGACGCCGCGACCACCAGCATGGCGACCATCATCGGCATGATGGTCGGCCGCACCATCAGTGACGAGCGCCTGGTCGGCGCGAACGCACCCGGCGAGGTCGTGCTCGATGTCCGTCACCTCGAATGCGGCCCGCTGGTTCGCGACGTCAGTTTCTCGGTGCGCCGCGGCGAGATTTTGGGATTTGCCGGGCTGATGGGCGCCGGCCGCACCGAGGTCGCGCGTGCCGTGTTCGGCGCCGATCGCCCGCAATCCGGCGAGATCCATGTGCACGGCAAGAAATGCGCGATCCGCACGCCCGAGCACGCGGTCGTCGCGGGCATCGGCTATCTCTCCGAGGACCGCAAGCGATTCGGGCTCGCGCTCGGAATGGACGTCGAGGCCAATGTCGTGATGTCGAACCTGTCGCGCTATCTGTCGTTCGCCGGTTTTCTCAAGGCGGAGCCGATGCGGCGGGCAGCGGAAAAGTTCATCCGCATGCTCAACATCCGCACGCCGTCGGCGGCGCAGGAGGTGCGGCTTTTGTCGGGCGGCAACCAGCAGAAGGTCGTGGTCGCCAAATGGCTCGACCGCGATTGCGACGTCCTGTTCTTCGACGAGCCGACCCGCGGCATCGACGTCGGCGCCAAGGCCGAGATCTACAAGCTTCTGCGCACGCTGGCCGACCAGGGCAAGGCGATCGTCATGATCTCCTCCGAACTGCCAGAGATTTTGCGGATGAGCGATCGTATCGTTGTCATGTGCGAGGGCCGCATTACCGGGGAACTCGCACCGGAGCAGGCGACGCAAGAACGGATCATGGAACTCGCGACCCAGCGCGAAGCGGCAAAGGCGGCCTGAACAATGAGCGAAGCTGCGACCACCCAGAAATCCCCCGCCGCACCGCGCCTGCGCGCCCTGCTGGCGCCGGCCGCGCTGCAAAAGCTGCTCGCCTTCGCCAGCCTCGTACTGCTCTTGATCTATTTCAGCATCGCCTCGCCGGCCTTCATGCAGACCGACAACATGATCAACATCCTGCAGGCGACGGCGGTCAATGGCGTGCTCGCCATTGCCTCGACCTTCGTCATCATCACGGCCGGCATCGACCTGTCCGTCGGCACGCTGATGACCTTCTGCGCCGTCATCGCCGGCGTGGTGCTCACCTTCTGGGGCCTGCCGATGTGGATCGGTCTCATCGCCGCGCTCGCTGCCGGCGCGCTGTGCGGCGCCGTCTCGGGAACGCTGGTTGCCAAGGCAAAAATTCCGCCGTTCATCGCGACGCTCGGCATGATGCTGCTGCTAAAAGGGCTGTCGCTGGTGATTTCCCGCGACAAGCCGATCTATTTCAACGACACGCCGGGCTTCACCTCGATCTCGCAGGAGTCGCTGCTTGGCGAGTTCGTGCCCAGCCTGCCGATCCCGAACGCGGCGATGATCCTGTTCATCGTCGCGATCCTCGCCTCCATCGTGCTCAACCGCACCGCGCTCGGCCGCTACACTTTTGCGATCGGCAGCAACGAGGAGGCCGTGCGGCTGTCCGGCGTCAATGTCGATCGCTGGAAGATCGCGATCTACAGCCTCGGCGGCGGCATCTGCGGGCTGGCCGGCCTCTTGCTGGCATCGCGCATCAATTCGGCCCAGCCCGCGCTCGGGCAGGGTTACGAGCTCGATGCGATCGCGGCCGTTGTGATCGGCGGCACGTCGCTATCCGGCGGCGCCGGCACTATCCTCGGCACCATCATCGGCGCCTTCATCATGAGCGTGCTGACCAACGGCTTACGCATCATGTCGGTCGCGCAGGAATGGCAGTTCGCCGTCACCGGCATCATTATCATTCTCGCCGTCTTCGCCGACATGCTGCGCAGGAAGCGGACGTGATCAAGGACCGTGGCCGGATGCGGCTCATCCGGCGAAGCAGACCCCACAATTTGGGATTGAGGAGGAAACACATGAGTAAAAAACTCTTTCTTGGTGCGGCGCTGGGAGCACTGCTCGCGGTGGGCGCATCAGTGCCCTCACGTGCCGACGAGACCTACATTCCGCTGATCTCGAAAGGCTTTCAGCACCAGTTCTGGCAGGCGGTGAAGCTCGGCGCGGAGCAGGCGGCCAAAGAGGCCAATGTCAAGATCACCTTCGAAGGGCCGGAGACGGAGGCCATGGTCGACAAGCAGATCGACATGCTCTCTGCCGCACTCGCCAAGAAGCCGAGCGCGATCGGCTTCGCCGCGCTCGATTCCAAGGCCGCAATCCCGCTGCTCAAGAAGGCGCAGGCAGCAAAAATCCCGGTCATCGCCTTCGACTCCGGAGTCGACAGCGACATTCCGCTGACCACCTGCACGACGGACAACGTGGCCGCGGCGGGACTTGCCGCCGACAAGATGGCGGGGGCGATCGGCGATGCCGGCGAAGTCGGCGTCGTCGTGCACGACCAGACCAGCCGCACCGGCATCGACCGACGGGATGGCTTTTTGAACGAGATGAAGGCCAAGCATCCGAACATCAAGGTCGTCGACGTTCAATACGGCGGGGGCGATCACCTGAAATCGGCGGAAATCGCAAAAACCATGCTGCAGGCCCATTCGAACCTGAAGGGCATTTTTGGCGCCAATGAAGGCTCGGCCGAAGGCGTCGCGATCGGCGTCAAGGAAAGCGGCAAGAAGGTCGTCATCATCGGCTACGATTCCGGCAAGGAGCAGAAGGACGCAATCCGCTCCGGCGCGATGCTTGGCGCGATCACCCAGAACCCGATCGGCATCGGCAAGTGTACCGTCGAGTCGGCCGTCAAGGCGCTCAAGGGCGAGAAGCTGCCGAAGGTGGTCGATACCGGCTTCTACTGGTACGACAAGAGCAACATCGACGATCCGAAGATCGCGGCGGTGCTGTATGACTGATGCATGGTGAGATGAGGTTCGAATAGAGCCGCATCGGAGGTACGCTCCCTCCCCCCTTGCGGGGGAGGGCTGGGAGGGGGGTAACCCAGACTTCGACGCCTGAACATGTGGACCCCACCCCTACCCCTCCCCGGAGGGGAGCGCACTGTGCTCGGTGCGCCGCCGTGCTCCTTGTTCGGTGCGTCAACCGATCGCGATCGCCACTTTTCCGAAATGCGCGCCGCTCGCCATGTGGGCGAACGCGTCCTTGGTCTCGGCGAACGCAAACGTCCGGTCGATCACCGGCTTCATTCCGTTGACAGCGATCGCTTCGCACATCGCCTTGAGATCCTCGATCGAACCGACGGTCACGCCCTGCAGCCGCTGCTGCTGCATCACCATCAGCGGCAGCCGCGAACTGGCCGGTGGCGGTCCGGCCAGCACGCCGATGAAGGCGATGGTGCCGCCGATCCGTGTCGCCCGGATCGACTCGTTCAATGTGCCGACGCCGCCGACCTCGACGACCAGATCGACGCCGTGTCCGGTCAATTCCCGCGCCTTCTTGCCCCAATCGGGCGTGGTCCTGTAGTTGATCGTGCCATCGGCGCCCAGCGTCGTCAGCCGCTCGATCTTGGCATCGGTTGACGAGGTCGCAATGACGCGCGCCCCGCACATTTTGGCGAACTGAAGTGCGAACAGCGACACGCCGCCGGTGCCCTGCGTCAAAACGGTCTGGCCCGGCCTGATGCCGCCGAGCTTGACGACCGCGCTCCAGGCCGTGAGACCGGCGCAGGGCAGGGCGGCGGCTTCGACATCGCTGAGATGCGGCGGAGTTTTCACCAGCGCGTGCGCGGGAAAGACGCGATACTCGGCGAGCACGCCGTCGACCGCGCCGCCCAGCGCGGCCTGCATCTTGGCTTCGCTCGGCTGCCCGCCGAGCCAGCTTTCAAAAAAGCTGCCGATGACGCGGTCGCCGGCAGCGAATTGCGTGACGCCGCTGCCGACCTGTTCGACGATGCCCGCGCCGTCCGAAACCGGCACCAGCGGAAATTTCTGGCGCGAGCCGTAGCCGCCCTTCACGGTGAGCAGGTCGCGATAGTTCAGCGTCGCAGCTTTGAGCCGAACCAGCACCTGGCCAGCGCCCACCCGCGGGACCGGCCGCTCGACCAGCTCGAGCGCGTCGAAACCGTCCGGCCCCTGCAATTCAAAGCATTTCATCACTCGTTTCCTCTTGATGGCGAACGGAGCCAACAGGGTATCCGCTTTCGTTCGGAGCGTATCGATGGCAATATTCTGGCCTCACCGGTCCGATAGACAAGAGGCTGATCGCATATCCGTCGATCGGGCAAGCCGAAAAGAAAGAGGGCGCCGGCGCGAGTGGGCAGCCCTCTTGGAGGAAAGTCGTCCACATGATGTCGAAAGCACTGCCACGCCGCGCCCTCGGTCGGACCAGGCTTCAGGTCTCGGTTCTGGGCTTTGGGACCGCGCCGCTCGGCGACCTCTACATGCAGCTCGACGATCAGGCCGCGATCGCCACGGTCGACCGCGCCTTCGCACTGGGTATTAACCTGCTCGACACGTCGCCGCTCTATGGACATGGCC
The DNA here is from genome assembly GCF_019244115.1 of Bradyrhizobium sp. Lineage (GTDB taxonomy): Bacteria > Pseudomonadota > Alphaproteobacteria > Rhizobiales > Xanthobacteraceae > Bradyrhizobium. The sequence goes on from NZ_JAFATE010000305.1 coordinate 5,705, forward strand.
TTGCCGAGCATCGCTGCGGCACCGCGATCAGGCGTGTGCCGCGGCACGCAATTGTTCTCTGTACCAAGGTCGGTCGTTGGATGGATCCGTTTCATGGCCGCGGCGATGGTTCCAATTTCGTCGGCGGGCAGCCGCACCGTGCCGTGGTGGATTATTCCTATGACGGCACCATGCGCTCGGTGGAGCAGTCGCTGCTGCGGCTTTCGACCGACCGGATCGACCTCTTGCTGATCCATGACGTCGACGTCTGGACCCACGGCGCTGACGCAATCGAGGCGCGATTCCGCGAAGCGATGGAGGGCGCCTATGTCGCGCTCGACAGGCTGCGCAGCGAGGGCGTGGTGGCCGGCATTGGGGTCGGCGTCAACGAAGCCGACATGTGCGTGCGTTTCGCCAACGCCGGCCGCTTCGACGCCATGCTGCTCGCCGGGCGCTATTCGCTGCTGGAGCAGCCGGGGCTTGCGGAGTTTCTGCCGCTGGCCGAGCAGCAGGGGATCGGGGTGATGCTGGGCGGCGTGTTCAACTCGGGCATCCTCGCGACCGGCGCGGTCAAGGGCGCAAAGTATAATTACAAGGACGCGCCGCCGGAGATCATGAACAAGGTCGCGCGGATCGAACGCGTCTGCAAAGCCCATGGCGTGGCGCTGCCGACAGCGGCGCTGCATTTCGCGCTCGGTCATCCGGCGGTCGCGAGCGTGGTGCTGGGGGCGCAAGGCCCGCAGGAGGTCGAGCGCAACGTGGCCGCGCTGTCCAGCCAGGTGCCGGCGGCGCTCTGGGCCGACCTGAAGTCCGAGCATCTGTTGGATGCGGATGTTCCGGTTCCGTCACAGGCCTGACCATGCGGATCGATGCGCATCATCATTTGTGGACGCTCGCACGCGGCGATTACGGCTGGCTGACGCCGGCGTTTGCGCCGATCTATCGCGACTTTACCCTCGCAGATCTTACGCCGCACCTCGGCGCCGGGCGGATCGACGGCACGATCCTGGTGCAGGCGGCGCCGACGGAAGCCGAGACGCTGTTCATGCTCGAGACAGCCGAACGCGCCGATGTGGTGCGCGGTGTGGTGGGCTGGACCGATTTTGACGCGGCCGACGGTGCTGCGCGCATCGATGCGATGGCGGCGCGCAAGTTGCTGGTGGGCCTCCGGCCCATGGTGCAGGACATTCCCGACGACGACTGGCTGCTGCGTCCGGCGCTGGCGCCGCTGCTCCGCGCGATGGCCGGCCATGGCCTCGTGTTCGATGCGCTGGCGCTGCCGCGCCATCTGTCGCGGCTTTTGCGCGTGGTCGACCGCCATGGCGAGCTGCAATTCGTGCTGGATCATTGCGCCAAGCCGCATCTGAAAACCGGCGACATCGCGGACTGGCGGCGCGATATCGCCGAGGTCGCTGCGCGCGACAACATCGTCTGCAAGCTCTCGGGCCTCGTGACCGAGGCGGGACCTGACTGGCAGCTCGCGCACCTGCGCCCGGCGGTAGACCATGTCCTCGAGTGTTTTGGTCCGCAGCGGCTGCTCTGGGGAAGCGACTGGCCGGTGCTCAATCTCGCCGGCGACTATGAGCGGTGGCTGGAGGCCAGCGAAACGCTGCTCGCCGATCTCTCGGCGGACGAGAAGGCTGCGATCTTCGGCGGCAACGCCGCGCGGATCTACCTCGCCAAACGCGGGCGGTCTGTGTCCTGACCAAGCATCCCGCGTCGTAAGATGGCTCTATCCCCTCATCCTGAGGAGCGCGCCTTTGCGCGCGTCTCGAAGGATGAGGCCCGGACATTTGCATCGGGGCCTCGTGGTTCGAGACGCCGCGCGAAGAGCGCGGCTCCTCACCATGAGGGTTTGATAGCGCAGAAGGTCAGCTACTTCCCCGCGCCGGTGGTCAGGCCGCTGACGATGTAGCGTTCGAGGAAGATGCCTGCGATGACCAGCGGTGCGATTGCGGCGGTCGAGAGCGCCGCCATCGACCACCAGTTGATGCCCTGCGAGCCGGTCTGGCTCGCCACCATCACGGGCAAGGTCTTTGCATCCGTGCTGGTCAAGAGCGCCGCGAAAAAATATTCGTTCCAGCACAAGACCAGTGAGAGGATGAAGGCGGCGACCATGCCGGGTACGGCGAGCGGCAGGATGATGCGGAGGAAGGCACCCCAGACCGACAGGCCGTCGACGAAGGCGGCTTCGTCGAGCTCGACCGGGATAGCGTTGAACTGGTCGCGCATGATCCAGATCACGATCGGCAGCACCGTCAGGGTGTAGAGCAGGATCAGGCCGAACCGCGTGTCGAGCAGCGCCAGCGCTTTGTACAGCACCAGAAACGGCAGCGCGAGCACGACCGGCGGCAGGATCAGCTGCGACATGAAGAAGAACAGGATGTCGTCGTTGCGCATCCAGGCGAACTTGTAGCGGAAGCGGCTGAGGCCGTAGGCGGCCAGCGATCCCAGCACCAGCGCCAGCAGCGAGGCGCCGACCGAGGTGAAAATGCTGTTGCCGAACCGGCTCAAAAACTCTTCGCGCGGGTTGGAAGTGCCGAAAATCGTGTCCGGCGACAGGCCGAGCGAGCGCCAGCCCTTCCAGTCCGGCTGAAAGTCGAGCCAGGGAATCAGGTGACCCTGCGTCACGTCGACCGCGGATTTGAACGAGGTCGTGACGGTCCAGTAGATCGGAGACAGGCAGACGAACGCCCAGAAGATCAATGCGGCGTAGATCAGCGTTCGGCCAACGATGCGCTTCGCGCGCGATGCCGCCTGAGGTTTTCGGTTCGGTATCAGTGCTGCAATCGTCATGATGGCGAAGACCTCACGTCACCTTCTGTGTCCAGCGATGCGACAGCCGCAGCAGCAGGCTCAAGAGCACGATGATGATCAGAAGATAGAACATTGCGAGCCCCGTGCCGTAGCCGACATTCGAACGGTCGCGGTAGACGCGGTAGATGAAGCTCGACATCGTGTCGGTGGCGCCGCCCGGGCCGCCGGCCGTGACGTTGATCACGATGTCGGCGAGCTTCAGCTTGAAGATGATCCGAATGATGAGGACGGTGATGCTGACCGGCAGCATCAGCGGGAACGTCACGTGCCAGAATGATTGCCAGCCATTGGCGCCGTCGACCTTGGCCGCCTCCAGCACCTCCTTGGGCATCGCTTGCAGGCCGGCGAGCAGGATGATCATGATAAAGGGGATCGAGACCCAGGCATCCATCGCCTCGATGGAAAAGCGCGCGATCCAGGGCGAGGCGAAGAATGCCGGATTGTCCCAGCCGAGCGCGCGCGCCAGCGTGGCCGCCGGACCGAAGCGGTATTCCAGCAGCGACTTGCCGATCATCCAGCTCACCGCGACCGGGCTCAGCATCATCGGTAGCAGGAACACGACGCGAAAGAATTTTCGGCCGCTTATGTCGGCGTTGAGCAGCAGCGCGAGCCCGAACGCGATGGCATATTCACCGGAGACGGCGAGCGTATAGAACACCATGTTGCGGAGCGCGTTCCAGTAATAGGTGTCGTGAAACAATCCGATGAGATTGCCGAGGCCGTAGAAGCGCGGGCCTTCGAGCGAGGACAGGTTCCAGTCGAGCGAGGCGATGTAGAAGCCGAACACGGTCGGAAAGATCACCACCGCGACCGTGAACAGCACCGCCGGCAGCAGGAACAGCGCGCGCAAGCCACGTTCGCCCCGCAGCAGGACTTGCCGAATGCCGAGCGCGATGCCCCACACGAGATACGCATAGAGCACTGGCCTCCAGTCCGAGAAGCCCGCAGCTATCGCACCGCTGGCATGAAGGACCTGGACGAGCAGCACCAGCGCGAACAGAGCCGAGGCGATGAGAAACAGCGCACGGCCCAGGCTCGCCTGGCGCATGCGTCGCGATGCAAGCATCTGCTGCCGGTTGACCGCCGCTGGTAATGATTGGTGCATCAGGATGGCATTCCGAAAAATGGCGGGCTGTTGCCTCCGACACGATTATCATCGGCCTCAACGCTCTCCGTCGTCATGCCCGCGCTTGTCGCGGGCATCCACGTCTTTGATCATGTCGATGGAACAAAGACGTGGATGGCCGGGACAAGCCCGGCCATGACGACGAAATCGTTGCAGCTATACCCCGAGCGAGGCCTTGTAGAGCGCGATCTGCTTCTCGCGGCCGAGCTGATCGGTCAGCTTCTCCCATGCGGCTGCGATATTGTTGGCGCCGGTCTGGGCGTCGACCTGACCGGCGAAGATTTTGGTCAGCTCGTCCTCGGCGATGCTGTAGTACTGGAAGATGCCGGGGATGCGCGGCTCGACCGCACGGTTCGGGTGGTTGTAGGAGGAGAGCTGCGAGTTCAGATACGAGGTGATGTATTTGCGGTCATAGCCCGCGGTCACCCATTCGTCGATATTGAAGTGGCTGGCCCGGTGCACCTGGAAGCCGGAGGGATATAGCACGGTCCAGAACGACAGATCCTTGCCGCCGAGATGGGCCGCCGCGCTCCACGCCGCCTTGTGTTTCTTCTCATCGCCATTGACGCGCGCCATGACATAGACGCCCCAGCCGAGATAGGCGCAGTTCGGCGCATGGTTCGGGCCGCTGGCGAGCTTGTCCCAGTTGCCCGTCTTCGCATTGTAGACGTCGTCCGACCCGGGCAGGATGTCGAAGCCGACGATGTCGCCGATCACCGAAGTGTCGCTCGCTTTCGCCACCTGTCCGATGTCGCCCCACCATGGGATCATCGAGCCGGTGCCGGCCAGAAACTGCTGGAAGCCCGTGGTGTTCGGATCGGCGTTGAGTTGATCGGGTGGCTCCGACGGCAGCGCGTCGATGACATCCTGAATGGCGCGCACCCAGGCCGGATTGTTAATGCGCGGCTTCATGGTGTCGACGTCGAACAGCCAGGCCTTGTCGTCGGGATGTTTTGCGTAGGCCGAGGCACGGCTGCCGAGGAAGTAGAAGCCGAACCCGCCCCAGGGTTTTGGCGCATCGAGATAGCCGTATGCGTTCTGGCCCTTGAACTTCTTGCCCTTGAGGAATTTGGTCACCGCCTGCACCTGCTGCCAGGTTTTTGGCACGCCCCAGTCGCCCGCATTGCCGGCGTCCTTCCACGCCTTGGCGAGGCCGGCATCGGAAAAATAGTCGGTGCGGTAATTGAAGTTGTGGCAGTCGCCGTCGATGGTGACGCGATAGGTCTTGTCGTTCCAGGTGCCGACCGGCGGCTTCAGATAGTCGACATAGTCGTTGATGTCGATCTGGGTCTTGACCCACTCCGGCATCTCGGATGCGAGGCCCTTGCCGCACACGTCGCCCTCGAACGGCGCGCCCATCTCCAGAATGTCGAAATCGACCGTGCCGGTTGCGATCGCCTGCTGCAGACGCGGGTTGTAGTCGGCCTGGGCGAGGTCGATCCACGAGATCTTTGCGCCGGTATACGCCTCCCACGGCTTCAGGAAGCCGCGAAACAGGAGGTTGTGCAGGTTCTGGTTGTTCAATCCCATGAAGGAGAGCTCGACACCCTTGAACTCGCCCTCCTTGACGTTCGCCTTGGTCGGGCCGAGACACAGCTCGCCGACCTTCTGCCAATCGGCATCGGTGGGCGCGCCCTTGCCGATGCCCGGAATTTGCGAAATCTGCGCGCGCAGATTGCTTTGCGCCAGCGCAGCCTCAGTCAATGCGCCGAGACCGCCGGTCGAGCCCAGGGCGGCGGCGCTAACGGCGCCCTTGAGCACCGTGCGTCGGTTCGGTCGCAATGGATGATGCTGATCGTGCTCCCGGTTGTTCACGCGAAACCTCCCTGTTGCTGGATGTTTTTGTTTCGGCCGCTGTGTCTTGGTCGTCTGTTGCGCCTGTGTTCGCGCTTCGTGGCATTTGTAAATACAGGCGGCGTGTGACGATCAAGTATGCAACAGCTCCGATCAATGTCAACGAAGCTGCGCGGTGCGCACGTACGGGCGCCTCATTCCCATGAGACGCGTTGCTGTGCAATGCGCGCGGGCCTCAAGCCGCATCAGGTGGAATGACACCCTTCTTGAAGATGAAGCAGCCGTAGAAGCGCCGCTCGCCGGTCTGGACCACGCAATAGGCTTTCTTCGCGAGATCGTAGAACGCAAACCGTTCGATGGAGCCCATCGGCCAGGAGCGTCCCTCGGCGGCGTCGATCTCGGCCTGCACCTCCTTCTGCACCGCGGGAATGTCATCCGGCTGGCCGACGATCTCCATGCGCAGCGCCGGTTTTTCGACGAAGGAATCGAGCGGCAGCAGCGACAGGATGGCGCGGGCGGCACGGCCTGCGGCCACGCCGTCGATCCGCAGCAGGCGCCCGAGCGCCGTCTGGCGCGCGACCGCATCGGCTGGAAAATTGGTGTCGCAGATCACGAGGTCGTCACCATGGCCCATGGCGCGCAGCGCGTGAAGCACGTCGGCGTTGAGAATGGGATCAATCGATTTCAGCATGCTGCGCCTCCCTTGAACTCAAATGGTTCTATAGGCGATTGTCCGCCGTATTCCGACGCGCAGCCGCCTGTCATGCTCTATTCTACATCATGGAATTGCGCCGAAGGCCAGCAGATCGCCTCAAAACGGCTCAATCGATCGTTTTTGTCGGCAGGGCGCTCGCGCGCAGAGAGGGACGTACATGAGACTCTTCCTGAGCTATCTGGCGGTAGCGGTCTCGTTCGTGGCGATCGACATGGTCTGGCTGTCGCTGATGGCGGAGCGGCTCTATCGGCCGGTGCTTGGCGACATCTTGAAGCCCAAGCCGGAGCTCGCTCCAGCCGCGGTGTTCTATCTGGTCTACACCGTCGGCCTGTTCGGTTTTGTGGTATGGCCGGCGCAGCAGAACGGAAGTCCGCTGCGGGTGCTGCTGCTCGGCGCGCTGTTCGGGTTCGTGACGTATGCGACCTATGACCTCACCAACCAGGCGACGTTGCGCAACTGGTCGACGGCGCTGTCGATCGCGGATATCTGCTGGGGCTCGGTGCTGGCCGCGATCAGCGCGCTGATCGGCTATATGGTTGGGCAACGCCTTGGCGCAGGCGCCTGATACGCGCGATAGTGGCGAGAGCAGGGTGGGTGGGCAAAGCCGCACTTGCGCCGCGCCCACCATTTCTTGTGCGGGCATGGTCAAGAAGGGTAGGCACGCTGCGCTTAGCCCAGCCTACAGATTAGAGCGAACACGTTATCGGCTCATCGCATCGAGGTCGCGGAGCAGGCCCGCGCCGCCGTCTGACGCGAGGCCGTGGCGCGTCAGCCAGCACCACATCGAGACGCTGTGAAACAGGGTATAAAGCCAGATGGCGCCCTCCGCGTCCGGATGATCGATTTCACCATACCCGGCAAGGAGCGGTGTTCGGCTGCCGGGATCCTCATGGCCGCAACAGAACAGTGCCTTTGCGAGATCAAACAAGGCATCGCCGGCCCGCGCATTGCCAAAATCGATCAGGCCGGTGAGTTTGAGACCGCCGCTGCCGTCACGCTCGGCCAGCACGTTTCCCTGCTGCAGATCGTCGTGGCAGAAAACAGACCCCGCGCTCGACTGCAGAAGGGGAAAGCGCGCCTGCGCCTGTTCTTGCAGCCGGCGCGTCAAAATCTCGTCCGCGCCTTGCTCGCGAAACTGCCGGAACGCCTGCTCGAATGCCGCGCGCATGTAGTCGTCGTTGCTCGGAACGGGCCGCTGAATGCCGTCATCCTTGATGTAGCCGTAGGCCGTCATGGGAATGCTGTGCAGGCGCCGCAGCAATTCCCCCATCTGCCGATAGGCTGCGTCGATGCCGTCAGTGCCGATCAGCCGCCGCACCGTCATGCCGGGAAGCCAGGTGGTCAGCGCAAAGCGGAACGGGATCAACCTTCGCCGCTCGTCGATGCACAGCCAGCGCGGGATTGGCAGGTCGGCCCGCTCGCCGATCCAGCCGGCCACCAGCGCCTCCTTCGCCACGACCCACGGCTGCTCGTCAGCGTAGATCTTCAGCACCAGCGGGTTTTTGCCCCGCGCGAGGTCGATGCGGTAGACGTCGCTCGTGCCGCCAGACAGCCGGGCAAACCTGACCGGGTCGAGCGCGCCATCGAGCTCGCGGACGATGGCGCGGACCTGATCCAATTCAAGGTCGAAGGTCAGGCGTGGCATCGGCCCAGGAAGGTTTTGCAGGGGACAGCGGATGTGGTCACGTGCCGGCGATGTACTACATGTCAGACTCCTGGGGATGATCCTGCGATCGGGGCACGTTGTGCCTCATCGCCGCGGACGATTCTAACCCAAGATGCGCCAGGTCGGCTATTGGTAGCCCACGAATGCTGTGGTCGCTGCCGATGTGAGGGCGGAGCAAAGAGATATCTGGGCTGGAGCAAAGCGACAGGGCCGCCTATCTGAGCAGGGTGGTGAAAGGGGCGTGATGTGGTTTGGAACCGAAAGGACTCGCAATGGAAAAGAACACGATTTGTCTGTGGTACGACAAGGACGCCGAGGCTGCGGCCCGCTTCTATGCCAAAACTTTCCCCGACAGCGCCGTCGGCGCCATCCACCGTGCACCGGGTGACTATCCCTCCGGGAAGGCCGGCGAGGTGCTGACGGTCGAATTCACGGTTGCCGGCGTTGCTTGTCTCGGCCTCAACGGCGGTCCCATGTTCAAACATAATGAAGCTTTTTCGTTCCAGATCGCCACCGACGATCAGGACGAGACCGACCGCTACTGGAACGCCATCGTGGGCAATGGTGGCCAAGAGAGTGCATGCGGCTGGTGCAAAGACAAGTGGGGTCTCCTGGCAAATCACGCCGCGCGTGCTGACCGAGGCGTTGGCGGCCGGCGGGATGAGGCAAAGCGCGCGTTTGATGCGATGATGAGCATGAAGAAGATCGATGTTGCCGCGATCAAGGCAGCGCGACGGGGCTGACGATACTTTCACTGCCGGAGCACAGAGGAAAGGTGGAGCCATGAGCGCGTCAGCCGGGTATCGGTGGCGGCGAGACAAGGACGGGCTCGGCGTCTGGGAGCATCGCGGCAAGGTCGCGGTGGCTGGTGTCGGACATTCGCCGGTCGACCGCCGCTGGGACGGCGTCTCGATAGACAAGACGCTGGGTGCCTACTCCATCCTGGCCTGCCAGAAGGCGATGGACGAGGCCGGCGTCACGGCGGACCAGATCGATGGCGTGATCTGCTGCGACAGCCATATCGCCGGCGGCAGCGGCGGCTCGGCGTCGCAATGGGCGCCGCGGCCCTATTTCGCCCCGCCCTATGATTCGGAGTGGGGGCTCACTCTGGTCAACGCGCAGTGGCTGATCGCGCAGATGGGCCTGTCCAACATCAAATTT
>NZ_JAFATE010000306.1 GCF_019244115.1 Bradyrhizobium sp.
GAAGCGGGCCTCATCGGCCAGCTTGCCGGGATTGATCTCGAAGGCGCGGCTCTGGCCGGTGCGGCGCAGATACCGCCGGTAGGCGGAATTGCCGAGCAGCGCTTTGTCGCCGCGCTTGACCCGAGTTTGACAGTGGGATTCGAAAACTCTTGTGTTGTCGGGTTCTTGTAGGCGCGCGGTCGCGCCTTAGTGCCTATCCCGGTAGGCAGAGGCGTGGTGGATCACCATCTATGATGAATGCTGAAAAGGACTGGGCTGAAGGCCAAGAGACGACCTGTTCGGGATGATGGCTGGCGTCTGCCGGATAGACTGTGGGTGCAGATGGAGCCGTTGCTGCCACCGCGGCCGAAGCACCCGCTCGGCTGCCATAACCCGCGGGTGCCGGACCGGGCGGCGATGGACGCGATCTTTTTCGTGCTGCGGACGGGGTGGCAGTGGAATGCGCTGAGGGAGACCAAGATTTGTTCCTCCTCTTCGGCGCACCGGCGCTTTCAGGAGTGGGTCAGGGCCGGGGTGTTCGCGACGTTCTGGCGCCAGGGGCTACTGGCCTATGACGCCCTGACGGGCATTGACTGGACTTGGCTGGCGCTGGACGGGGCGATGGGGAAAGCGCCGCTGGGTGGGGGAAAAAACCGGCCGCAATCCCACGGACCGGGGCAAGTCCGGGGTCAAGCGCTCACTGCTGACCGACGGCCGCGGCGTCCCGCTCGGGGCGGTGATCGACGGGGCCAACCGCAACGACCATAAACTGATGCGTCAGACCCTCGCGGCCATCCCGGTGCGGCGCCCCAAGCCGACCCGCCGTCAGCCCCAGCATCTCTGTCTCGACAAAGGGTTCGACTATGACGAGCCGCGCGCCCTGGCAGAGGCGTTCGGCTTCACCCTGCATCTGCGCAGCCGCGGCGAGGAAGCCTGGGCCAAGCGTCACGCCCGTGCCAAAGCACGACGCTGGGTCGTCGAACGCACACACGCCTGGCTCAACCGCTTTCGCTCCATCCTGATCCGCTGGGCCAAGAAGCCCGCGAACTATCTGGCCCCGCTCCACCTCGCCTGCGGCATTATCACCTGGCGTCACGCCCTACCGAGATAGGCACTTAGCACTACGTTTTCGCCGGTTTCTGCAACAATTCAGGCCGCTGCCGGGAGCTCCGCGTCCTGGATGTTGGGCGGCAGGGCGACACCGACCGCCTGGAACGCCTTGCCGGCTACACCGGTCGTCGGCGTGCGCAGGATCAGGCGCTTGCTGTCCTGCACGACGGTGATCTCCTGCAGGCGATCGAGATCGGCGAGCAGGTCGCGCCACTCCGGCTTCAGCCGTGCGGCTGCCAGCCGCTCCTCCAGCGCCTTGCGCAGCACCAGGGCGAGGAAGCTGCAAAACACATGGCCGCGGATCGCCGCGTCGGTCTGGTGATAGATCGGTCGCGTCGCCAGCAGCGCCTTGGCCGAGCGGAACAGCTGCTCGACCACGAGCAGCTCGCGGTAGCGGCGCATCACCTCGAGCGGATGCAGCCGCGTGCTGGTGCGCAGTACGTGGAGCCCGTCGTAACGGGCATCCTCGGCGACCCGTGCGTCATCGATCTGGAAGTGCCGTTCATCGGGCGTCTTCAGGTAACGGCGATAGGCGCTGTTGCCGACCAGCGCTTTGTCGCCTTGCGTGAGTTTGGCGCGCAGGGCCGCGAGCACGGCGTCGCGGGTGCGGGCGGCCTGCGCCGCTTCGCTGAGGTTGCGGCAGACGATGTAGCGGCGCTCGCCGACCATGACCTCCTTGGCCTGCAGCTCGGTGTCGGACCGTCCGGCGCGCGGGATGACCAGCGGGACGCTCGGCGCCGGGTCGGCCAGCACGACCTCGCGCACCTCCTTGGCGCTGCGCTCGCGCATGCCGAGGATGTAGTCAAGGCCGCGTTGCTCGAGCGTGGCGATGGTTGCACTGCTGACCATGCCGCGGTCGGCGACGACGCAAACGCGCGCGATGCCGAAGCGGCTGCGCAGTCGGTCGATGACGGGGATCAGCGTCGTCACATCCGCCGTGTTGCCGGGCCACAGCTGCGAGCAAACCGGCCGTCCCTGTTGGTCGAGCACGACGCCGACGATCATCTGGTTGAGCTGCGGCCGATGGTCCTTCGAATGGCCGCGTTCGCCCAGGCTTTCGCCGCCCTCACCCTCGAAATAGAGCGACGTGGTGTCCATGAACACCACGGAGAGATCGGAGAATAGGTCGCGTCGGCAGGCGAACAGCCGCTCCTCGACGAGGTCCTTAATGCAGCGTGGCACCAGCGTGCGGCCGGCCTGCTCGTCCTCGGGCAATTCCTCGCCGAGCCAGGCCATTGCTCGATACAGGTGATGCAGCTGCAGGTCCGCGACGCCGTCGATGCGATAGTCCTCGCGCCACTGCTCGCAGGCACGATCCGAGCCGGAGACCATCAGCCGGTGCAGCACGGTGAGAAAGACCGCCCGCTCGACCGGGAAGCCAAAGCCGCGACCGTCGAGCAGTTCGTGCAGGACCACGCTGCACTGGCTATCGCGCCAGAGCCGCTCGAACAGCAACGGCGGGCCGATGCGCTTGCAGGCGAGTTGCAAGGCACCGTCCGCATCGAGCGCGGAGAGCACCAGCGAACGTTGCGCCAGCCGGGCGGCGGAGCGGGCGAGGCGATCGAGGTCGCCGCGGCGCTCCACCTCCTCCTTGCGGCCGAGGTTGCGAATGATGCGCTGTTTGACGCGCCCGTCCTCACGGACGGTTTCGACCAGGTAGACGTAGCTGTAGGAACCGATGCGCTTCTCGCGGACGAACATACCCCTAGCATTCAGAGCACAGGCGAGTCGTCAATCACTAAATGCCTAGTAGCCGCAGAATTTAGCACTACACCTTGCGCCATGCCGGCGGCCGCTCCTATAGCAACCTGACAAGACGCGATTATTCAAACCGATATCGTACCGACAGCCCGCCAACTGTAAAAGATGGGTCAAAATAGGCGATGGCACCAGAGCGACACGTCGCAGTTCGATCTATAATACTATCCGCCTTAATAGTTCATATGCAATCGCGTTCTGGACAGCTTCACGACTCGTAGAAATGGTACAGAAGAATGGAGATACAATCCTTCGTATTCCACGAAAATTG
>NZ_JAFATE010000862.1 GCF_019244115.1 Bradyrhizobium sp.
GAAATGTCGCTTCGCGACGGATGCCACACGCTTCTGGGCGCACCGTTGCTCCGCGAAGACGAAGGCATCGGCGCCATCGTCATTCGCCGCAGGGAGGTAAACCCGTTTAGCAAGAAGCAAATTGCTCTGCTGCAAACCTTCGCGGACCAGGCGGTGATCGCGATCGGCAATGTCCGCTTGTTCGACGAGGTGCAGGCCAAGACGCGCGACCTCGAAGAATCGCTGCAGCAGCAGACCGCGACAGCGGACGTGCTGAAGGTGATTAGCCGTTCGGCCTTCGATCTGCAGGCTGTCCTCAGCACGCTGGTCTCCTCGGCTGCCCGGCTCTGCGATGCCGACATGGCTTTCATCATGCGCCGCGAGGGCGATCTGTATCGAGCCGGCGCCGCGGTGGGCTTTTCCGAGGAATATGTCCATTTCCTCGAGGAGCACCCGATTGTACCTGACCGAGGCACCATCACCGGTCGCGCCGTGCTGGAGCGCCGCACAGTGCAAATCGCCGATGTGTCGGCTGACCACGAATACACACTGGGCGAGTCGACGCTATTGGCCGGCCAGCGCACTGCGCTTGGTGTCCCGCTGCTGCGCGAGAACGAGCCGATCGGGGCGGTCGTGATTGCCAGGAGGCGCGTCCAGGCATTTACCGACAAGCAGGTCGAGCTCGTCACGTCCTTCGCCGATCAGGCCGTGATCGCCATCGAGAACGCGCGCCTGTTCAACGAAGTGCAGCAGCGCACCCGCGAGCTATCAAAATCCCTCGAGGACCTCCGCACCGCGCAGGACCGCCTGATCCAGACGGAAAAGCTTGCCTCCCTCGGTCAGCTCACCGCCGGCGTCGCGCATGAGATCAAAAACCCGCTCAACTTCGTCAACAATTTTGCAGCGCTGTCGGCAGAATTGACTGACGAACTAAGGGATGCGCTCAATCCCGCTGTGCTCGGCGAGACGCTCCGCGCTGAAATCGATGAACTCACGGGAACGCTCAAGGATAATCTCGAAAAGGTGGTGCAACACGGCAAGCGAGCCGACTCCATCGTCAAGAACATGCTGCTGCATTCGCGTGAAGGAAGTGGCGAGCACCGATCCGCCGCTATCAATGGTATCGTGGAGGAAAGCCTCAACCTCGCTTATCACGGGGCGAGAGCGGAGAAATCCGGCTTCAAGATTACTCTGCAGCGCGACCTCGATCCCGACGCGGGCGCGGTCGAGGTATACCCGCAGGAGATCACGCGGGCACTCCTCAACCTAATTTCCAACGGCTTCTATGCCGCAATCAAGCGTAAGTCGGAGGGGGCTGACGAGACCTTTGAGCCTGTCCTGAGTGCCGCCACCAAGAACCTCGGCAACAGGGTGGAAATCCGCATTCGCGACAACGGAACCGGTATCCCGCCGGGAGTAAAGGACAAGATATTCAATCCGTTCTTCACCACCAAGCCCGCCGGCGAAGGAACTGGGCTTGGCCTCTCGATGAGCCATGACATCATCGTGAAACAACACGGCGGCACGATCGATCTCGAGACGGAGCCGGGCCTATTCACCGAGTTTATCATTACCCTGCCGCGCGACGACCGCGCCGCCGTCTACGAGAAGTCGGAATGACTGCTTGTGGCCCAAAGCCGACGTCACGACTGTGTAGAACGATGTCCTTCGGGTGAATAGCTGACATTCGGGTGCGGGCGCCTTTATGTCCGCTAATGACCCTAACCGGACCTCGGCTTGGCTGATTTACAAATGCCAATTCGTTATGCTGCAATCCGGCCATGGACCGCCTAGGATCTTATGGGGATCGACCGATTGAAACGCCGCGAGTTTATGGCCCTCATCGGCGGTGCGGTGACAGGATGGCCGCTCACAGCACGCTCGCAGCAGACGCCAAAGACCTATTACATCGCAATTGTTCACCCGTCGGCGCCCGTCTACGACATGAACGAAACCGGCGACAATCCATATTATTCCGCGCTTTTTAAACAGCTACGTCGGCTTGGCTACGTCGAGGGGCAGAATCTTATTGTGGCGCGATATTCCGGCGACGGTCGGGAGGAGCGCTTTCCAGAGCTCTGCGGCAATGTGGTGAGCACAAGGCCGGACGCCATCGTGACAGCAGCGTCGCGGCTCGTTCTAAGTTTCAAAGCGGCGACACACACGATCCCAGTCATCGCGAGCATGGCCGACCCCGTTCCTTACGGCATTGTGGTGAGCCTCGCGCGGCCTGGTGGCAACATCACCGGGGTCAGCGTTGAGGCTGGACTCGAGATTTGGGGCAAGCGTCTGCAGGTCTTGCGTGAGGCTATTCCGACGGCATCGAGAGTGGGGTTCCTTGGATCGCGCCAGATATGGCAGCTGCCACAGATTAACGCGATGCAGGAGAATGCGGCTCAGTTGGGAATCGCGGTCCTGGGCCCGCCGATCGAAAGTCCAATGCAAGAGGAAGAATATCGGCGCGTCGTAAGCACGATGGTGCATGGGCATGTGGACGGGGTGATCGTTAGTGATCAATTGGAAAATGTAACCTACCGGCGGCTGATTGTTGAGCTTGCGGACAATGCTCGGCTTCCGATGGTTTTTCCGTATCG
>NZ_JAFATE010000511.1 GCF_019244115.1 Bradyrhizobium sp.
CTCGATCGCCTCCGGCCCATCGGTCAGGATGTTGCCGTTGGCATCGAGGAACTCGCCGCCATAGTTCAGGAAGAAATTGGTCCAGAGCGTCATGTTGGCGTTGCGCAGGCCGCGCCCCACGAAGCCGAACGTCCCCTCCTTCGGATCGGTCAGCTTTTCGGCCGACATCACCATCTCATCGAGAGTCTTCGGTATTTCGATGCCCTTCTTCGCGAACAGCTCCTTGTTGTAGTAGAGGATGAAATAGTCGACCGACCAGGGCAGCGAGAGCATCCTGGCCTTGTCGTCCTTCGCGTATTGAAGTCCGGCGGCGGAAAAATCGCTCTCGACCAGGTCCGGTGCCGTCAGCTTCGGATCCTTCATGAAGCCCGTGAGGTCCGCAAGCCAACCGCCCTTCTCGAACTGCCGCTTCTGCACGTGATAGCTCAAATGGACGACGTCAAAGCTCGGCTTGCCCGAGGCCAGCTCGATGACGCATTTCTGGCGCTGCTGCTGCTCCGGGATCTGTTCGGATTCGACCTCGATACCGCTGAGCTCGGTAAATTCCTTGGCGTATTTCTGAAGATTGTCGCCGCGCGGCCCCTTGGCGAGGATCACCTCGAGCTTGGTGCCGGAATATTTCTTCCAGTCAACGTCCGCGGCCCAGGCCGGAAATCCGCTGAGCGCCATCGCTCCTGCGGCGGCGGAGCCCGCCAGCACGGCGCGACGGGACATGCGTTGCTCTCTCATGATCGTTTCTCTCCCAATTGGTTTTTGTTTTGTTCGGTTTTGTGTCGTTTCGGGCGTCCGAGACAGCCGGCATCGGCCTCTCGATCCCGTTGCCTCCATCCTCTCCGCTGTTTGCGAAAACCTCAAGGCTTCAGTATAGAGGCGCCCGTCGTCGCCCGGCTTTCCAGGTCGATATGGGCTTTTGCCGCATCCTTCAGCGCATAGGCATGGTTGATCGGCACATGCAGCTTGCCGTTGATGACGGCGGCGAACAGGGTGTCGGCGCCCTCCAAAAGCTCCCGCCGCGTGCCGATATAGTCGTTCAGCTTCGGCCGCGTTGCAAACAGCGAGCCGTGATTGTTGAGCTCGGCGATGGCAAAGGGCGGCACCGGCCCCGAGGCGTTGCCGAACGAGACGAACAAGCCACGCGGCTTCAGGCATGACAGCGAGCCGGGAAATGTCGATTTGCCGACGCCGTCATAGACGACGTCGCAGAGCTCGTTGCGGCTGATCTGTTTCACGCGCGCGACGAAATCCTCGTCATTGTAGTTGATGACGTGATCGCAGCCATTGGCGAGCGCGAGATCGGCTTTCGCCTGCGAGCCGACGGTGCCGATCACATGGGCGCCGAGCGCGCGCGCCCACTGGCACGCCAAGAGGCCGATGCCGCCGGCCGCGGCGTGGACCAGCACGCGATGATGCGGTTCGACCTTGAAGGTCTTGTGCAGGAGATACCAGACCGTCAGCCCCTTCAGCATGAGCACCGCGCCCTGCTCATAGGTGATGTGGTCGGGCAACTTGACCAGCTTCTCCCAGGGGATGTTGCGCTCGGACGCATAAGCGCCGAGGTTGTGGTAATAGGCGACGCGGTCGCCGGGGTGGAAATTCGTCACCCCGGGTCCCACCGCAATCACCTCACCCGAGGCCTCATTGCCGGCGATGAAGGGCAGCCCCGGCGCCTTGTAGAGCCCGGTACGATAGTAGACGTCGATGAAGTTCAGGCCAACGGCGTGCTGGCGGATGCGGATCTCGCCCGGCCCCGGCGCGGCCAGGTCCACTCCCTCATAGACCAGCGCTTCCGGTCCTCCCACCTTGTGCACGCGCACGGCCTTCGCCATCGTTTCTAGTCTCCCTCACCTGCCGTCAAAACGAAAGCCATCGACGCGGTGTTGTCAACTCGGCCAATGGCTGATGCCGCTGTTTTGGGCTGGCTGGCGGCGGAAATCCGGCTCCCGCGTCGCGCCGGGGTGGTGGCTGCGCGGAAGCAACGGCCTATTTCCGCGCCTTTCTGCGGTTCTGCTTCGCCAGCACGTTGAAGAACTCCACCGCGGCAGCGAACGCGATCGCGAAGTAGATATAGCCGCGCGGGATGTGGAATTTGAATCCGTCGGCGACCAGCGCGACGCCGATCAGCACCAGGAAGGCGAGCGCCAGCATCTTGGTGGTCGGATGATGGCTGATGAACTCGGCAACCGGTCCCGACGACAGATACATGATCAGGCAGGCGATCACGACCGCCGCGATCATGATCGGAAGGTCCTGCGCCATGCCGATCGCGGTGATGATGGAATCCAGCGAGAACACGACATCGATGATAATGATCTGCAGGATCACCCAGAGGAAGGCATGTTTGGCCGAACGGTCTTGAGCGTTGGCCTCGTCGGCCTCCACCTCGCGGTGAATTTCATGGGTCGCCTTGGCGATCAGGAACAGGCCGCCGGCGATCAGGATGAGATCGCGCCATGAGAACGCCCGATCCGCGACCGTCAGCACGTCCTGCGTCAGTCCGATCAGCCACACCAGCAGGGTGAGCAGCAGAATGCGGAAGGCGAGCGCGAGCACGAGGCCGATCTGCCGGGCGCGCGTCGCCTGCGGCTCCGGAATGCTCGACACGATCACGGAGATGAAGATGACGTTGTCGATCCCGAGAACGATTTCCAGCACGGTCAGCGTCAACAGTGCCGCCCAGGCCTCTGGGCTGCTGAATAAAGTCATCATGACTTGAACGATCTCAACAATCTGATCGCAGCATCGCTCATGACGATGTACAGCGCGATCGCGCAGAGACACATGGTGACGGGCGCCGCCACGTCGAAATCCCGCACCAGGACGTAGGCGGACAGGATCGCCCACAGCGCCATCAGCGCCAGCGTCAGCCATCGGAGCCGCCTCACCCGCACCGGATGGATGACATGGAAGGGAACGAAGGTCAGCACCACAAGGAGCGCAATGCCGAGCCCGCCGAGCAATGGCGGCGGCTGCAGCAGAAACAGGTAGAAGGCGGCGAAATTCCACAGGCCGGGAAAGCCGCGAAAATGATTGTCGGCGCTCTTCATCCGCCGGTCCGCGAAATAGAGCGCGCCCGTCACCGCGATCGCAAAGCCGAGCGCCGAGGCGATCAGTGGCGGCAGCAGGCCGCTCGCGGCAATGGCATAGGCCGGAACGAACACATAGGTCGTGAAGTCGACGACGAGATCGAGCACGTCGCCGGCCCAGTTCGGCTGCACCCGCGCGACATCGAACCGGCGCGCCATCGGTCCATCGACGCCGTCGATGACGAGCGCCACCCCGAGCCACCAGAACATCGCGGCCCAATGCTCGCGCACGGCCTCGAGCAGCGCGAGCAGCGCCACTCCGGCGCCAAGCGCGGTGAAGATGTGCACGGAGAACGCCGCCGCCCGAAGCGTCGGCGCCGTTGCCCCCGAATCCTGAACGGTGTCCTGTTTCATTGGCGGGTCGAGTGCTATCAGGATTCCCTTGCTTTTGCACCGAGGCGCTCGGCGGCACTAGGTCGCGCGCGGATCCGGGCTTGAAAAGGCCGGTCCGGAGGAACAAATGTGTCACCGATGAACGACGCGTCCATGACTTTTGACGTTGCGGTGGTCGGCGGCGGTCCGGCGGGGCTGGTGGCTGCCGTCGCATTGGCCGAGGCCGGCGCCAGGACCGCGCTGATCGCACGCCGTCAGGCTTATGGTGACAATCGCACGACGGCGCTGCTCGGCGGATCGGTCTCTTTCCTCGAGCAACTGGACGTCTGGCGCCGCTGCGTGGACAAGGCCGCCGCACTCGCGGCGATGCGGCTGGTGGACGACACCGGCCGCCTGATCCGCGCACCGGAGGTGCGGTTCACCGCCGATGAGATCGGGCTGGATGCGTTCGGCTACAACATCGAAAATCGCGACTTGATCGCAGCCCTGGAGGCCCGCGCCGCCGAGATTTCGGGCCTGAGGCGGTTCGACGATGAGGCCGAGGCGGTCCATCCCGGCGACGACGCCGTCGAGATCCGCACCGCTGGCGGGACCGAGATAACAGCGCAACTGGTGGTTGGCGCGGACGGCCGGCATTCGCTCTGCCGCGAGGCCGCGGGCATTGCTGTCAGCCGTCGCGATCTCAAGCAGGCGGCCCTGACGTTCAATATCAGCCATTCCCGGCCGCACAAAAACATCTCGACCGAGTTTCACACCTCGCAAGGCCCCTGCGTGTTCGTCCCCCTGCCCGGCGATCGTTGCAGCGTCGTATGGGTGACCTCGCCCGTCGAAGCCGAGCGGCTGAAAGGTCTTGGCGACGACGACTTGTCGGAGGCGGCCGAGACGCAGTCACATTCGATCTTCGGCCGCGTCCGCGTCGAGCCGGGCCGCTGTCTGTTTCCGCTCGCGATCGAGCGGCCAAGACAGTTCGCCGATAAGCGCATCGCACTCGTCGGCGAAGCCGCCCATGTCGTTCCGCCCATCGGCGCGCAGGGCCTCAATCTCGGGCTGCGCGACGCCGACGACATCGCCTCCATCGTGCGCGATGCGCTCGCAGCGGGCCAGGATGTAGGCGGACGCGAGGTGATGCGGCACTACGGGCTGGCGCGGCGCGCGGATGTGCTGAGCCGGACCATGGTGATCGATCTCGCCAACCGCTCGCTGCTGAGCGAACTTTTGCCCATGCAGTCGCTGCGCGCCGCCAGCTTGCATCTGATCGGCACGATCGGACCGCTCAGGCGCCTCGCCATGCGCGAGGGCCTCGCGCCATCGTGGCGGAATTGGCGGCGAACCGGCGCCTGACGAACGTCAGACGACTTGAGTTCTGTCGAGCCGACGGCCGGCACCTACCAGGACACGGGATCGAACAGGGGCAGCGCTAGCGTCACCGTCGCGAGCATGGTCGCAACAGGAAGGGCGGGTTGTTGAGCGCGGCAAGTGCGTCCGGGACATGATGCCGAATCGCAACGCAGGCAACGAAACGGAAAGCAGGAAGAAGCTCACCAGGGTAACCCGGTCTGCGGCAGCCCTCTCGCCTTACCGGAGGCGAAGCCTCTGAAAATGGCACCAAAATAGGGGAGCGCGAGATCGAGGACGTCGACCATGAGGGGGCTTTGACGGGCCGGCGGATGGCGGCGCCACTGTCACACAAAGGTTAAATCGCGCCCCAGCCCCTAGCATCCGCCGTCGGCATGGTCTATCGACGAAGGATGATCAAGGCGCGTACCGCAAAATTTCAGATCGGCCAGATTGTCCGTCACCGGATCTTCTCGTTCCGTGGCGTGATTTTCGACATCGATCCGGAGTTCAACAACACCGAAGAGTGGTGGCTTTCGATCCCCGAGAACGTGCGTCCGCATAAGGATCAGCCGTTCTATCACCTGCTCGCGGAAAACTCCGAGGCGGAGTACGTCGCTTATGTCTCCGAGCAGAACCTGTTGCCCGACGAGACCGGAGAACCGGTCCGGCATTCGCAGGTCGCCGAGATTTTCGTGCGCGACAAGTCCGGCGGCTACCGGCCGCGCAATCCGTCGCTGAACTGAGCCGCGCCAAGCGACTGGACGCGGGCGCATGACCCGCGCATTTGTCCCGGTCAGCCGCGCCCCTTGGCAAGGGCCATCGCGCGCCAAGGCACGCGCAAGCAAAGAAAAAGGCGCTCGGCTCGGAGCGCCTTTTCTCATTTCATTGCGATGACCGGCTATCTGGCCGGCGCGCTCGCTTGCCCCTGCTGCTCCAGCTTCTTGCGCGCCTCGTCGGCCCGTTTCTGCAGCTCCTCCTGCAGCTTCTGCTGTGTCTTCTCGAACTCCTTCGGATCGGTCGGCGGGCCATCATAGGCCTTGGCGAAGCTGCTGCCGGATTCCTGCAGCGGCAGCGGCAGCGTCAGCGCCGCACCGTTGGAGTTGATGGCCTGCACGACCAGGTTCTGCCCCTTCTTCATGTTGGCCAGAAGTTCCGGCGACACGTCATAGTCGGACATGCAACCATTTTGGAAGCAGATGACGTAGGGGCTTTGCAGCGGGGGATTGTTGTCGACGATCACCCGCGTGCCGTGAACGAGCTGCATGCCGAGCGGCAGTGTCACGCGCAAAATCTTTTTCGGCTCGCCCTCGGGCTCGATCACGACGGCCGCGATCACGGGCTGGCCGGACTCGATGCGGCCGTCCTTGCCGGTGAAGCACACCTGCTTGGCGTTGGCGTCCTGTCCCTTCAGGCAGAATTTTGTCCAGGGCGCGTAGATCAGCTGAACCGGCGGGTCCTGTTGCTGCTGGCCGCCGGGGGCTGCCGGGGCCTGCTGCGCCTGCTCGGCGGAGGGTTGCCCGGCCGGCGCAGGAGCGCCAGCTCTGGGTGCGGCTTTCGGCGCCGCGGCCGGCGCCTTCGGCGCTGCCGGGGCTTTGGGGGGTGCCGTCTGGGCCTGGGCGTCCAGCGCAAAGGGAACAGCCAGCGTGGTCGCCGCCAACAAGGCGACAAGCCGCCCACGCGGCCCAACCGATGCGGCCAAGTTACGGAAATTCATTGCGGAAAACCCTTTCTGAACGGGAGCGCCCGAAATCGCCGGAGGCGCGACACCTCGCCGTTTCGCGCGGCTGTCTCCTAGTCAATTGAGGCGGATACGTGACAGGCGCAAGCGCCCTGCTCGATCGCCCGCTTTCATACCGTGGCGTACGGAAAGATCAATGCCGACAAGAGTCTTTGACGGACAGCGTTGCCGCGCTGCCGCTATGGTAAAAGTCCCCGGTGTTCCCAACCGAATCAAATCCGCGCGTGATCGCGTCAGCTTTTGGTCGTATCGCCGTTCAAATGACGGCCGCGGTTGTGCTGGCCTTCTCGCTCGCGCCCGGTGCGGTGGCCGGCGACGCCGCGGCCCCGGAGAGTTACGGCCTTTCCATGCATGGCGCGCCCGCCTTGCCAGCGGACTTCACCCACATGCCCTACGCCAACCCGGATGCGCCCAAGGGCGGCCGGCTGACCTGGGGGGTCCTTGGAACCTTCGACAGCCTCAACCCCTTCATTGTCAGGGGCCTGGCTGCTCCACAGATCCGAACCTACGTGGTTGAAAGCCTGCTCACGCGCGGCAATGATGAGCCCTTCACCCTCTATGGCCTTTTGGCCAAGACAGTCGAAACCGACGATGTCAGAAGCTACGTCACCTTTCGTCTCAATCCGGCGGCGCACTTCTCGGACGGTGAGCCGGTCCGGGCGGACGACGTCGTGTTTTCCTTTGCCTTGCTGAGGGATCACGGCCGACCCCTTTACCGGCAGTATTATTCAAAGGTGACAAAGGCCGAGGTATTGGATCCGCTGACCGTCCGGTTCGATCTCCCGGCCGCTAATGACCGCGAGCTGCCCCTGATCCTCGGACTGATGCCGATCCTGCCGCGTCACGCCATCGACGTGGCGCGTTTCGAGGACACCACGCTGGCCCCGCCCATGGGTTCCGGCCCCTATCGTGTCGGCGCGGTCAAGCCCGGCGCGAGTGTGACTTTGACGCGCGATCCCAACTACTGGGGCCGCGACCTGCCGATCAACCGCGGGCTTTGGAATTTCGATGAGATCAGGCTCGATTTCTATCGGGAATCCAACGGCCAGTTCGAAGCCTTTAAACGTGGACTTTATGACTTTCGCGTCGAGACAGAGCCGCTGCGCTGGCATGATGGCTACGGCTTTCCGGCCGCGCGCGATGGCGAGGTGGTGCGCGACACCATCAAGCCGGGCGTGCCAGAGCCCTCCGAATACCTGGTGTTCAACACCCGCCGCCCCGTCTTCGCCGACATCAGGGTGCGGCAGGCGCTGACCCTGCTGTTCGATTTCGAGTGGATCAACCGCAACTACTTCTTCGGCCTCTACGGCCGCTCGGCCGGCTATTTCGCCGGTTCCGAACTCTCAGCCTATACGCGTCCCGCCGACGCCAAAGAGCGGGAGTTGCTCAAACCGTTCGCCACGCGCATTCCGCCCGACATTCTCGACGGCAGCTACCGCCTTCCGGTCACCGACGGATCGGGCCGCGATCGCGCAACCCTGCGCCAGGCGCTGTCGCTGCTCGCTGAGGCCGGCTATGAACTCGACGGTTCTCTGCTGCGGCAACGCAGCAGCGGCGCGCTCCTCACATTCGAGATCCTCACCACCACCCGCGACCAGGAGCGGATCGCGCTCGCCTACGCCCGCGACCTGAAGCGCGCCGGGATCGAGATTTCGGTCCGATCGGTCGACCCAGTGCAGTTCGACCAGCGCCGGCTCGCCTACGAGTTCGACATGATCCAGAACCGCTGGGACCAGTCGCTCTCGCCGGGCAACGAGCAGGCCTTCTATTTCGGCAGCGAGGCGGCCGACATGGCGGGCACCCGCAACTACATGGGCGCCAAGGACGCCGCCATCGACGCCATGATCGCCGCGCTGCTCGCCGCCCGCGACCGCCAAAACTTCGTCGCGGCGGTCCGCGCCCTCGACCGTGTCCTGATGGCGGGTTTCTATGCCATCCCCGTCTTTAGCGCCGGCGAGCAATGGATCGCGCGGTGGAATCGGATAGAAACGCCAAAAGCCACCTCGCTCGCCGGATACCTTCCGGAGACCTGGTGGCAGCGAGTAGACTCGCAAGCGAAACAGCCCTGACCAAGCGCAGCCGCGGTAGAGTGACCTGACGTGAACCAGACCAGCGCATCGCCCACTCTCGATACTCTGTTCCAGCGGATCCTGTCGCGCCGCCCGGAGGCGATCGCGCTGGTCGATCCGCTCAACAAGCCGCGCGTTACGGGGCAGCGGCCGAAGCGCCTGACCTATGCCCAGGCCGACCGCGCCATCGCGGCGCTGGCGGCCCATTTCGTCGAGGCGGGACTGCCGGCGCATTCGGTCATTGCGATGCAGCTGCCGAATACGGTCGAGTTCGTGCTGACCCTGCTGGCGGCGCATCGCGCCGGTCTCGTGGTGGCGCTGATCCCGCAATTGTGGCGGCAGGCCGAGATCGTCGCGGCCCTCAACCGCACCAGCGCGCGCGCGATCGTCACCATGGACCGGATCGACGGCGTCCTGCATTCCGATGTCGCGATGAACGCCGCGGCAGAGGTGTTTTCCATCCGCCATGTCGCCGGATTCGGCCATGCGCTTCCGGAAGGAATGGCCTCGCTCGACGACGCGCTTGCGCGCGACATAAAACCCTCGCGCACCGCGATCCAGGACGGGCGCAAGGCCGCGATCATTTCCTTCGATGTCACGTCGGACGGCTTTCGCGCCGTGCCCCGCCCCCATCTCAGCCTGATCGCAGGCGGCCTTGCGGTCTCGCTCGAAGCCAATGTGGCGCAGGGCGCAAGCCCCATCTCGGCGTTTGCGCCATCGTCATTCGCGGGTCTCGTCTCCTCGCTCGCGGTCTGGCTTTTGACCGGCGGCACGCTATCGCTGCATCATCCGTTCGACTTTGACACGCTCGAGGAGCAGATCGTCGACCAGCGTTGCGACACGCTGATCGTGCCGGCCCAGCTCGCCCTGCGACTGGACGAAGCTGGCCTTGCGGCGCGACTGCCGAGCCTGCGCAATGTCATCGGCCTCTGGCGCACGCCGGAGCAGGTCACCTCCAGCCCGCGCTGGACGGCGCATGGCGTCTCGATGACCGACGTCTATCTGTTCGGCGAGGCCGGGCTGTTCGGCGCGCGCCGCACGGCCGAAGACGGCATGCCTGCGCCGGTCAAGCCGGGACTGCATGGCGCGCCGCGCCAAGCCGCGGGATCGTCGATCTCTGGCGAAATCCTGCTGACGCCTAAGGGAACGCTGGGACTGCGCGGCCCGATGGTCGCAGCGTCAGCCTATGCGCCGCCGCAGCCGCCGGGGGATTCATTGATCCCGCAGCCGCCGCGCGACTATGTCGACACCGAATATGCCGCGCGGCTCGACCGCGCAACCGGCGCCATTGCGATCACGGCGCCACCCGCCGGCGTCATGGCGGTCGGCGGCTATCGTTTCCTCGCGCAGGACCTGCAGGAATGGTCGAGGCGGCTCGGACCCGGCACGCTGCTGACCGCCCTGCCCGATCGCCTCAGCGGCCACCGCCTCGCCGGACGCGCGCTCGACAACGCGCGCGCGCGCGAAGCGCTCACGGAACTCGGGCTGAACCCGCTGATGGCGGAAGCTTTTCGCGACCGCACGAGCCCGGCGTGAGACGATAGCGAGCGTTGACGCCGCATTAAGGCTGACAAATTACCATTGCGCGTCCTCGTCCGCGTCGCTCCAGGTTTGTCAAAATGTCCCAGCAAGGCCCGATCCTGGTCATATCGCATGCGCCGCAGCGATCCCTGGTCGGCCTGCTGGACGAGGCAAAACTGTTTCCGCTGATCGAGACCGATTGGGCCGAGGCCGCGCGCGCGGTGAACCAGGTCGAGCCCTCGGCAGTCCTGGTCGCGATGTCCCAATCGGGCGATGCGGACCTGACGCCGCTTGCCGCGCGGATCGCTGCCCGAAAACTCTACACGCCGCTGATCGCCGTCGAACCCGCGGGGCCGCTCGCGCCGAATGCCATCCCCTTCATCCAGGGGCGCGGCTCGCTCGATCGGCTGCTGCCGCGCCTCCGCGCTGCGCTGCGGGTCCGCGCGCTGCACGCGACCGTGCTGCGCCGCCTCGCGGATGAAGCGACAGCCGCGCGCCTGCCGCAAGAGGATCCGCTCTGCGAGGCGACCGTGCTGCTGATGGGACGCGGCGGGTCGTACCCCGCGCTGTCCGTCGCGCTCGGCGAGCGCATGAGCATTGCCGGCGCGCTCGGCATGGAAGCCGCGGGCAAGCAGCTCAACAGCCGCGACATCGACGGCATCGTGCTCAGCGAGGGATTTACCTCCCGTGTGGTCGACGCCTTCCTCACCGTGCTGTCGGAGGACGCGCGCTTCCGCAACCTGCCGGTGATCTTGACCACGGGTGAGCTCGCGCCGCGCTACAAGCTGCCTAATCTCGAGATCCTGATGGGCGAGCCGGGCCAGATTGCAATCAACGCCGCGCCGCTGATCCGCCAGCACGCGCTGGAGGCGCGCCTCAGCCGCACGCTGCGCGCCATCGACGCCGGCGGGCGCATCGATCCGCAGACGGGCCTCCTGACGCCGGCCGCCTTCGACCGCGAGTTCGCAACGGCGGTGCGCCAAACGCTCGCGGCGGGCGGCGGACTGTCGGCCGCCCGTCTTGCCTTTGAAGGCGCCCATGCCCGCGCTCAGCTCGATGGCGCGCGGATCATCAGCCACATGATGCGCCAGATGGACTTTGGCACGATGCGGCCGGACCAGTCCGTCGTCGTCGTGTTCGCCGAGACCGATTTGCGCGCGGCGCACACGATTGCGCGGCGGCTCTCCAGCGTGATCCGCCAGACCTCGCATGGCGCCGGCCATGCGCGCTTCGAGCCGGTGCTGTCGGTCGCGACGCTGCAGCCCTCCGATACGGCATCGTCACTGCTCGCACGGCTCGATCGCGGCCCGCGCCGGGCGGTGTCGTGAGGCGCGGGCTCGCTCGCAACCAGTGGCTGGCTTGATCGCCGCCCCCACCCGGCAGCGAAGCCTCACGGTTGCCATCAGTTACATCACACCGCGAGACATGATCCACGGATAAGTCGTGCCGTCTCTCAGCCTGTCGATGGCTCGGTGAACGGCGATGTAGTCGATCTCACCGCGCGTCACGCCGATGTCCATCAGTTCCCTGTCACTCAGGTCGTACAAGGTGGCTCGTAAGCTCTCGCGCCGGCGCTGTTCCTGAAACGCACGCCAAAATCGCTTGAGCAGGCTCAAGAGGCTCCGCGCCAATGCGGCTGTTCGTCCAGCAGCATCCTTGTCCGAGAGAGTGTCGTCCGGTGCTGCAATGGATGCATTGGGGCGCGCGGCTGCCAAACTGTCGTCCATGGCCTCTTTCACCAATGCGGTGGAGAGGCCGAGCACTGCGACATCGCCCGAGGTCTCGGATATGAGGTTCGTCTGTTGGATTGGCATCGGATGCTCCTGCTGTCGCGCCGACAAGGAGCGTGGCCAAACAAAAGGCCCCGTCCGATGCCGGCGGGGCCTGGTGAAAAGATGGCGTCGTCGAATTCCTAGCGCGCGACTCCTTCCACGGCCCAGCCAAAGCGGGTCATGTGTTTGCGATTGACGATGCGCACTGATCTCTTCATCAGGCTTCAATATCACGGCAATCGTGCAAACTCAAGGGGCGTACGGATGCTGGTTGCATCGTGGAAGCGAGAACCTCGGCCCCTCCAACTCTGTGCAGTTTAACCGACAGACGATGCCTGACGCCGGCTGTGCCCCCTTGCAGACGCCACCACCACCAACGGCAATCATCAAAATCACAACCGACTGACTGATGACACAGGCAGCCGGGAATGGGTTAAGTTCACGACCAAGGCAGAACGCGCCGCCGGTGAAGGGGAGCGAACGATGCGAATGGCTGTCATCTCGGATATCCATGGAAACCTTCCCGCCCTCGAGGCCGTGCTCGCCGACATCAACAGCCGTGGCGTCGATTTCACCGTCAATCTGGGTGATTGCGTCACCAGCCCTTTGTGGCCGAAAGAGACCTTTGAGGCGCTTCAATCGCTCGCACTCCCGACTGTACGCGGAAACCATGATCGGTCGATCGATGATGCTCCTGACGACAAACTTTCATCGGCAGCCGGATTCGCGCGCAATGCGTTGACTTCCGAACAGCGGTGGGCGCTGCAGAACCTGCCTGCGCGCATCAACCTGCCAGATGGAATTTTGGCCTGCCACGGCACGCCCGATGACGACAGCACGTTCTTGCTGGAGGAGTTGCTCGATGACGGACGCTTCGTCCCGGCGCGCCGCGACATTCTGAAGACACGTTTGAAAGGTGCGACCACGGCGCGCGTCGTATTGTGCGGTCACAGCCACCGACAAGCTGTCGTTCATGGACCGGGGGAATGCTTGATCTTGAACCCCGGCAGCGTCGGATGCCCGGTGTTTGCGGACATTCCCTCTGCAGCGAACCTCGAATACCGCTCGCCACACGCCCGCTATGCCATCCTCACGAAGAGCAACGGAAGTTGGCTGGTCGAGTTTCTCGCGCTGAACTACGACTGGGCTTCCGCGTCCGCGCGCGCCCTCGCCAACGGACGGCCCGAGTGGGCGATGGCCCTGTCGCTGGGACACGTCGACTAAAGCTGGCCTGGACGCGCGGCAGCGGCCGAAGCGGGCGCCGGTGGCTGACCGACCGTTCGTGCTCCCGCCTGTGGGAGGGAGCACCCGATGCCCCGGCACTTCAGCGAAGAAACCCGGCAACTTCTTGACCGCGCCCAGCACGCCATCAACAATGCGATCGAAATGCGCGCGGCCCGCCTGCGCTCACTTGAAGAGAATAGACGAAGGTTCTGGAACCTGGAGCGTCTCTCTCTGATGCTGTGAACGTAGCTCTTGGTCGGCACGCATCACGGCGGCGACCGGTTTCGGCGAGGGATCGATAAGCGATGTTGAGTTCGCAGGCCTTTCTCCTGTTCCTGGCGGCGGCGCTGCTTGTCGCGATCACGCCGGGACCCGGCATCTTCTATATCGTGGCGAGGACGCTGGCCGGCGGCAGAACGGAAGGATTGGCATCGAGCGTCGGCCTCGGCCTCGGCGGCCTCGTGCACGTCCTGGGCGGTGCTCTCGGCGTATCCGCGCTCATCATGGCAAGCGCCGAGGCCTTCACCGTGCTGAAGATCGCGGGAGCGGCGTATCTGATCTGGCTCGGTGTCAAGACGTGGCGCGAAGCACACATCGTGGCGCCGGCCGAGGTGCCGACGACCGGCGCGCGCCGCGCCTTGCGCGAGGGCATCGTCGTCGAGGCGCTCAATCCGAAGACGGCCGGGTTCTTCCTCGCCTTCATTCCGCAATTCATCGACCCCACAGCTGGTGTCGCCGCCCAGTTCGTCGTGCTCGGGCTGATCTCCGTGACCCTCAACACTGGTGTCGATCTGATCGTGACGCATTGGGCCACCAGGGCGCGCGCCGGGCTTGCCAAGCGGCCGACGTTCATCGCGAGGACGAGACAGGCCTCGGGCGCCGTGATGTGCGGATTGGGCGCCACGCTGCTCGTTGCACGTCGTGCGAGTTGACGTCGGAGAAAGCTGGCGGCACGCAGGCACGGCGCGATAGTCGCCTGGTGCCGCGGTCCGCGCGTTCGACGGGGACATGCCCTTGCGAAGGCGGCAGGCCTTCTCTGCATCGGATCGCCCCAGGACAGATCAACCGATTTGCCCGACGGGTCGCGTCGGCAACATCCTGTCAAGCCGCCCAGACGAAAATATTTCTGTTTTACAGAACATAGAATCAGGGGTATTGTCCACGCGTCCCGCCTCGAGATGAGGGGCGTATCGCGATCGTCACGACACGCGAGGTGGGATGCGGTGGACGCTTTGGCGACGCGCGCGATTTTTCGCGCGGACGAACGGCGCTGATGCGGACGGCGAAGTCGCGTGGTCCTGACCTCCCGACGCTGAGGCCAAGCGCGCAGAACGATCTGCGCGCGACAGGAGCAAGAAAGCCCGGTTCCTGGGGAGAGCGCGAAGGAAACCGTTAAAACCGCCGCGCAGGGAATGCCGGATGATCCGGCTTAACCTGTGGTAACTGCCGCCTGCGTTTTTTCTTGCAGGCGGGCCATGGGTGAGGCCGTCACCCGGCATTCCCTGCGCCCTCATTTTTTCGAGGGGCTCGCATGCAGCACAACTCGGGCGCATCGCGCCGCGAGAATGTGGAATCGTGTTTAGACAAAGTGTGGGCAAAAACCTCGGTCGTCATCACCCGCGCAAGCGGGTGATCCAGTACGCCGCGGCCTTTCGGTTCAATCACAGGCGCCTCGGGTTACTGGATCGCCCGGTCAAGCCGGGCGATGACCTCGGAGTGGTAGGCTGTTTGAAATCCGATCAGAGAATGGAAGTCGTCATTGCGAGGCGCAAGGCGCCGAAGCAATCCAGAGTTCCCGCGGTGAGATACTGGATTGGTTCGCGAAGCCTGTCATCGGGCCGCGCTTCGCGCGGACCCGTTGGCTCGCAATGACGAGGATGCGCCGAGATTGCGCTACGCCGCCTTCTTGTTCTCCGCGAGATTGGCGAGCTGCCGCAAGATGTCGGTGGTGCCGGCGAGGCGTTCCTCCGGCGTTTCCCAATCCTGGAAGAACACGACCTTCATGTCGGGGCGCACTTTTGCGGCCTGCCCGTGCTTGCGGATGAACAGGACGAGCCGGTCGGGATGCGCGAACTTGTTGTCGCGGAAAGTGATGACGGCGCCCTTGGGCCCGGCATCGACTTTTTCGACATTGGCCCTGCGGCAATAGGCTTTGATGGTCGCGACCTTGAACAGATAGCGCACCTCGTCCGGCAGCTTGCCAAAACGGTCGCGCAGCTCGGCGGCAAAATTCTCGATCTCCTCCTCGGTGTCGAGGTCGGCGAGCCGGCGATACAGCGAGAGCCGCACCGGCAGGTCGGAGACATAGTCCTCGGGGATCAGCACCGGCATGCCGATGGTGATCTGCGGCGACCAGCGGTCGGCGGCGGGTTCGGCGATGCCGGCCTTGAGGTTTGTGATCGCCTCCTCCAGCATCGACTGGTAGAGCTCGAAGCCGACCTCCTTGATGTGGCCGGACTGCTCTTCGCCAAGCAAGTTGCCGGCGCCGCGGATGTCGAGATCGTGCGAGGCGAGCTGAAAGCCGGCGCCGAGATTTTCCAGCGACTGCAGCACGGTGAGCCTGCGCTCGGCCTGCGCGGTGATCTTCTGCTGCGCCGGCAGCGTGAACAAGGCGTACGCGCGCAGCTTGCTGCGCCCGACGCGGCCGCGCAGCTGATAGAGCTGCGCGAGGCCGAACATGTCGGCGCGATGCACGATCAGCGTGTTGGCATTGGGAATGTCGAGGCCGGACTCCACGATCGTGGTCGACAAGAGGATGTCGTATTTGCCGTCGTAGAACGCGGACATGATGTCCTCGATCA
>NZ_JAFATE010000551.1 GCF_019244115.1 Bradyrhizobium sp.
CGCCAGAACGGTCGAATGGCCTCCGCGCTCCAGTTTGCGGATGATCTCGAGCTGTCGCGCAACGTGCTGCCGGCCCAGCAGAACATGTTGTTCCGCTTCTTTCAGATGCTTTTGGGCCAGCCGGAGGTCCATTTAGGCTCCGTGCGCCTGCCTTACGATGATACCACAGGCGGGCAACGCCCGACGTTTGAGAGCGCTGCCTAACCTATGTTAATGTAAGCCATGCTAGGCGCACTCGACGAGTTTGAAAAGCTGTTTGCTCGGGCGGATGCCGCGATCGCGCAGGCCCGCCATTTGCTCGAGCAAAACCGGGAATGGCAGAGAAGTACGGGAACGCGTGTCCGCCAGATCTATCTGCGCGCCAGGTTCTATCCCAAGAGCCTCAAACTGTATTCACCGCTCGATTTTCCAGAGCGGCGGCAACCCGATCAGCCGTTTCCAGCCCGAACTGACGAACCCTCAAGCATGATGAAATGAGGGTGGATCAGAGCCGCACGGAAGATGCGCCTCCCTTCCCATCAATGCGAGGGATGGAACAACTGGATCGTGTGCTCAAGAGATCTAGATCCTCGTCTCCATCTCGTAGCCATCCTCGGACGGATTTGCCGGCAGTTGGCCGAGAACTAAGTTTGCTGAGAGCTGAATTGGTTTTGCTTATTGCGAAATTGCGGCTCGTTTGAAGCCCGTTCTGCTGCGTGGAAAACAGGGCGCAGCACTCCATAAGGTCACCGCCTTCGAGACCGTAAGGAGATCTGGCACGATTGGGGCGCTTCATCGAGTAACTGTATGAGCCGATCAACCTGCAGTTGCGTCTTTCCGCTCGTCGTCCGGCTGCGAGGCGTCCCCAACGACGAGCGCCTCGCCGAGATGAGCGAAGCCATTGCGCGCGTGATCGCCCGCCGTCTGCTCGAGGCGAACCGCGTGATCGCGGCGCGCGAAGCCTGGCCTTCATGGCGTAGGACCTACGCGGCGCCACAATTCCGTTTCAGCGGGCTGGCGCTCGATGACGACGCGCAGCGCCGAGTCGCTGCGGCGATCGAAGGCGGGATCGCCCGCGCGATCGCCGGTGGTCCGCCTGCCGCGGCGAGACATACCGCCCGGCTACCATTCATGCTGGCGGATTTCCCGACCTCGGCAAAGCCGGCGCCTGGGCAACCGGCGCGAGATCCTGACGACGCAATCGATGACGGTCTCAAGATCGGCAACCAGGACCAGTTCTGGAAAGCGGTCCGTTCGCTGGTCTTTACGGCTGTCAGTAATGACATCGGCATCCCCGAGCGCACGGAAGGGATCAAGATCCTGCTACAGGGCATCCGTCGCAAGCGGGCGCAAGCGCTGATCCGTGAAGTGCTCGACCGGGCAGGCTCCGGCGTCCGCTTCACAATGATCCTTGCGCTGGGAGCGGAGACACGGAACCGCACGATCGCCTGGCGGCTGCTGCTTTACGGCCTTGATCGCCCGGGCGATCTTGCGGCGTATGGTCCGTTCAACGACCAACTCGACAAGGATCCGGATCCGCTCGTTACCTTCCTCGAGTCCGTGCTCGGCGGGACGGACGAAACCGAGCGGACCAGCGCCGCGAAAGTCATTCGACACTATCTCGAAGGACAGTTCGGCCCGCAACATGCGGCGAAGCGGCGGACCTACGATCGGCTGCGCAAACTGGCTGCCCGCTTCGACCTCTATGGCGCGGGCCCGCTCGGAGCTGGCGCGACGCGCGACCGGATCGAGCGCACGATCGCTGTGCTGATCGACACCATTCCGACGATCGTCGATCCTCTCACTCCGGCGGCACCTCGCGAAACCGCGCAGAGCAACGACGAGCACGCACTCGACACTCTCCGCGTGTCGCTGACCGCGCTGAAGGGGGCGGTCGCAAACCTTGCTGGCGACGCGCTTGCCGCGCTCGATACGCGCCTGACAATCGCCCTCGAAATGGCCTTCGTCCTGCCCGACCGCATGACGACCATCCAGCAGATGATCCGCGGCTTCGCCAAGGGGCTGCAAAACGACACGGTTCCGAGCGACGAAATCGTCGTCTTGCAGCGGCTGCGGCGCAAATTCCTCGCAACATTCGCGACCGCGCCGACGTCTGACACCGCACTCGCCGAATTCAACAATGCCGAGGAGACCCTCGCCGATCTGCGCCAGGCCGTCGCGGACGTGAAATTTGCCCGTCTCTCCGCGGAATTCGACAAGGCCCGAGAAGCCGTCGGCTATGGCACCGGTCTGCGCCGAACCGGCGGAAGGGCCGACCCACAGTTCGATTCCATGCGGGAGTTGTTGAGCGGCTATACGCAGGCCTTCATCAACGTGTTCTCACCGCACGGCGTTGGCGGCAAGGTAATGCCGGCGACCTTCGGGCCGATGGCACCCGACCTGACAAACACCGTCCAGATCGAGATCGACCTCGCCCTCTACAAGATTCTGGGCGCGATGTTCCTGCAGTATAGCGCGGCGCTCCGTTACGATGAGGAGGTTCACGCCGAAGACATCGGTGACGACGACTTTCAGTCGCGCATCGCCTACTTGTCGCGCCGCGTCCGCGGTCCGATCGTCGACTTCTGGGCGCGCGAGGATTACAGCGGCTATCTCGCGAAGGCCGACGACTACCGCATCCAGCTTGACCGTATCGGGTTCGAGATCGAGGCCGAGCAGAAGCGCGAACAGGATGTCCGGACGGCGATCTTGCTGGCCGCGACGCTGGTGGCCGGCGTGGCAGGCATCATCGCGCGTGCCGCCCTGATTGGGGTCTTGCTGGAAACTTCGGCGGGAGCGACGCGGCTCGCCGTCGCCGTGACCCTGACCGAGGCGACTGCCTTTACCGCGACGCAAATCGGTCTCGAGCGGCTTTCCTTCGGAAAGCCGCTCACCCTTGGCGGCGTAGCGAAAACCTGGGCGACGAATGTCGCGCAGTTTGCTGCGTTTTCAGCGCTGTCGCGGGTCCTCGGGCCGATAGGACCCGCCGGCCAAACGTGGTTAGCGTTTGCCGGCCGTCATGCCGCCGGCCTGGTGCTTCAGGCCGATATCTCCGCGTTGTCCCTTGCGATCCAAGGTCGAGACTTCCCGCCGGATATCGAACATTTTCTCATCGAAACGATTGGCGCCTACGCGATCGGCGCGACCATGGGCTATATCGGCGGCCATATCCAGAACGCGCGGATAGAGGGGTTCAAGAACGAGTTCGCACAGGTCGAAGGCAAGATCTACTGGAAGTTCGTCGATGAAGCGGCTCGCACCGGACGGGTCGATGAAGCTTCGTTCAATCGAACGAAAGCCGAGCTGCTTGAACACTGGGACCGTGTCGAAGCGGCGGCCGGGCGTCTCAAGGACGCCGGGTTCATGTCCGCCGATGAACACAAGGCGACGGAGGACATCGTTGCCGCCCGCAAAGCCGCGCTTGCCAAGCTGAACTATCCGAAGACGGGCATGAGGGGCGTCTTTACGGGACAACTGCTGCTCGAGCCTGGACAAGTGCAAGGTCTCGTCAAGGCGGGGCCGACCGGGATCTATCGCTACGATCCGCAGCGGCCGCCTGGGGGGCTGCCCGACCTTGTGCGTTCGTATCAACGCATCGCCTCGCTGACGACGACGTTCGAGAACGGCACGCTGGTGGTCCGCGAACTCGGCTCACGGCGCCTCGTTCTATTGATCGGCCCGGGTCCTGTACCCGCCGGTCTGCTTGCCGCTCCCGCCCCGGGCGCCCCGCCACCACACCCGCTCAGCTTCATCGAGAGCGCGGCCGGCGGACCACTGACGGCGGTTGGCTTGCAGGCGATGAGCGCTCAACTGGCGCGGATCAATCGCAACGCGGTCGGGGAATTGCAGGGCCGCGGCGATGCCGGCCTCGCCGCGCTCTCCCTGCTCATCAAATATCGCATGACGATGGGATCTTGGTCGATCGCCGCGGTGCGGGGGCTCGGCACCGCGCTGGAGCTGCCCCGGGCGATCACCAGGAGCAGCCTGGAGCGGTTCTTCAGCCGGACGAGCAACGAAATTTCGAGCCTCTTTGAAGATTTCAACGCAATCGCCGACCTGCCAGGGGCCAACCTGGTGTTTCGCCAGCCGGCCACCCAGCGCACCGTCTTCCTCGTGAAGCTCTACCGCGAGCTGCGTGCTGGCAATTTCGACCTTCCGCCCGATATGAACGAAAGTGCCCAGCGCGGTCTCATAAACATGGTGGCGACCAACGGTCGCCAGGCCGCCATCGACATGATCCGCAAAGTTCCGGTCAACCGCCGGCTGGCCGAATTCATCCGCAACGATCCGACGATGACGCAGCCGCCGCCGGTCCCGGTAGCGCAGCAGATCCTCGATCGGCACGCGGCCGACGTGAGCCCGGGGATCAACCTTGCTGACCAGACTCATTCTCCGGCAGACGTCAGAGCCCAGATCGAGAGTTATGCGAAGCAGCACGGCGGAAGCTTCGACAGCCATATTCCGGCTCGGATCGAAGCGACGATCAGCGACTACAGGGCTACGCTGCGGCGCGTGCAGAATGGAACTGAAACCGACAGCCGCAACCTCGATGGCGCGCGCGAAGAATTCAAGGCGCTGTTTCTCGCGCTCGACCGCGGCGCCGAGATCCTGTCATTCTCGCGCAACCTCGGCGCCGCTGCGCAGGACCCGTTTCAAGTCCTGATCAATGTCGGCTGGCATCCGCTTCGTGGATGGATTACGGTTCAAAACGCGCCGACAGAGGCCAAGGTTCAGCTCGATGTCTTGGCGCGTACCGCTGCCGGGATCGACATCGAAGAGGTCACCTTCGCCCATTTGGACCTCCCGGTGCCGCTCCGGACGCTGGCATCGACCAACGGACAAGCCTCGATTGACTGGTCGCAGCTGAACAACACATTGAGCCACCGCAAATGGAAGCAGATCCTCAAGAACATCGCACTCGCGGAGTTCGGTGAGGAGCTGGCTCGTTCATGGGGTGGGTCGCCAAGCCCCGTACGAATCGTCGTCCGGGCTCGCTCGGCATCCGCTAACGCGCTCGCCGTCCTCGCGAAGCTCCGCATCGATTTTGAGATCATCGCACCGTAGCATATGCCTCGGGGCACGTGCGTTGAACGTAGCCATCGGACAGTCTGGGCTTACGTGGATCTCACGGGACGCGAGCCCTTCGCGGACCGAAATGATCCGCTCCGCTATCCGCAACCGCTCGGCGACGGCACGCGCGATCGCGCTCATCGTCTCGTTCAACCGATCGTCGTCCGGCATTCCGCGAAGCCGGACGAGGATCGGAATGCTGCAGCGACGCACGAGGATCGACCCAACCTGCGCAGGCGAATGATCATTGGCATGGCAGAGTAGATGCTGCCCATGTTTCACACGAACTGCTCCGACAGCGTTCTGCCGAAATCATTCCAGACGGTCTGGTAGATTTCCTTGTGGTCGTCGTCGGTCAGGGCGCCGACGACCACCACCTCCACCGGGAAGACGTAGGTGACGGTGCGGTCGTCCGGGCTTAGGATTTGCGGATCGGTCGGTTCATCGCTGAGATCGTTCACGCGTCTTGTCCTTTCACAACCCCGGCGAGGTGATGGTCCGCCAGGCGAGAAGCGCCATCATGGATGCACGACGGTGATGATCCGGGCGCCGCCCAGGATATGGCCCGAGGCCGCACGCTGTACGAGATCAAAGACGTGGGTGTCGCCGGGCCGGTGCGCGTCCGCGAGATCGACCGACACCGTCATCGTCTTCTTTTGACCGGCCCTGAGATTGAAGTTCAGCGCGTGGCCATGGCCCACCGCATCGCTGGCAATCGCGAAAGTCTTTGGCGGGATCGGACTCAGCCGCAGGGGGATGTGGGTCTGAGCATTGATCGGCAAAAAGAACCGGTTCTCGAACGCATGATCGGCAACGATCGCTGCCGGATTCGCATGGTGCTCGATATGCAACATGTCGGCGGTGAAGGTCTGGTCGGGATGGCCGGTAATGGCGACCTGCGGCAGCACCCTCGCTGCGACGATGCGTGGGTTGAAGCGTAGCGCGTGACTCAGTCCGATCATGGCGCGCGGTCCGGTCTGCATGGCCATCGTCGCATGGGTCACGGTGCCGAGCCGCGGCCGGGGATTCGTCACCCTCATATGGAAATCGAACCGCCGCATGCCGCCGGGCACGATCTGCACATGGATGTTGCGCTGCGCATGATGGGTATCGCACAGAAACTTGAAGGCATTGCCCTCGGATGCCAGCGTCATGCCCTTGTCCGGCGCATCGGCGAAGCAATTGGCAGCGATGCAGACATGCCCGCCATTCAGCGCCGCATCGGCCGCTGTTGGTGTCCACACCGGGCTCACCGAGATCGCATGCGACGCGCCAGGCGGCAGCGGTCCTGCGAAGAATCCGGTCATCGGCGCTCCGCCCGGATTGGCCGAAGCCAGCGCCGAGGCTGGATCGACACCCATGGTGAAATCGCAGACCCAGGCTTCGACATTGATATCCTGCAAGGCCTGACCCGAGATATTCTTGACCGTCACCGACACTGTGTTGGGAGCGCCCACCTTTGCCGTTCCGGGGTCGACCCCGCCCGAAAGCGCAATCGAAGGGCTCGTCCAGTAGACCTCGCTGTCGCCGTCGGCGAACGGCCGCGCGCCGGTATCGCCCGCCTGATCGGGGATCAGCAGTACGCCTGTATTGGCAAGGTCGGCAGGTGTGCAAGGCATGGCGAATTCCTCCGTTAAAGAAACATCTAGCTGAGCGGCTGGTAGGAAATCTGGAATGCTGACAAGGTTACGGTGTCCGCCGCCAGCGCATTGTCCAGCAAGGCGACGACGAAGTACTTGAAGCTGTTGTCATCGACCACGGCGAACTGCGGATCGGCAGGGTTGTTGAGGTCGAACGGATTGCCGGTGCCGTCGACGCGCGCGATCTGGTCCAGCGTCGCCTGCGCCACCAGCGCCTGCCGGAACAAGATCACGCGCAGCGACCCCGCGCCGCTGTTGGCGCCGAGCACGCGCAGCGCCGTAATCCGCACATTGTTCGGCAGGTTGGCCGACATCATGCCATGCGCGCCGGTCTGCGCCGGCGGCTTCTGGGCAATGCCCTGCAGGTGGCTCCAGGGGTCGGCCGCGGTCGCGATCATGTTCGGCGTCATCACCAGCTTCGCCGGCTGCGGCGTCGGCACGACGCCGATCGCCTTGATCGCGGCGTTCAGTTGCGCCACGACGGTCGAGAGCGTGTCGAACTCGCCTTCCAGCCCGTGGAAGCGCACATTGAAGCCGTCGCTGCCTCCGGCCGAGACGATGGTTTCGCCATCCACATAGTCGTTGAACTTGACGGTCCTGGTATAGGTGATGTCTGCCATATCGGCCTCTCTCTTCCGTCAGACACGAAAATTGGAAAAACTGTAGGCTGGAAATGCCTTGGTCGGATCCTGCACGATCTCGCGCACATGCTGGCGAATCCGATCGGTCCGAACCTCTATTCCGATCGGATGAAAGGCATCCAGTACGTTCATGATGATGTCGTATTGGTCCTTCGGGATGTTGGTCGCAGCCACATCAAGCGCCGGCTTCAGCCGCAGTTCAAAGCTGTAGGGCGCCGCCCGGCTGCTGTCATTCTGCACGAACGTCACCGCCAGCATCAGCAATCCCGGTTTGCTCGGAGTAAAGTGCGCGGTCGGACGCAGCACCGTGTCGAACGAACCGGCGCCCGCGCCGATCACCCGCGTGCTCCAATTATAGACCCCGGCCGGCGGCGCACCGGGCAGGATCGCCAGATTGAGCGGCGTGCCGACCACCACTTCGGCCGGCAGTGGTGCGCTGCTCACGGCGTCGACGATCTCGATCCAGCTGTCGGGCCGCATGAACGCGCTGACGGCAGCCCCCGCCCGCGCCACATAGTCAAAGAACCGCGATGCCAGCGCGCCCAGCACGCCCGCATCGAGCGTCTCGTGTCCCAGCACCAGCCGCCTTCCGACGCTTTCAACCCCCGGGCCGCCCGGCACCAGCGCCTGAGTCACTCGCAATCGCCCAGCGGTTCCGCGCGCCACCAGCAGAGCCACCAGCGCGTCGAGCGCATCGCGGGTCACCACCTGCATTTTCGCGTTGTTCGGATTGGCGCCAAAGTCGATCGCCGGACTGGCTGGGTGCGTCACCAGATAGGTCGGATCGAAATTGGCGTCGGGCAGACCGACGATCGTCGCAGGATCGGGATCCGGATTGCCAACCGTATCCAGGCCGTGTCCATCGGCCAGCGTCACCGGATCGACCCGCAGCGACAGCGTCCCGGATCGCGTTCGCCCACTGCGGCCATATTCGATGCGAACCGCGACATCTCCCGGCCCATCCAGCACCAGCCGTACCCGCGGCCGCGCCGCCACGGGCGTCGTCAGCGATGCGGGATCAGCCGAGTGCGCGGCGAGGTGTACCCGCCCCGCTGCCGGCGCGATGACCGTCCATGAAAATGTCCCCGCCAAAGGCAGCGCGGGCGCGATCGTCAGATCGAACGCGCTGCCGGCATCGGCGCGCACCGCACCAGCGGGCGCCCCAATTACCAGCAGGCGCTCACCGGCAGCGACGGCGACAGCGAGCTCGGCGCCGAGATTGCGCACATAGGCAAAGCCCGCCCGATGCGCCAGCGCGCCCAGCGCGGCCACTGCCAACGTCGTGTGCCGCAGCCGCAGCGCGCGCCCGACCGCATGCAGCGGCGTCGGCCCCGCCACGTCGAAGGAGTGCGTCAGAACCAGCTTGCCCGGTGTCGTGCCCAGCCGGCCGATCAGCGCATCCAGCATCTTCGCAGCGCCGGCCTGCATGCGTCCGTGGCCCGGATCGGCCGAGGCATCGACGCCGGCATTGACATAGCCGACGAGGTCCAGCGACGGGTCGAACCCGACATCGTCGGCGGGCGTTCCGGCCACGCTCTCGTCCCGCGCCGTTGAACCGTCCGCGGCAAGCGCGCCCCCGATCCCGAGCGTCGCCGGCACGATCCGCACCGGGCATTGCGCGACCTGGGTGGCCCGGTTGGCCTCGAACAGCTGATAGGGCGCCGGATCCGTCGGAAACGGCGCCGCCTGATTGATCATCGCAATCACATTGGCCGGT
The DNA here is from genome assembly GCF_019244115.1 of Bradyrhizobium sp. Classification (GTDB taxonomy): domain Bacteria; phylum Pseudomonadota; class Alphaproteobacteria; order Rhizobiales; family Xanthobacteraceae; genus Bradyrhizobium. Next base: position 9,048 of record NZ_JAFATE010000551.1, read on the forward strand.
GTCGGCAGCACCCAGTGGCGAAAGATCCGTAACCTGGCGCGATAGGCATCGTCATCCTCGCCCAGTGCCGGATGAAAGGTGGTCCGTGCCACCTTCGAGATGCGCACTTCGTCGATCGTTCCAGCCAGATTGTTGCCCGTCGCGGTCGAACCGAACCGCACGCCGTCCGGCGGCGTCACCGCCCCCAAGGCAGCGATCGACGCGGTGGCGCGCTGCACGCCATCGACAAAAAGCCGAGCGCGCTGCCTGGTCCGGTCGACAATGCCGGCGACGTGATGAAACCGCGAATCGCCGATCGACAGGTCGGCAAAGATGCGGATTTCGTGGGCCCCATCGCATATCGCGAACAGCAGATTGGCATTGAAGCCTCGGGCATTGACCACGCACAGCGACCAGCCTGGCACCACGGATCCGGCCGCCGTCTCGCTCGCCCGGCGCGCCACGATCGCCCGGGGCACCGTGTCGCCCGGTACCGAGGTCGACACGAACGCCTCGATGGTCGCGTCGGCAGTGGCGCCGATATCGAAGTCCGTTGATGCCGCAACCGTGATCGCGCCACCTGTCGCGGGGAATGCAAAACCGGTCGCGTATTTGCCGGCTGCGCCCGCCACGGCACCCGCCACCGTCCCCGGATGTCCGGGCACGCCGGTCCGGGTCGCCTGGTCCACGACACTGCCGCCATTCGGCACGATCTCGTCGAGATGCCACAGCGCGACCGTGGCATCGTCATAGGAATAGGGCCGGGGCGGAAACCGCCGCACCCGCATGTCGCGCCCCAGCGCATCCAATCCCGCCCCGAATGCCTTATCGACAAAGCGCATCTTGCGGACGTCGCTTCGCACCCGCGCCAGCGCGTCCTTTTCGGCGCCGAGCAAGAAGACAAGGCGAGCCAATGTGCCCAGCAACGCAGTGATCTCCCACTGGGAAGATCCGGTCCCGGCCGGCCGCGGCGCGGCCGTCAGCGAGGTCAGCCGCAGCGAAGCATCGAGTTGCGACGGCAACGGGATCAGGAATCCCGTTCCAGCGCGCGTGCCGCTCGGCACGGTGACCGTTGCGGTCCCTGCAATGCCATTCAACGTGTAGCCGATGCTCAGACCCACATCGTCACCGGCGATGTCCGTCCGCGGCGCGATGACATAGGCCGGAACCTGCGGGTCCTGTCCCCAGCGCGCGCCGTATTCGTCAAAGCCGTACGGACCGATCGCCGTAACTCCGGCGGTATCGGCTCCAAGCGGGATCGCTGCGAATTCGGCGCCGCGCTGATAGGGCAGCGTCAGGCGGTTCGACAATGTCGCGAGCGCGCTCATCGATCGCTGACCGTCAGGTTGATCAATTGCGAGTCGTAGCGGAAGGTGGCGATCTCGTTCGAGGTGATCGGCAGATTGGCGCCGATATCGGCCTCGATCGCCGCACCCTGGAACTGCTCGCGATCGCCAAATACGATGGAGCCGAAGGTCGGCGGATATCGCCGCAAGTGCAGGTTCTGGATATCGACCACACCGCTGACATTGAACAGGTCGCTGAGCACTTCCGACGCCAGCACCGGCCCGCCCAAACCAAGACTGCCGACGCGATTCTCGAACTTGCTCTGTAGCGCCGCGGTCACTGCAGCCGGATCGGCGCCGGGCTGGGTCAGAACATTTGCCCTGACACCGACCACGACGATATCGGCCAGCCTGATATTGGGAAAAATCCCGATCGGCCGCACCGCGTCCACCGCGGCCGACACCGCATCCCGCAGCCCCACCACACCACCAATGGTTTCCCAGGCATAGCCCGGCTGCGGCGCCACCAGCACATCGAAGAAATACGGCGTGCCCAGGAAACGGGCCTGGCCGAACCGCCGGCTGTCAAAGACGAATGAATTGAAGATGCTGAGCGAGACGTCGACCCCGCCCAGGGGATCGCTGACCTTGCAATCGCGCACGCCATCGACATTCAAGACAGCGGCACTGACGGCATCGACGGTGAACAAGGTTCGCGGCAACCGCAACAGCCGCGCGCGATAGGTTTCGTCGTCGGCGAGAACATCGCCGCCGGCGAACGGCGCCGCATTGGTCGCCGCCACGGTCGCCGACCCCAACGACAGATAATGCCCGGCATAGATCGGATTGATCTGGGTGATCGCCGAGTTGGCGATGTTGCCGCTCGGCCCCGGCAGGACCGCCCTGGCGGCAACCGTTGCGGTCTTCGACTGCCCCGACAAGGTCGCAATCCCCGTGGTCCGGAACCGCACCGCCGGTGCGGCCGTCTCGACCAGAGCGCCGACCGGAATGATGTAACTGCGCCCCGGCGCTTCATTGGCCAGGGTAAAGGTGACCTGGCCGGTCGCCAGCTGATTGTCGCGTGACAAACCGACGTCGTCGCCCAGCATATCCAGCGCGCCGCCGGAGGCCGTGGACAGAAAGTTCGCGTAGAACGCGCCCTCCAGCGCCTTCCAATGCTCGCCATCCTCGGCGCTGGCGATATCCAGAATCTTGCGCAGCGCGCTGGTCGAGCGCAGGTCGACATCGGCGCCGAACAGCGAACGCGCCAGATTCAGCTTGGCGCTCAAGATATCGGCAAACGGCTTGACCACGAATCCGGCCTGCGTCACGCCATAGTCGGTCATGGCGACGCTCCTGAAACGACGAGCTGCTGCTGAGTTCCGGTCACCATCGTCAGCGCAATGACCGCATGCCAGACCCGTCCATGCCGGGCCGCGGCACCCGGGTTGGCGCCGGCAAATTCGGGCGCGAGCTGCGCAAAACCTGGCTCGTCGTCGAACAGGACCTCATTGATCTCGCGCAGGCGGTCGTCGATCGCGAGCGACTTCGCCAGATTGAGCTTGATGACGTTCTTGATCGAGCTGACGGTATTGGCCAAAGTGAAGATCGACGCGACATCGAGACCGTAATTGACATTGACCTGGTCGCTGCCGAACGGCGTTGCGACAATCACGCCGACGGCCTGGGCAAAATTGTCCAGCCCGGAAATCGGCGCGAGGTCGCCATTGCGGAACACGAGATCTCCCGCCTGCAGAGCCAGGCTGGTGCCGAAGAAATTGGTGCCGACGCTGCTGCTCATGCGGACACGAGCGTCTGCGGTTCACTGACCGTCAGGCCCGGCACGAGATTGCCCTGGCTCGGCGCCAGGGCGATCGCCGCCGCGTCGGCCGCCGTGTAGACCGGCTGACCTTTGACCAGCACGGATTTTTCGGATGGCGGCGGCAAGGTAAAGCTCATGCAGGGCTGTGGAAGACCACTCGTCAGATTCTTGAAGCCGCACCCGGATGCAACCGTGAATCCCGATATCGTCGCACCCGCCAGGATCGCCTTGTGGCCATTGATGATGAACACGTCCGCGAGCGCCGAAATCGACAGCCCGCTGGCGACCGTTCCGCTGCCGCCATGCTTGCAGGTGAACGTCGCGCCGTCGGTCAGGATTGCTGATGCCATGCCGCTACCTCCTCGTTCTATCCGATGGTCAATTTGCCGTTCGCCAGTTGCATGTTCAGCTTGCCGTCCGTCATCGAAATGCCGGACGACGTCATGCTGAGTTTCGGCCCGCTGCCATCGGCGCTCATGGCCATATCGATCTCGCCGTCCTTGACGGTAATGACGGCACCGGACGCGTGAGCGATGGTGCAGACCTCCGCCGCGCCGGGATCCGGCCGGTTACCGACCGCCTTCAAGCCCGACGCGCCGACGGTGATCTTCAGCCCCTTGAGCTCGATGACCCGGCGGCCGTCATTCGCGGTCAGATCGTTCACGGCGTTGGTTGAATCCTGCGGCGGCCGCGTCGCATCGAAGTCGATTGGCAGGCTCAGCCACCAATCGCCCGGTTTGTTCGGCGGCGGCGTCAATTCCGGCTGCTTCGACCAGACATAGCCGGCGATGATCGCGTCATTCGCCAGCGCCCGGTTGTGCAGAACCACCGCCTTCATCCCTGGATAGACCGGGGTCACCAGCCCGCATTTCCGCCACGCGAACGCCGAGGCCACCGGCTTCGACGCATAGACGTGGTCATTCTTCTGATCGACGGCTACGTTCACCGAGGGCTGCGTCTCGCTCGGCAGAGCGGTCTGGCCATAATACAGATCGGCCGTGTAGGTGTCCGTGGCCGCCTTGACAGACCCGACCTCGATGCCGGGACTGTCGGCGGCCTGCGACTTGATCTTGTCCGCGATCTCCCGCACCGCGGATGCGGCGCTGCGCGAGATCGCCGTATCGATCTGCCGCCCGCCGGCGCCATTCGGCTGCCGCTCGGTCGCGGCCCCGACACACACGTAGCCCGCGGTCGCGCTGAACCGATGCTCGACCTCGCGAATGCGGAACTCCGGGTTGGCGCTGCTCGAGAATTCCTTGATGCCATTGACAACCACAGTCTGGCCGGGCCGCAGGGCGGGATCGCCGACGGCGGTGAACTGAAAACCCCTGACGGTCTTGTCGGTATCCGGCGTCGGAACGTTGCTCTTGGTGGAGGCCGGAAGCTTCAGCTTCAGCGCATCGAACTTCGCCAGATTGACGCCGTTGCCGAACTGGGCCGGCGGACCGGGATCATAGCGGATCGGTGATCCGAGAAAGACCTGGCCGTCGACGATCATGCTTTCGGCAGGCGGCCACACCCGCTGCGCGACTTCATCGATCACCGCCAGCACCGTCTTCGAGGTGAATGTCGGGTTGTGCATCACGTCGCCGGGCAGATCATTGGTCACGGCCGTCGACTTGACGAAGCCGGACAATTTCGGGCTCGACAGCACCTGATTCAGCGCCTGCGCAAAGGTCACCTCACCCAGCGAGGTCGCGGTATAGGCTGATGTCGCGCAGCCGTAGAACGCAGCCTCCCGGCCCTCGATCGTCGTCACCAGCTGATCGCCCTGCGCCTTGCTCTCGACATGCTCGCAGATCCCCTCGAGGACCTGCGCGACCTTGGTATCGAAGTAGCCGAGCTGGATCACCACCCGCGGCTTGTCGCTGTCGGCCAGGGCCTTGGCGTAGGACTCAGGCAGATCATATAGAGTGATCGTGAATGTCGTGCCCGCGGTCCAACGCCCCATCTTGACCGTGACATCGCCATCGATGCAGACGTCGCCCTGCAGCACGTCGTTCGACACGGTCAGCGCCGGCGTCGTGAACTTGACGACGTATTTGATGAAGACGCCGCTGCGAACGCTCATGAATGCGCCACCCCGCCAATGACATTGGACCCGAAATTGCCGACGCCGTTCAGATTGCGCCGGGCCACGATCTGCGTGGGAAACGTCAGCACCAGCGCGCCGGCGCGATACTCCTGCGTAGGCACGACCTTGCGCAGGAACACCGTCTGCGACAGACCGTCCGACCGAACGACATCGGCGCGGATCACGAGGAAGCGCCGGGCATCGGGCAGCACCATCAGCTCGTCGATCGGTCCGAGCGCGGCTTCCGGGACGTTGACGTAGGCGGTGAACTGGTAGCGGACGCCGCTGAGCATAAACGGAAAACTCTGCGGGAAGCCGGCCGCATTGTCGATCGGCAGCAGATCATAGGTCCGACCTGAGGCGCCGGTAATCATCACAGAAACGCCGAGCCCGCACCCAGCGCGACGTCGGCAAGGCCGAGCAGGCCGCCGAGCTTCGGGCGTGGCACATTGGTGAGCTGGATGTTGACCTTCAGTGCCTCCCTGTTCTGATTGTCCTGGGTAAATGTCAGGCTGGTGATCTGCATATCCAGATGAATGAAGTTCTTCGAGATCACCGGAATGCCGGCAACCGACAGCAATGGGGCCGTGACCGAGGCCAGCGCGCGCGAGGTCAGTGCGAGCACCTCCAGCGCCGGCCGCAAGGCGCGCTCGGCGCCGACCAGAAATGCCTCGATGGTGACGGTCTTGGTCGTGGGCGAAACCATCTGAACCAGCGCACTGCCGGCAATCGACGTGCTCTTGTAACCCTCGTTGACGACGTAGGACTGCACCATCAACAGCGGCACCGCTCCGACCAGAACTGGAACGTTGAGCGCCATCAGCCTGGCTCGATATCGGTCGACGCGACAAAGCCAAGCACGATCCCGCTGAAGGTCGCGAGCGGCACCCCGTCCATGACCGCATTGCTCGGATTGGCCGAGGTGATGATGCAATCCCGGAACAGCAGTTTCTTGAAGGACCAGTCGGTCCCCTTCTGCTCCGCCAGCTGGATGTTGAACTTGGTCCCGGCCAGGCCGAGTTGCGCCAGCGTCAGCACGCTGGTCCCGATCGCCTTCACCGTCATGGTGAAGGTCGCGGTCTTCGGATGATACAGCGCGCCGACATTGTCCGCTTCGATCGAGTGAATCGGCGTCACCGGCGTGGTATAGGTCGGCGTGAACGACTCGATCGGTGTAATCGTCGAACTGCCGTTCAGAGTAACCTCAAGTCGGGAATTCCAGTCGGGCATCGCGGCTCTCCGTTATTCGAATTTCAGCGTGATGTTGAGCCGGTGGATGGCGCCGGCATATTCGATCGTGACGATCGAATCGACCACGCGCGTCGCCTGCGCGTTGTGGATTTCCTGCAATTCGATGGCGCTGAGACTTGCCGGATCCTTGTCCAGCAGGATCAGAAGCGGGAAATACACGAGATAGCTGTCGATGACGGCCTGATCCTGCAGGGGCTGCAGCTCCGCGGCCATCTCCGACACCAGCGCCCGCAGCCCCGCGCGCGTCACCCGCAGCACGCCGATCGAACGGATCAATGATGACTTCAGCTTGAAGGAAATCTCGTCGATGGTCCGAACGATATCGACATAGGGCTGGTCCGCCCCGAGCGTGTAACCTTCGCCCATGTAGAACCCGGCGCCGGGGATGAGCGGCGTCGACGTCACCCAGTTGATGCGCGCATGGTTGAGCGTATCGATTTCCGCGGCGGAGAAACGCCGGCCCATGTCCAGCGCGATCGGCTTCAGCACCATGGAAATGTGCGGCTGGTAGCCCGCGATCACGCCGGCCATCGCCGCGGCCGCGTCTTCGCTCGAGTTGTGCGCGATCATGGTCATTCGGTTCTGCGCCATGGTGCCGGAAATCAGGGTCGTATCGGTCACGCCGCCGCCCAGCATCGCGACGCCGATCCGCTCCATGCCGTCGGCGCCGGTGTTGGAGACGGTATTGCAATGGGTCGCCAGCGCCTCGATCTCCGACTTGCCCTGCCCCGCGCCGGTGCCGAGCAGCGGCGTATTTGCCAGCACTACGATCTGCACCTCGATGCCCGCCGCCACCGCCAGCCCGTTGGCAACGGCGTTGCCGGCATCCGCCGGATCGGTGGCGACGGCCCACACGGTGGTCGGTCCCGGCGCCTGGGCGAACGCGGTCTTGATCGAACTCCCGAGCGCGCCGGCAAACCAGCCGACATCATCGACCGGCTTGCCATTGTTCGGATTGGTGAACTGAACGGCATCGCCGCTGCCGACGCCGGGCCCGGCCGCATTCTGGCTCATCACCACCGTGGTGGCCGTGGTCGACTGCACCGTGGTGCCAGCCGGAACCGCGCCGCCCGCGGAAAGATCGGCGATCGTCATGCCGGCGACGATGGTCGCCGGCACCGCAGCGAAATGCAGTGTCGCATTGCCGGAAGGCGTCACCGCGTTCGTGGTCAGGCTGATCGACGGGGTCGAGACTGATAGCGGATTGGTGATAGCCACCGCGGTCTTCTTCGGCCCCTGCGCGGCGGCATTGATGGCGCCGACAATCGCTATGTCGCCGTACGATTTCGTCGCTGGGACAAACAGATTGGTGATCGGTGTGACCGTTATGTAGCGAACCGGCATGATGCCTCCTTGAAAAGGGCCACTTCAGTGAAATTTCTTCTGCAACCGAGCGCGCAGGCTCTCGCGTTCGCTGGGCGACAGGTTGCGCGGCCGCAGATCGGGCCGGCTGACGACCCCTTCCTGCGTCCCGCCACCCGGCTTTGCATCGGCTGCGGCGCCGGCCGCCGGCTTATCGCTTGGTGTCTTGTCTTCGTTGTCAGCCATTTCGCTCGCTCCTAATTGATGAATTGCGCGAACATTTTTTCCGCATTGAACAAGGCCTGCACCGCTGCCCTGGCTTGAACTGCCGTCATGCCGGGAAGCGAAGTGTCGGTTAGCGCCGCACTGGAAAAGATCGTCACAAAGGCGAAGGGGGTGGAGCGTTCGATCCCGTCCAGTGTGTCCGGGACCGCCTCGTTCTCCAGAATGCTGCGACACAGCTTGGCCGACTGCAGCGCGCCGGCGACATCGAAACCGTCTGCGATCTTGACCCGCAGAGACACCGTCAGGTCGCGGCCCGCAGACGGGTCCGCCGGGTTGAAGGCGGCTGGCGCCGCGCCCACCAAAGTGATGAACAGATGCCGCTGCCGCGCAAAATCCTCGAAAGTCGATATCCGCAGCCGGGCGAAGATGTCATCGACGACGGCAGGCGCATAAAGCGTCAGCAACTTCGTCCTGAGATCCTCGAGCGAGGCAACGCCTCCAAGCTTCTGCTCGAGCGTCTGTACGGTCACCGTCTGCAGCGGTCCGACCAGCATCTGCATCTTGGTGCTCAACACCGCGTCGAATGCGACGTCGACCCAATCGAGCCGGCCGAACCTCGCCAGCCGCCGCTCCTTGCGGACACGCTGGCTGTCCGGCGAGATGCGCTCGTCCGTCCCGATACTGCGTATGGTTTCGAATGCCGGGACCTTGTACGACCGCGCGGATATCGGACCCAGCGCCACGGATTGCAAAGCCATGTCCGTCGAGGTGAACGTCATGTTGAAAAGCGAGGCCAGACCCAGCCCGTTCGTCATGATGTCGGCGACGAAGGACTCTTGACTGAAACGCAGCATGGTCGAATCGACGAAGGTACTCATGGTGGCTCGATCGCGTAACAGTGTCGACTTGCTAACACTGGCAGCGCGCCGATGGCCATCCATCTTCGGGTGCGGTTGGAATGAGACCAGGATCTAGATCTCGCGCGAGAAAGCCGCCGCAGATCTCATTCGCCGTGCGCGGAGGTATCGTATCGCGATGTGAGGATGCGCAGCAGACGTCGTCTGGAGAAGGATGGCAGCGCCAGGCGATGCGGGCGCATTTCATGCAGCCAGGCGCGCTGCCCGTTCGGCGCGAGAACGAGGAATCTTGCATACGGCAGCGACGCCAGAAGGGGACGGGCACAGGCATCACTCTCGGTCTCGAGCAACCCCAGCAGCACCAGATCAGGCCTGATGTCGGCAAGTCGCTGCGCCAGCTCCTCGCGGCCCTCCAGCACCTCCACCAAATCGATTGCAAGCCCGGACTTCAGGAGTTTCAACACGATATCGGCCAGCAACGGCGACATCGTGACGACGACCGTTCTAACCTTCATCCTCAACTGACCTCGGCTGCTGAAAGCCTCGCATTCTGCAACTTCGGAATAAGGTGGCGATATGCACCAATGGGTTGAGTAACGATGGAGGCGGATATCAGGACTCCGCGGGCCGCGCATGCATCCAGGTCGCGATCTGGCCCCGCCGCTGCACCCGCAATTTGCAGAGCGCGCTATGGACATGCGACTTCGTCGTGGCCAAGCTGATGCGCAGGTTGCGGGCGATTTCCTTGTTGCTCATCCCGCTGCTCACCAGGCGGGCAATTTCGGCCTCGCGCCGGGTCAAGGCCTGGGGACCAGGTTCGTGACTGCGGGACACTGCTGCCGTCTCCGCCATGCGCCGCAACAGGCCCGCGACGACCGCAGCCGAACAGGCTTGCCGGCCGGCACTTATCTCGGTGATCATCGCGACGATATCGGCGGTCGCCGCCGTATTGGATATGTAGCCGGAGGCCCCGGCTTCCGTCCAGGTCAGCACGGTCTCGGCCGATTCGATCAATGCAAACACGACCACGAGAATGCCGGCGGACGATGCGCGGATCTGTCGAACCGTCGACAGACCGCCAGGCGCCGCCGCGTCGAGCAAAACCATGTCGGGCTGCAGTGCCTGGCTCTGGGCCAGAACCTGGTCGGCGCCGCCGCAACGCCCAACAACGGAAATCGTGCCGCTCTTGCCCAGGATGTCTCCCAGGCTCTCGCGGACGAACCGAACGTCAGAGGCGACGAGAAGCCGAAGCCGGCATCCGTTGTTAGCCTCCGGCAGATATACCGTCCCGTCCATGCTGGGCGTCATCTCCCTCGATCGCGAGATGCTGACACTGGAAGCCGTCCTGCGCTGCTGCGGCATTCCGAGGCTGACCAGGATCGAGTTTAGCCTGACTCCGGTTCCCGCCATGTGAACCACGTCACATCCCTGGGTTGACGCAGCGAATACGCCATCCAAGGCTTGCGAGTCTGCCCAGTCGCAATGACCCGCGAGCACCAGCACATAGGCGGCGCTGTGAAAGATGCCGTTCCAGGTGGTATTGAGCCCGACATTGTCGATGGAATTCAGCGCGTACCAGCTGCTGAGCATGTGATGCCATTGCAGCAGCCGGTGGAAGGCGATCCCGTCGAAAAAGGCACCCAGTCCGAGGCCAAGAAGGACGGCGGCAGAAACGGCAAATCTCCTGACACCGTCAACAGCATCAGCTTATTCTGCTCGGCCGCCTTGTTGCTGGATCTACAGGCCCGGCTTTGCAAAGCGCTTCCTATGCCGTCAATCCGAAGTTGGACGGCCGCGGTGAGCGATCAGCGGCGCTGCTCATGCGATTGTCGTCGCGTTGACAGGCATTGCTCGAGCTGAGCGATGGCTTCCGCTTCTCGTGCCTTCATCAGGAGTTTGGTCCGTTCGGCACCCGGGGGCATTTGCTCTGCTGCATCGCGCGCCAGACTGGCCGCCATGAGGAGACGCTCTCCGAGCGGCAGCGTTTGCTTGAACCGCCTTCGCCTCTTTTTGCTGACTACTGTTTCCATGAGACCCGCATCGCTATTTGCAAGTACACAAATCATACACGTTGCGAGCGAAGCGCGCATAAACGCAAGTAAATGGACGTGGCTGTCGGCGTGATA
>NZ_JAFATE010000615.1 GCF_019244115.1 Bradyrhizobium sp.
CGACGCTGAGGCCAAGCTCGTGAGATGATGATCTCGCGGGCGATGGGAGCAATAAAGCCCGGTTCCCAGGGAGAGCGCGCTATAAGCGTTAAAACCATCGCGCAGGGAATGCCGGTGATGATCGGCTGAACCTGTGGTGTCTGCCGCCAGCTTTTCTTGTTGCTGGCGGGCCATGGGTGAGGCCTTCACCCGGCATTCCCTGCGCCCTCTCACTTTCGATGGGGCGAACATGACGCACAGCTCGGACGCAATGCGCCGCGAGACTGCTGATGCATGTCTGGCGGATCCGTTCCATGCTCTCAGCCTGTCATCGCCCGACTTGATCGGGCGATCCAGTAGGCCGCGGCTCCTTGGCTCCAGCACTGCTGTCTCTGGAATACTGGGTCGCCCGGTCAAGCCGGGCGACGACCCCGGTGGAAATGGCGGCACGAGAACAATCCGGCTTGCCCGTCTTCCCCACCGCCGTCCGCCTGATGTCGCCTGATTGTCGTAACGCGCTGCTATCCGCGAGGAGGGTGAAATCGTTGATTCGACCGTCTGGCGCGACCAGCGGGCTGATCGGCGAAGCGATGTCGGGGAACTCGGCGGTGCGCAGGTTTTGTCGGCTCATCGCGAAGGGGCGTCGAAGGTGGACACGTTGGGGACGAGCGGCGGTCCAGTCATCGATCTGTCATGTGGAACTGTTAGGTGCGCGGGATGGGAAGTGACGGAAGTGAAGAGCGCCCGGAGCGGCGCTTTCGTACCCTGTTTATTTCGGACGTTCACCTGGGCGCCCGCGGCTCGCAAGCCGACCGGTTGCTCGATTTCCTGCGTAGCCACGATGCCGACACCATCTATCTGGTCGGCGACATCGTCGACGGCTGGGCGCTGAAATCGTACTGGCACTGGCCGCAATCGCACAACGACTTCGTCCAGAAGATGCTGCGCAAGGCGCGCAAGGGCGCCAAGATCATCTACGTGCCCGGCAACCACGACGAGTTCTTGCGCAACTATTACGGCACGCATTTCGGCGGCATCGACGTGGTGGAGAACTACGTCCATCTCGGCGCCGACGGCCGCCGCTATCTCGTGATCCACGGCGACATCTTCGATCTCGTCGTGCAGAACGCGCGCTGGCTCGCCCATCTCGGCGACAAGGCGTACGAGTTCGCGATTCAGATGAACCGGCTTGTCAATTTCTTCCGAAAAATGTTCGGCAAGCGCTACTGGTCGCTGTCGCAATGGGCGAAGCTGAAGGTCAAGAACGCGGTCAACTATATCGGCGCCTTCGAAGCGGCGCTGGCCTCGGAAGCGCGCCGCCATGGTGCTGACGGCGTGATCTGCGGCCACATCCACTATGCGACCATCCGCGACGAGCACGACATCCGCTACATGAACTGCGGCGACTGGGTCGAGAGCTGCACCGCGCTCGCCGAACATGAGGACGGCCGGTTCGAGATCATCACCTGGACCGAGCCGCTGCGCGCGCCTGCGCCAGCGCCGCGCGTCGCCGCGCGCGCGGCAGCGTGAGACGCGGACGGAACGCGCATGCGCATCCTGGTCGCAACCGACGCCTGGCATCCCCAAGTCAACGGGGTGGTGCGGACCTTGACCATGGTGGCGGAGGCGGCGCGCCGTCTCGGGCCCGAGTTCTCCTTCATCACCCCGGACTCGTTCCGCACCGTCGGCATGCCGAGCTACCGTGACGTCCGCCTCGCGCTGCCGCGCCCGGCAAAAATCGCGCGGCTGATCGCGGAGGCAGAGCCTGACGCGATCCATATCGCCACCGAAGGCCCGATCGGCGTTTTGGTCCGCCGCTACTGCCGCAAGCACGGCCTGCCGTTCACGACCAGCTTTCACACCCGTTTTCCCGACTACGTCTCGGCGCGCGCGCCGGTGCCTGAAGGCTGGGTGTGGGCGACGCTGCGCTGGTTCCACGGGCCGAGCAAGGCGGTGATGGCGGCGACGCCGGCGCTGGCGGCCGAACTGCGCGAGCGCGGTTTCCGCAATATCGTGCTGTGGCCACGCGGCGTCGATACAAAACTGTTTCACCCGCGCGAGGGCGACCTCTGCCAGCCAAAACCGGTGTTCTTGTGTGTCGGGCGCGTGGCGGTAGAGAAGAACCTCGAGGCGTTCCTCGATCTCGATCTGCCGGGCACGAAGGTCATCGTCGGCGACGGGCCGGCACGCCAGGCGCTGGCGCAGGCCTATCCCGACGCGGTCTTCCTCGGCGCGCTGGAGGGCGAGGCGCTGGCGCAGGTCTATGCGGCCGCGGACGTTTTTGTGTTTCCGAGCCGGACCGACACGTTCGGCCTCGTACTGCTGGAAGCGCTGGCGAGCGGCGTGCCGGTCGCGGCCTTTCCGGTGGCCGGGCCCCGCGACGTCATCGGCTCGGCGCCGGTCGGCGTCCTGAGCGAGGATCTGCGTGCCGCCTGTTTTGGCGCGCTGCAGATCAGGCGCGAGGCCTGCACGGCGTTCGCCGCTCAGCACACCTGGGAGGCCTGCGCAAGGGTCTTTGTCGATCACATGGCGGAGATTCCCGCCATTGCGCCGGAACGCGGCGCGCCCCATGTCCTGACGGAACATCCGCGCATCGTGGCCTGAGCGCACCCGAGCGGTCGTTGCGATGTGATCTGGGTCGGTTTGGGCTCCCTTGCGCCGGCATCGCGGGGCGCGGTAAAGTTGATGAATGACAGATAGCTCATCGCTCCCCATCGGCCCCGCCGACATCGATGCAGCGGCGGGCGTCGTCGCACCCTTTGCGGTCCGCACCCCGCTGCTCAGTTTTCCCGTTCTCAACGACCGGGTCGGCGCAAACGTGTTCTTGAAGCCGGAAATGCTGCAGCGGACCGGTTCCTTCAAGTTCCGCGGCGCCTTCAACAAGCTCTCGTCCATACCCGAGGGCAAACGTTCCGGCGGCGTGGTGGCGTTTTCATCCGGCAACCACGCGCAGGGCGTGGCCGCGGCGGCAAAACTGCTCAACATGCAGGCCACCATCGTGATGCCCAAGGACGCGCCCGCCCTGAAGCGCGAGCGGACAAAATCCTATGGCGCGGAGGTCGTTCTGTACGACCGTGACCGCGAGGATCGCGAAGCCATTGCCGGCGAGATCGCGGCGAAAAGCGGCGCCACCATCGTGCCGCCCTATGACGATGCCTATGTCATCGCAGGGCAGGGCACCGCGGGGCGCGAGATTGCCGAGGACATGGCCGCGCGCGGCCTCGCGCCGGACATCGTCGTTGCGCCGGCGTCGGGCGGCGGGTTGATCGCGGGCGTTGCGACCGCCGTCAAGGCGCGTTTTCCGCAGGCGAAAATCATCGTCGCCGAGCCGGAGGGGTTTGACGACCACGCCGCCTCGCTGCGGGCCGGTCACCGCGAGGCGCATCACGCCCATGGCCGCACCATCTGCGACGCGCTGATGGCGCAGATGCCGGGCAGGATCACCTTTGCGATCAACAGCCGCCTGTTGTCGGGCGGGGTCACCGCGACGGATGCCGAGGTCGCGACCGCCGTGGCCTTTGCCTATCGCGAGCTGAAGCTCGTGGTCGAACCCGGCGGGGCGGTCGGCCTCGCCGCGCTACTCGCCGGCCACATCGATGCCCGCGGCAAGACCGTCGCGATCGTGCTGTCCGGCGGCAATGTCGATGCGGACCTGTTCGCCAAGCTCGTGGCGTGAGGGGAAGCTGCGAACGACGTCGCGAAGGACCAGGCTACGAGAAGAATGCGATCCGCTCGGCCTGGCTCATGCGGCGGATCGGGACGAGCGGATCGTTCGCCGGCGCGTGCTGCTGCTCCAGGAAACCGCTCGCGAGCAGCGTCGAGCCGAGCGACGGTTGGATCGCGGGCTCAGCGGCAGGGGTGGGCGGTTGGAACGAGGCTTGAACCGGCTGCGGCTGCCGCGGCGCCAGTTCCACCGGCGCAGGCGCTTCCAGCGTTTCGAAGTCCGCGACCGGATGGGCCGCGGTGCCGACCGCGTCGTTGATGGCGCTGAAATAGTCGTGATCGGAGGTCTCATCCGGCGCAGCCATTTCGATCGCGACCATGTCGAGGATCGCATCGTCATCGACCTCGGCGCTGTCAGGGGCAGCTTCGGCCTCCGTGTCCGCGTCGATCGCCCGTGCCAGAGCTTCGATAGGCTCGTCGGCCTCGATGGCTTCCGGCAGGATCAGCTCCGGTTCGCTTGCCTCGAACTTCGGGTCTTGCGTCGGCGCGTCCGGTCTCACGTCGATCGCGACGGGCGTCTCCGGTTCCGCCGCCACGATGGGAGCAGCCACCGCGGCCGCAGCTTCCTCGACGGGTGCCGGCACGTGCGGATCTACGCCGCCTTGGTCGCCAGCTTCGTCAAACTCGTCGATCCTGTCGCGGATCAGGTCGAAGGCGGCGCTGACCTCAGGGCGGGGGTCGATGTCGCAGATCTGGCCGCAACTCGCCTCGATCGCGCTGAGCTGCGAATCGATCAGGTCGCAGATCCGCGAATCGGCGCCGATCTCGCGCCAGCGCCAGGAAATCTCCTTGATGATGCGCGCGCCCTTGCGGACCGGCGCGAGATTGTCCTCGATCGCGAGCCCGGCGAGCGCGGTCGATGCCGACGCGGCGGCCTGGTCGACGGCGTTCCTGATCGCCTGCAAGGCTTCCGGAAGCTTGTCTTCGGGAGGCGGCGGCTGCCGCTGCGCGGCGAGCGCGTCCTCGATCCGGGCCACCGCGTCCAGCACCATGCTGGTGTCGGCGTTGCGGTTGCGCTTGGCGTATTCGCCGAGGAACCAGCGGCCGCGCGACGTCTCCATGAAGGCGTCGCGGATCGCGTCATAATCCGCTTCGCTCGGCTGCGCCGCGCGTGCGGAAATCGGCGATAGGGCAAATGCTTCGTCGGCCATGGCAAACTCATCCGCGCAAATCAGGGCGCGTTGCGATAACGATCACCATGATATTGACCGAATCGCAATTGC